>NZ_JBXANP010000029.1:0-36988 GCF_058801745.1 Rugamonas sp. GW822-FHT03B10 | reverse complement strand
CGCACGGAAAAATAGACGGCGTCGGTCTGGTCGTTGCGCAGCACCTGCTCGGCCTGGCGCGGCAGGTCGATCTGCCAGCGGCCGTCGCGCTCGCCCAGGCGCGCGCCGAGCGCGCCGGCCGCGTCGGACAGCGCCTGGTCGAACGCGGCCTGGGCCGGCATCCACGCCAGCAGGTAGGTGAGCGCGCCGCCGGCCAGGTTGAGCAGCAGGATCGGCCCGATCAGCCAGCGCAGCAGGCGCAGGCGGATGCTAGGCATGGTCGGGGGCGGTCGCTTCCAGCATGTAGCCGAAGCCGCGGATGGTGCGGATGCTGATGCCGGCGTCGGCGATCTTCAGGCGCAGGCGCGAGATGTAGACCTCCACCGCGTTCAGCGTCAGGTCGTCGCCCCACGGCAGGATGGCGTCGATGATCTGCTGCTTGGACACCACGCGCGCGCCGTGCTGCAACAGGTATTCGAGCACGGCCCACTCGCGCACCGACAACTCGATCACCCGTTCGCCGATGCGGGCCCGCTTGGCCGTGGTGTCGAGCGTGAGGTCGCCCAGCGCCAGCACGGTGGGCTTGGGCGCGTTGCGCCGCGCCAGCGCGCGCACGCGCGCCACCAGCTCGGCGGTGGCGAACGGCTTGACCAGGTAATCGTCGGCGCCCAGCTCCAGGCCCTGGACCCGGTCCTCGATGGCGTCGCGCGCCGTCAGCAGCAGCACCGGGGTGGCGCCGCCGCGCAGACGCAGCCGGCGCACCACCTCGAAACCGTCGATGCCGGGCAGGCCGATGTCGAGCACCACCACGTCGGCCGCGCCGGGCCGCTGCAACAACTGGTCGGCCTGGTCGCCGTGGCGCACCACGTCCACCGCCATGCCGTGCCCGGCCAGCGCGCGCGCCAGCCCGTCGGCCAGCACGGCATCGTCTTCCACCACTAGTACGCGCATGCTCAATTGACAGGAATAAGGAAGGGAATCAAGGGGGATCCACGCGGGCCAGCGCCCGCTGCTCGCATTATGCGGCATTTGTTGCACAGACCCAAAACAAAACGCCATGCCGCGGTGCCGCATGAGGCAAATTCATCATGCTGTCATATTTGCCGTGCATTATTGCATTGAAGAAACACCAATTCAATTATGGAAAATACATGACCGCCCTTCTCCAGCCTGCCGTCGCCCTGATGCAGCGCCTGCGCCTGCTGCCCAAATTCACCCTGATCTGCCTCGTGTTCCTGTTGCCGCTGCTGCTGGTGACGGCCATGCTGATGCAGGAGCTGCACAAGTCCATCGCCCGCACGGAGCAGGAACAGCGCGGCGTGGCCTACATCGTGCAGTTGCAGGAGATCACCAGGCTGACCCAGCAGCTGCGGGCCCAGGAGCACCTGCGCCACGCCAGCCCGGCCAACGCGGCGCCGGCGCCCCAGCGCGACGCCATCGCCCAGCGCATGCGCCAGCTCGACGCCTTCCAGGCCGGCGCCGGCAGCGTGGCCGCCCTGCCCGAGTGGCAGGCGCTGAAGAAGCGCTGGGAGGAGCTGCTGCAGCGCCAGGCCGCGCTCGACGCCAGGGACAGCTTCGCCCTGCACAGCGCGCTGGTGGCCGACATGGCGCGCCTGACCACGCTGGTGGCCGACCGCGCCAGCCTGAGCCTGGACCCCGAGGTGCAGACCTATTACCTGATCGCCTCCTTCCTCAAGACCTTCCCCGACATCGCCGAGGGCCTGTCCGTGATCGCCGGCCGCGGCGCCGCCTTCATCGACACCGGCCTGCTGGAAGGCAACGAGGATCAGCTGCTGAACGCCACGGCCATGATCGCCCGCCACGACCTGGAGCGGGTGCCGGCCCAGTTCGACGCCGTGTTCCGCAACAATCCCCAGCTCAAGCCCGTGCTGCAGCCGCAGCTGGGCGCCGTGCCGGCCGCGCTGGCCTTCCTCGAACGGGCCAAGAATGAAGTGACCAATTCCTACAACCAGACCTCGGGCAAGGAATTCAACGCGGCCGGCGACCAGGCCATCGACGGCCTGTACGGCTTCTCGTCGGCCTCGGCCAAGGTGCTCGACCAGTTGCTGGCCGAGCGCATCGCGCGCGACCGCCTGCGCCGCAACCTGATGCTGGGCGCCGTGCTGGCCGTGGCCGCGCTGGCCGCCTGGCTGTTCGCCGGCTTCTACAGCTCGTTCGCGCTCGACATCGCCCACCTGCGCGGCGCCGTGCAAAGCGCGGCGGCCGGCGACCTGACCGAACGCATCAGCTCGCGCGGCAACGACGAGATCGGCGGCCTGGTCAACGCCTTCGGCGGCATGACGGGCGCGCTGGCCACGCTGGTGGCCGGGATCCGCAGCGGCGCCGGCGCCATCGCCGGCGCCACCGACGCGCTGGCCGAGGGCAACGCCAGCCTGTCGCACCACACCAGCAGCCAGAGCGCGGCGCTGGCCGACACGGTGGCCTCGATGCGCCAGCTGACGGCCACCGTGCAGCGCGGCGCGGCCCACGCCCAGCGCGGCCACGCACTGATCGTGTCGGCCTCGGAGCTGGCCCAGCGCGGCGGCCAGACGGTGGGCGCGGTGGTCGACACCATGGCCTCGATCCGGGGCAGCTCGAACCGCATCGTCGACATCATCGGCGTCATCAACGGCATCGCGTTCCAGACCAACATCCTGGCCCTGAACGCGGCCGTCGAGGCGGCCCGGGCCGGCGAACAGGGCCGCGGCTTCGCCGTCGTGGCCGGCGAGGTGCGCAACCTGGCCCAGCGCTCGGCGGCGGCCGCGCTGGAGATCAAGCAACTGATCGGCGACTCGGTGGCCCAGGTGGAAGCGGGCAGCGAACTGGTCAACGTGGCCGGCAGCACCATGGCCGACGTGGTCCAGGCCGTGCGCGAGGCGGCCGCCGTGATCGAGCAGATCAGCGCCGCCGAGGCCGGCCAGAGCGCCGACATCGCCCAGGTGGGCGCGGCGCTGGCCCGCATCGACCAGATGACGGGCCAGAACGCGGCGCTGGTGCAGCAGGCCGGCGACGGTTCGGCGCGCCTGCACGCCGAAACGGCCCAGCTCGCCGAGGCCGTCAGCCGCTTCCGGCTCGACCAGGCCGACGGCGCGCACGCGACGGCGCACCCCGCGCACCCGGCGGACCTGGGCGCCGCCCCGTCCGCCCCCGCCGTGGCCGGCGCGCTGGCCGCCGTGGCGCCGGCCGGCGTCTGGTCGGCCAACAAGCCGCGCCTGGCCCCGCGCCACGGCGAACGCCAGCGCCGCGCCTGATCCCCCGGCAGGGCCGGGTCTGGCTCTACAGTAGGAATAGGCTGACAAAGCTGCATGTTGCCTGCCTACACCGGGGCGACTAGTCCTCTTATGTTCGCTATCTAACTTAACGCTTAAAGTGACTGCCATACGCGAGGTGCGCGCCAGCCGCCTCGCCTGACACCTGTACTTTAAGTTTGCGAGGAAGAAAATGAACAACACTCAACTTGTTGCCACCGTCAAAGCGCCGCGCGCCCGTAGCGCCTCCGCCCAGTCACGCGAGCTCAAGCTTGTGCCACGGCCAGTTGTCAGCCACAGCGGCGCCCAGCAGAACGAGTTGCTGGCCGCCCTCCCGCGCGAAGTGCTGGAATCGCTGTTCGAACACCTGGAACTGGTACAACTGCCGTTCGGCAAGGAGCTCTTCACCTACGGCGCCACGCTCGACAATGTGTACTTCCCCACCACGGCCATCGTTTCGCTGCTGTATGTGATGGAGGACGGCGCCACCACGGAAATCGCCGTGGTCGGCCATGAGGGCGTGGCCGGCGTGTCGCTGTTCGCCGGCGAGCGGGCCATGTGCAGCGCCGTCGTGCAAAGCGCCGGCTACGGCTACCGGCTCAAGGCCCAGCAGCTGCGCGACGCCTTCAACCAGGGCGGCGCCCTGCCCCAGCTGCTGATGCGCTACAACACGGCCCTGTTCGCGCAGATGGCGCAGAACACGGTGGGCGGCATGCACAGCTCGATCGAACAGAAACTGTGCCGCTGGCTGCTCGACCGCCTCGATCGTTCGCCATCGAACGAATTGAAGGTGACGCAGGAGATGATCTCCATCATGCTCGGCGTGCGGCGCGAAAGCATCACGGCCGCCGCCGGCAAGCTGCAGGACGAAGGCATGATCACCTACCGCCGCGGCAACATCACGGTGCTCGATCGTCCAGGTCTGGAACAGTATGCGGGCGAGTGCTACAAGGTGGCGAAGACGGAATATGACCGTCTGCTGCTGGATGTGGCGCGCTGCTGACGTTGGCCACGCCGCCCGCCGTCCCGGCGCCGGCGCCCGATCCCTTGCCGGCCGCAGCCTGCATGGCCGCCAGTTCCGGCGGCTGCGCCACCCCGGCCGCCGGCTTGCGGCGCAGCGGGATGTGGGCTTCGACACAGGTTCCCGCGTCGTTGCGGCCGCGCCGTATGGTCAGCGTGCCGCCCAGCAGCAAGGCCCGTTCGCGCATCCCGAGGATGCCGTGCGACATGGGCTTGGCCACCGTGTTGGCCGCGATCCCCACCCCGTCGTCGATCACGCGCAGCACCAGGCCATCGACCGTGCGGCGCAGCATGACGGACACGCGGCCGGCCTGCGCGTACTTGCGGATATTGGTCAGCGATTCCTGCACGATGCGGAACAGCGCGATCGACAGGTCGCCTGAGCGGCCCGTGTCCTTCTCCAGCTCGGCCGAGATGTCGACGTCGCAGCGCACCTGGGCCAGACGGCTGAACTCGTCGCAATAGCTTTCGATGGCCGCGCACAGGCCCAGGTTGTCGAGCAGGCTGGGGCGCAGGTTCTCGACGATGCGGCGCTTCATCTCCACCGTCTCCACCAGCGTGGCGCGGGCGCGGCGCAGCTGGGTGGCCAGTTCCGGCGCCGTCTTCAGCAATTGCTGGGTGACGGCCGCGATATCCATGCCGATCGAGGTCAGGTTGGCGCCCAGCTCGTCGTGCAGTTCGCGCGACAGCCGCACCTTCTCCTCCTCGCTGATGCTGATCAGGTGGCGCGACAGCACCGACAACTGCTCGGTGCGCTGGGCCACCGTCGACTCCAGGTTCTCATTGGCCTTCTGCAAGGCGTGCTCGACGGCCGCCCGGTTGCGGAAACTGCGCCGCACCAGCTGGTAGAACATGACCAGCACGATGATGGCCATGGCGTTGATGCCCATGCCCAGCAGTACGGCCTTCTGGTACTCGTGGTAGAACATGGCGCTGCGCGCGGCCAGCGTCTCGTACTGCTCCTGCTCCATGATGACCACCTGCAGCCGGATCTCGTCCATGCTGGAACGGCCGTCGCTGACCTTGGCGATCTTGACGATCTCGTCCAGCCCGCCTTCGCGGTAGACGTCGATCGACTGGTTGAGCAGGGCCAGCTTGCGCCGCACCAGCGTGTGGAGCTGGGCCAGGTTCTTGAGCTGGGACGGGCTGTCGGCCAGCAGTTTCTCCAGTTCCCGGAACTCGCTCTCCGATTCCGTCACGGCCGTGCGGGCCGGGCCCAGATAGGACTCGCGCCCGGAGATGAAATAGCCGCGCAGGCTGCTTTCGGCGTCCAGCACCAGCACGTTCAGGTATTGCAGCCGGTCGGCCACGCGCGAACTCTGGCTCTGCAGCGCGTTGGCCCCCTTGAGCGATTGCAGATTGTGGAACAGGCTGAATCCGTTGGCGACCAGGATCAGCACGCAAGTGACGCACAATATGGTTTTGTACAGCGGCAGACGGTGCAAGGGTGCCGTGGTGGCGGTGAAATACATCCTGTTAAGCATCCTTCGAGAGGTTAGCCGGCACAGTTGCACCAGACCATCCCATTATAGTCTGGCCGGCCGCCCGCCGCAGCGCGGCAACCCTACCGTGCGCGCCTCCGCAATCAATCAGTTTCAGTCGAGCAGATTATTTTTCATCGCGTAATAGGTCAGGTCGCTGTTCGACTGCATGCCCATCTTTTCCATGATGCGGGTGCGGTAGGTGCTGACCGTCTTGATGCTCAGCGACAGGGCCACGCCGATGTCGCTCACGGTGGCGCCGCGGGCCAGCCGCAGGAACACCTGGAATTCGCGGTCCGACAGCTCGGTGTGGGGCGCCGTGTTGGGGTCGCGGTCGAAGGTCTGGGCCAGCAGCTCGCCCACGGTGGCGCTCACGTAGCGCCGTCCCTGGAACACGGTGCGCACGGCCGTGATCAGCTCGTCGGCCTCGCACTCCTTGTTCAGGTAGCCATTGGCGCCCATCTTGAACAGGTTGAGCGCGTACTGCTGGGCCGGATAGCCGGACAGGATCAGCACCGGCAGGTCCGGCTGGCCCTGGCGGATGGTGCGCAGGGTGTCGATGCCGCTCTGGTCGGGCATGGCGATGTCGAGCAGCAGCACGTCGCAGATTTCGCGGCGCGCGATGTCGAGCGCCTCGCGTCCACTGCCGGCCTCGGCCACCACCTCGAAATCGTCGGCCGAAGAAAAGATTTGCTTGAAGCCCGCACGGACTATCTGATGGTCGTCACAAATGGCAACGCGTATCATTGTTTCCCCTCGTGGCGCGGGAACCGGAACCGGCGGCTCCGCATTCCGCGCCACCTTCGCCCGCGCGCCATTGCGCACTGGCAAAAAAATTAACATTAACAGTATAGCACCAACGATATAACGGTGCGATGCCCATTCCACGGCACGGATGACGGCGTGGACGAAAAAAAAGACGCCTCGTGCGCGCCTTTTCTTTTCTGCGCCCGCTCACTGGAGCAGGGTCAGGATCGCCAACAGTTCGTTGCGTATCAACGTCCGGTCCAGGGCCGGGACGCCGGCCGGCGGCGCGCTGCCGTCCGGGCCGGAGGCACCATCATACTCCGCTTGCGCCGGATCGGCCGTCCGGCTGTCCAGTTTATTGCGCGCGCCGCTGATGGTGAAACCCTGTTCATACAGCAGCTCGCGGATGCGGCGGATCAGCAGCACTTCATGGTGCTGGTAGTAGCGCCGGTTGCCCCGCCGCTTGACCGGCTTGAGCTGGGTGAACTCCTGCTCCCAGTAGCGCAGCACGTGCGGCTTGACGCCGCACAGCTCGCTCACCTCGCCGATCGTGAAATAGCGCTTGGCCGGTATCGGCGGCAACACAACCAGGTCGGATTTGGCGGGGCGGTCGTTCATCGCGGATCAGTCCCTGTCAGGCGGCGCGGGCCATGGCCGGATTGCTTTCCTCGACCATGCCCTTGAGCTTCTGGCTGGCGTGGAAGGTCACCACGCGGCGCGCCGTGATGGGGATCTCCTCGCCCGTCTTCGGGTTGCGGCCCGGCCGCTGCGGCTTGTCGCGCAGCTGGAAGTTGCCGAAGCCGGACAGCTTGACGGCCTCGCCGCGCTCGAGCGCGTTGCGGATCTCGTCGAAGAAGGTCTCGACCATGTCCTTCGCTTCGCGCTTGTTGAGGCCGACCTGCTCGAACAGCAGTTCGGCCAGCTCCGCCTTGGTCAGCGTCGGCAAATCTTTTTCCGCTTCCTGGCGCACCTTGGCCACCTGCATGGCGCGATGCAGATCGGCGGCCAGTGCGGATTGAAGGACGGCGGAATCCACGTCGTTGGTAGTAATTTTACAGCCCTGCCTTATCAAAATATGGGGGAATCCGGACCGGGCCGGACTCCCACCGATTGCCCAGGATGCGGCCCGCGCGGGGCCGCCGGGGGCGCTCAGGCACGCAAGCGTGCGCCCTGCTTTTGCTTGACCGCCTCGGCCATCGCGGCCATCACGGCGTCGACCACGTCGTCCTGCAGGGTGTTTTGAGTATCTTGCAAGCTAAAGCGGAAAGCAAGCGATTTTTCGTCCGCCTCCAGTCCCTTGCCGCGATATTCATCAAACAAAACAATGGCTTGCACAATCTTGCCATGCGGATTTTCTTGCACCACAGCATTAAACGCGTCCAGCAGGTCCTGCGCCGGCACGCTGTGCTTGACCACCACGGCCAGGTCGCGCGTGGCGCCGGGGAACTTGGAAATTTCCGCGTAGACCGGCACCATGCGTTGCTCAAGAGCAACAGCATCGACCTCGAACACGACCGGCGCCTGCGGCAGGTCGTATTTCTGCATCCAGCGCGGGTGCAGCTCGCCGAGGTAGCCGACGGTCTTGCCGTCGAGCTCGATGCGCGCCGAGCGGCCCGGGTGCAGGGCCGGATGGTCGGCCTTCACGAAACGGGCCACGGCCGGCGCGAACAATTGCTCCAGGTCGGCCTTGACGTCGAAGAAGTCGACGTTGCGGGACGCCTGGCCCCACTGCTCGTCGGCCACCGGGCCGTAGGCCATGGCGGCCACGCGCTTGGGCTGGTGGTAGCCGGCCACGGTCAGCGGACCGTCGGCCACGCCGGCGTCGCGCAGGTAGACGGCGCCGGTCTCGAACACGCGCACGCGGTTGGCCTTGCGGTTCAGGTTGTAGCGCACGTTGGCCACCAGGCTGCCGATCAGCGACGAGCGCATCACGCTGAGCTGGCTGGCGATCGGGTTCTGCAGCTTGATCGGCGCGTCGTTGGCGCTGAAGTCCTGCTCCCAGGCCGCCTCCACGAAGCTCATGTTGATCACTTCCTGATAGCCGAGGTCGGCCAGGTGGTGGCGCACGGCGAACAGCGAGCGGGTGTTCTCGGGCGCGATGATCATGGTGTTGGCCGCCACCGGCGCCACGGTCGGGATGTTCTCGAAGCCATACACGCGCGCCACTTCCTCGATCAGGTCCTCCTCGATCTCGATGTCGAAGCGGTAGGTCGGCGCCGTCACGCTGAACACGCCGTCGGCCACCGTGAACGGCAGCGCCAGCCGGGTGAAGATGTCGGCGATGGTGGCGTCGTCCAGCGCCACGCCGATCACCTTGCGCGCGCGGTCGGCGCGCATGGTGACGGGCTGGCGCCGCGGCAGGTTGACCACGTGGTCGTCGACCGGGCCCACCAGCGTCTGCTGGGTGCCGCAGATCTCCAGGATCAGCGCGGTGATGCGCTCGATGTGCTCGACCGTGGTGGCGTAGTCCACGCCGCGCTCGAAGCGGTGCGCGGCGTCGGTCGAGAAGTTGTAGCGGCGCGCGCGGCCCTGGATGGCGTTCGGATGCCAGAACGCCGCCTCCAGGTAGATGCTGTCGGTGTCGAGCGAGACGGCGGTGGCGTCGCCGCCCATGATGCCGGCCAGCGATTCAAGTTCCTTGTCGTCGGCGATCACGCCGACCCACTCGTCCACGCTGATGGTGTTGCCGTTGAGCAGCTTGATGGTCTCGCCGGCCTTGCCCCAGCGCACGTCCAGGCCGCCGTGGATCTTGGCCAGGTCGAACACGTGCGACGGACGGCCCAGTTCCAGCATCACATAGTTGGAGATGTCGACCAGCGCCGACACCGGGCGCTGGCCGCTGCGCTCGAGGCGCTGCTTGATCCAGTCCGGCGTGCTGGCCCTGGCGTTCAGGTGGCGGATCACGCGGCCCGAGAAGCGGCCGCACAGGTCGGGCGCCGAGACCTTGACCGGCAGCACCTCGTCGCAGGTGACGGCCACCGGGCGGCACTGCGGCGCGTTCAGGGCCACGCCCGTCAGGGCCGACACTTCGCGCGCCACGCCCAGCACGGACAGGCAGTCGGCCTTGTTCGGGGTCAGCTTGATGGTGAATTTGAGGTCGTTGAGCGCGTAGTAGTCGCGGAAGTTCTTGCCCACGGGCGCGTCGTCGGGCAGCTCCAGCAGGCCCGAGCCCTCCTCCGACAGCTTCAGTTCCTTGGCCGAGCACAGCATGCCCTGCGACTCGACGCCGCGCAGCTCGCCGACCTTGATGGCGAACGGCTTGCCGTCCGCGCCCGGCGGCAGCATGGCGCCGGCCATGGCGCACACCACCTTCAACCCGGGGCGCACGTTGGGCGCGCCGCACACGATGTTGAGCAGGGTGCCGGTGCCCACGTCCACCTGGCACACGTTCAGGCGGTCGGCGTTGGGGTGCTTCATCATCTCGCGCACATGGCCCACCACCACGTTCGAGAACGGCGGCGCCACCGCTTCCACTTCTTCTACTTCCAGGCCGGACATCGTCAGCAGATGGGCCAGTTCGTCCGAAGTCATCTTCGGATCGACCATGGTACGGAGCCAGTTTTCGGAAAATTGCATAATCGAGCCTTCAGCCGCAAAAATTGTTCAGAGAGCGGGAGCGCCGGAACGCTCGACCGCTAAATGTGATAAACCGTTTAGACGATTAGTTGAACTGCTTGAGGAAACGCAGGTCGCCTTCGTAGAACAGGCGCAGGTCGTTGATCCCGTAGCGCAGCATCGTCAGGCGCTCGAGGCCGGAGCCGAACGCGAAGCCGATGTATTTCTCGGGGTCGAGCCCGAAGTTGCGCACCACGGTCGGATGGACCTGGCCCGAACCGGACACCTCCAGCCAGCGGCCCTTGAGGGGACCGGAGCCGAACGCGATGTCGATCTCGGCCGACGGTTCCGTGAACGGGAAGTACGATGGACGGAAGCGCACCTGCAGGTCGTCCGTCTCGAAGAAGGCCTTGACGAAGTTCAGGTACACGCCCTTGAGGTCGGCGAAGCTGATGTTCTCGGCGATCCACAGGCCTTCCACTTGATGGAACATGGGCGAGTGGGTGGCGTCGCTGTCGACGCGGTAGGTGCGGCCCGGCGCGATCACCTTGATCGGCGGCGTGTGGCTGCGCGCGTAGCGCACCTGCATCGGGCTGGTGTGGGTGCGCAGCAGCAGCGGCTTGCCTTCGCTGTCGTTGCCTTCGATGTAGAAGGTGTCCTGCATGGAACGGGCCGGATGGTTTTCCGGGCTGTTGAGGGCGGTGAAGTTGGTCCAGTCGTTCTCGATCTCGGGGCCGTCGGCCACGTCGAAACCGATGGAACGGAAGATGGCCTCGACCCGCTCCCACGTGCGCATCACGGGATGGATGCCGCCGCCGGCGCGGCCGCGGCCTGGCAGCGAGACGTCGATGGCCTCGGCATTCAAACGGGTTTGCATCTGGGCGTCGGCCAGCGCGTCGCGCCGGGCCGTCAGGGCCGCTTCGATCCGCCCTTTGGCGGCGTTGATCAGGGCGCCTTGCGCCTTGCGCTGCTCGGGGTCCAGCTTGCCCAGGCCCTTCATCAATTCGGTGATCTGGCCGGTCTTGCCCAGGTATTTGGCTTTGGCGTTTTCCAGTGCGGCCGCGTCATCTTGCGCGGCCATGAAATCCTGCACCGCGGAGGCGACGAGTTGTTCCAGGGAGTCCATGCTTTTCGTTTTCCTCAATCAAAAACGGGGCACAGGTATACACCTTTGCCCCGTTCTTTTGGTCGCCACCCCTGGGGTGGCGCAGACAAAATCAATGCTTACGCAGCGATTTTTGCTTTCACAACGTTGACAATCGCAGCGAAGGCTGGCTTGTCCATCACAGCCATGTCGGCCAGGACTTTACGGTCCAGTTCGATCGAAGCTTTCTTCAGACCGTTCATGAACACGCTGTACGTCACGCCATGCTCACGGGAAGCGGCGTTGATACGGGCGATCCACAGGCGGCGGAAGACGCGCTTCTTGTTACGACGGTCGCGGTAGGCGTACTGGCCAGCGCGCATCACTGCTTGCTTGGCAATACGGTATACCTTGCTGCGACGACCGCGGTAACCCTTGGCCAGGTTCAGTACTTTTTTATGACGGGCACGCGCAGTAACCCCACGTTTTACTCGAGGCATATTAGCTCCTTAAATGAGTGTGAGATTAAGCGGATGGCATCATACGCAGCACGGACGTGACGTCCGAAGCGTTGATGTTACGGGTGCCGCGCAGCTGACGCTTGTTTTTGGTGGTCTTCTTGGTCAGGATGTGGCGTTTGAACGCCATACCCGATTTAACGGTACCACCCGGACGCACGCGAAAACGTTTTTTCGCGGAGCTTTTGGTTTTCATTTTTGGCATAGCAATCTGTCCTCTTACGGACAGCTCCATATCAACAGGATTGCAGGTGGCAACACTACGTTGCGCTTAGATGCCTGCTTTCACTTGTTATTGCAGTGGATGCGAGTCCACTACATTACAACAGCCGGCCATTATAGACCAACCGCCGCAATCGTGCACGCAAATCGCAACCGGCGCCCACACGGGCGCCGGTCGGCGATTCACGGCGTATTATTTCTTCTTCTTGGGAGCGAGCACCATGATCATCTGACGGCCTTCCATCTTCGGGAACTGCTCGACCTGGCCGAACGGTTCCAGATCGGCCTTCAGACGTTCCAGCATGCGGAAGCCAATATCCTGGTGCGCCATCTCACGACCGCGGAAGCGCAGCGTGATCTTGGTCTTGTCGCCTTCCTCGAGGAATTTGACGAGGTTGCGCAGCTTGATATTGTAATCGCCGTCATCGGTGCCGGGACGGAACTTGACTTCCTTCACCGAGATGACCTTCTGCTTCAATTTCGCTTCGTGAGCCTTCTTCTGCTCCGAATACTTGAATTTGCCGTAGTCCATCAAACGGCACACTGGCGGCTGCGCGGTCGGCGCGATTTCCACCAGGTCGACGTTTGCCTCTTCCGCCAGGCGGAAGGCTTCGGCCAAAGTCACGATACCGAGAGGCTCGTTATCGACCCCGCTTAAACGCATTTCAGGGGCAGTGATTTCGCCATTGATGCGATGCGACTTGTCAGTAGCTATGGTGTTTCCTTTTAATGTCTGAGTATTCGGCCGCGCTGCGAGTCGCCTCGTCAGGCTTTGTTTGCGACATCTTGCTGGAGTCGTTCCACCAGGGCATCGACGGACATGACACCCAGGTCGACGTTGCCCCGTGCCCGCACGGCCACGGTATGGGCATCCCGCTCTTTGTCGCCAACCACAAGGATGTAGGGCAGTTTTTGGACGGAATGTTCGCGTATTTTATACGTTATCTTCTCGTTCCGCAAATCGGTCTGCACCCGGAACCCGCACCGGCGCAGCTTTTCAGCCACTTCCTGCACATATTCGGCCTGCGCATCGGAGATGTTGAGCACCGACACCTGCACCGGCGCCAGCCACATCGGCAAGGCGCCCGCGTAGTTCTCGATCAGGATGCCGATGAAGCGCTCCATCGAGCCGACGATGGCCCGGTGCAGCATGACGGGCACCTGGCGGCTGTTGTCGGCCGCCACATACTCGGCGCCGAGGCGCTCGGGCATGAAGAAGTCGACCTGCATGGTGCCGACCTGCCATGGGCGGCCCAGCGAATCCTTCAGGTGGTACTCGATCTTCGGACCGTAGAACGCGCCCTCGCCCGGCAACTCGGTCCACGTCACGCCGCAGGCGCGCAGGCCGGAGCGCAGCGCGTCCTCGGCCTCGTTCCACACCTCGTCGGTGCCGATGCGGTTGTCGGGGCGCAGCGCCAGTTTCACTTCGATGTTATTGAAATCGAAGTCCTTGTAGACCTCCATCGCCTGCGTGTGGAAGGCCACCACTTCCGGCTCGATCTGCTCTTCCGTGCAGAAGATGTGGCCGTCGTCCTGGGTGAAGCCGCGCACGCGCATGATGCCGTGCAGCGCGCCGGACGGCTCGTTGCGGTGGCACTGGCCGAACTCGCCGTAGCGCAGCGGCAGGTCGCGGTAGCTGCGCATGTTGCTGTTGAAGATCTGCACGTGACCGGGGCAGTTCATCGGCTTCAGCGCGTACGAGCGGTTTTCCGACTCGGTCACGAACATGTTCTCGCGGTAGTTGTCCCAGTGGCCGGTCTTGCCCCACAGGCTGGCGTCGAGGATCTGCGGCGCCTTCACCTCCTGGTAGCCGTTGACCTGGTATTTATTGCGCATGTATTGCTCGACCTGCTGCCAGATGGTCCAGCCCTTCGGGTGCCAGAACACCAGGCCCGGCGCCTCGTCCTGGAAGTGGAAGAAGTCGAGCTGCTTGCCCAGCTTGCGGTGGTCGCGCTTTTCCGCCTCCTCCAGCGCGAACAGGTACTGCTCCTGGTCCTCCTTCTTGGTCCAGGCGGTGCCGTACACGCGCTGCAGCATCTCGTTCTTGGAGTCGCCGCGCCAGTAGGCGCCGGCCAGCTTCATCAGCTTGAACACCTTCAGCTTGCCGGTCGATGGCACGTGCGGGCCGCGGCACAGGTCGGTGAACTTGCCTTCCGTGTACAGCGACACTTCCTGGTCGGCCGGGATGGCTTCGATCAGCTCGGCCTTGTACGCCTCGCCGATGGACTTGAAGTAGGCGATCGCCTCGTCGCGCGGCAGCACCTTGCGCGTGACCGGCTCGTCCTTCTTGGCCAGCTCGGCCATCTTCTTCTCGATCGCCACCAGGTCGTCCGGCGTGAACGGGCGCTTGTACGAGAAATCGTAGTAGAAGCCTTTTTCGATCACGGGACCGATCGTCACCTGCGCGTCGGGGAACAATTCCTTGACGGCGTAGGCCAGCAAGTGGGCCGTCGAGTGGCGGATCACCTCCAGACCGTCGGCGTCCTTGTCGGTGACGATGGCCAGGTCCGCATCTTTTTCGATCAGGAAGGAGGTATCGACCAGCTTGCCATCCACCTTGCCGGCCAGCGCGGCCTTGGCCAGGCCGGCGCCGATGCTGGCCGCCACTTGGGCTACGGTGACTGGGCCGTCGAATTGACGGGCCGAACCATCTGGGAGGCGGACTGAAAGCATATTGATCTCCAAAGCGGCGTGCGCCGAAAAATACTGCAAAAAGAATAACTGTAAAAATACGGACGAAAAAAAACGCGGACTAGCCGCGTTTTCTCTTTTTTCGAGCAAAAGAAATCCGTTCGACTAGCGTCACTCCCAATACTTGGTCGTAGTTCGCGGTGTCATAACCGGATTGCCTTTCTCGCTCTTACATGTTCTGGTGGGCGGTGCAGAATTCGAATCTGCGACCCCTTGGATGTCGACCAAGTATTCTAACCAGCTGAACTAACCGCCCGTGGTACTGCAATCTTACCTTTTTTACTGCCTGCTACAAGTGTTCTGGTGGGCGGTGCAGAATTCGAATCTGCGACCCCTTGGATGTCGACCAAGTATTCTAACCAGCTGAACTAACCGCCCGAAGACCAGCATTATAGAGAGCCATCCGCGGAATGACAAGGGCTTTCAAAAGGAAATATTTATTGAAAGCACCATCCCGCCGGACGGGCCCCATCACGCCCGCCGCGCCTCCAGCACGCCGCCCACTTCCGTGATCGCCAGCAGCGCCTTTTGCAACTGCGCCGTGGAGCCGATCTCGGCCGTGAAGGTCATGCGCGCCTGGCCCTTGGCCGACTGGGTGTTCACGCCGATCACGTTGATCTTCTCGCGCGAGAAGATCTCGGAGATGTCGCGCAGCAGCCCCTGGCGGTCGCCGGCCAGGATGAAGATGTCGACCGGGTACACGGTGTCGCGCTCGGCCCGCCCCCAGTCCGTCACGATCACCCGCTCGGGCGCCTTGGCCCGCATCTCGGCGAAGTTCTTGCACGTGGCGCGGTGGATCGAGACGCCCTTGCCGCGCGTCACGAAGCCGACGATGCTGTCCGGCGGCGCCGGCTTGCAGCACTTGGCCAGCTGCGTCATCAGGCCGTCCGTGCCCACCACCAGCACGCCCGACTTGGCGCCCTGCTCCACGCTCGAGGCGCGGCTCTTGCCCAGCACCACGGCGTCCTCGGGCGCGGCCGGCTCGGCCTGCTCGTGCAGGGCGGCTTCCACATGGCGCAGGCTGAACAAGTCCTTGCCGACCTGAAGGAACAGGTCGTCCACCTTGGCGAAGCCCAGCTTTTGCGCCAGCGCCTCCAGGTTGACGGCCGTCTTGCCTTCGCGCTGCAGCGACTTCTCCACCAGCGCGCGGCCGTTGGACAGGGTTTCCTGGATGTCGATCGCATGGAACCAGGCCCGGATCTTCGAGCGCGTGCGGCTGCTGACCGTGTAGTCCGCGTTGAGCCAGTCGCGCGACGGGCCGGCCGTGCCGGGCGCGCCCTTGGCCGTGATGATCTCGCAGGTCTGGCCGTTCCTGAGCGGCGTGTTGAGCGGCACCATCACGCCGTCCACGCGCGCGCCGCGGCAACGGTGGCCCACGTCGCTGTGCAGGTGGTAGGCGAAGTCGATCGGGGTGGCGCCCACCGGCAGTTCGAGCACGCGCGCCTGCGGCGTGAGCACGAAGATGCGGTCGTCCAGCGTGGCCGCCTTGAGTTTTTCCACCCACTCGCGCTGGGTCTCCTCCTGGCCCACCACGGCGTCCGCCACGTCGGTCTTCCACGCCAGCAGCTGGCGCAGCCAGGCGATCTTCTCGTCGTACTTCTGGCCGGCGAAGTTGGAACCGCCCTCCTCCTTGTAGCGCCAGTGGGCCGCCACGCCGTACTCGGCGAAGTTGTGCATCTCCTGGGTGCGGATCTGCACCTCCAGCGGGCGGCCATCCTCGGCCGTCACCACCGTGTGCAGCGACTGGTAGCCGTTGGGCTTGGGCCGCGAGATGTAGTCGTCGAATTCCTTGGGGATCGGGGTCCAGATGTTGTGCACCACGCCCAGCACCGTGTAGCAGGTCTTGACGTCGGCCACGATCACGCGGAACGCCCGCACGTCGTACAGGTCGGTGAAGTCGAGCTCCTTGCCGCGCATCTTGTTCCAGATGCTGTAGATGTGCTTGGGCCGGCCGAACACCTCGGCCTGGATGCCGGCCGCCTGCATCTCCGACTGCAAGCGCGCGATGGCCGAGGTGACGAAGCCTTCGCGCATCATGCGCTTTTCCTCGAGCATCTTGGCGATGCGCTTGTACGTGTCGGGCTCGATGAAGCGGAACGACAAGTCCTCCAGCTCCCACTTGAGCTGCCAGATGCCAAGCCGGTTGGCCAGCGGCGCGTACAGGTCCAGCGTCTCGCGCCCGTAGGCGCGGGTGGCCTCGTTGAACAGCTTGATGTCGGCGAAGTAGCGCAAGGTCGTCACGCACGAGGCCAGGCGCACCAGCACCACGCGCATGTCGCTGGCCATGGCCAGCAGCATCTTGCGCAGCGTTTCCACCTGGGCCACGGCCAGCTGGGCGGCGTTCTTGCCGCGCCCGCCCGCCTCCTGCTGGCCGCGCGTCAGCTCGCGCAGCCGGATCAGCTGGCGCACGCCCGACACCAGGTCGCACACCTCCTTGCCGAAACGCGGCTCGATGGTGGGCGCCGTGGCGGGATCGAGCAGGGTCAGTTCGAACATCAGGCCGGCGATGCGGGTTTCCGCGTCCGTGCGCAGGAAGGCCAGCGTGCCGGCCACGCCGACGGCGAAGTCGAAGGCCGGCTGGCCGGAACTGCACAGCCGGTCGCCATAGGCCGCGCCGGCCGCGTCGAGGGCGGCCAGCACGCGCGCGCCATCGTCGGCCGACAGGCCTTGCACCAGCTGGTCCGAGGTTGCGCTGTTGAGCGCTGCGATAGAAACCATATGCCGCCTAACGCACTGCGGCGGTGACGACCACTTCCACCAGCCACGCCGGATCGGCCAGTTGCGCCTGCACGGTGGCGCGCGGTGGCGTGTGGCCATGCGGCACCCAGGCGTCCCACTCCTCGTTCATGCCGGCGAAATTGGCCAGGTCCGTCAGGTAGATCTGGCAGCTCAGGATGCAGGTCTTGTCGCTGCCGGCCTCGCCCAGCAGGCGGTCGATGTGGCCGAGCACTTCGCGCATCTGGCCGTTGATGTCCTGCGTCTTGTCGTCCGCGACCTGGCCGGCCAGGTACACGGTGTTGTTGTGGATCGCCACTTCGGACAGGCGCTTGCCCACATGCAGTCGTTTAATTTCCATGGTTCTCGTTCTTGTTGCGGTTCATTGGTTCAGTAAGAATTGCTTGACGATGGCGATCTGGTCGTCGTGCACGAAGGTCGGCGCGTGGCCGACACCGGGCACCTCCACCAGCGTGGCGCGCGGTCCGCGCTGCGTCATGATGTCGGCCGTCGCGCGCGACAGCAGGTCCGATTCGCCGCCGCGGATCAGCAGGGTCGGGCAGGTGATGGCGTCGTACGACGCCCACAGCGTCGCCTGGTCGGCCGCCACCGATTCGGGCGTGGCGGCGCGGAACGGCTGGGCCAGGCCCATGTCGTAATGGCGCACCCACATGCCATCCTTGTCCTGGCGCAGCACGTCGGCCGCCAGCTTGTGCCACTCGGCCTCCGTGTGCGGGCCGAACGTGAGCGAGACGTCGCGCACGAAGCGCGCGCCCTCCTCGAACGTGGGGAAGCGCAGATCCTGGCCGATGTAGTCGCCGATGCGTTGCAGGGCCGGCGCCTCCAGCGACGGGCCGATGTCGTTCAGGATCAGGCGGGCGATCGGGTTGCCCGGCAGCGAAGCCAGGCCCAGGCCGATCAGGCCGCCCATCGAGGTGCCGAACCAGTCCACGCTCTGGCGCTCATTGTTGGCCAGCACGCGCGCCAGCAGCGTGACCATGTCGCTCACATACTGGGGGATCACATACAGCTGCGGATCGCGCAGCCGGCCCGAGCGGCCGCGCCCGACCACGTCGGGGCAGATCACGCGGTAGTCGGCGGCCAGCGCGCGCGCCATGGCGTCGAAATCGTCCGACACCCGGGTCACGCCATGCACGCAGACCAGCACGTTCGGATTGTCCGCCTCGCCCCACTCCTTGTACGCCATATGATGCAGGCCGGCCATGGACAGGCACTGAACAGACTTCAATTTTGCTTCGAACATGCCACTTCCTTGTCAAACGCGGATTCGTTTCCAAATACCGCAGGTGGATTTTTATGTAATGATGACGGGTGATCCATTTTACCGGGCGTTGCGCTGAAAATCTTACCGCAGTGTAGCGCAGCATGCTCCAGACCACCAACCCGCGAACTTTTTCACAGAGGACATCATGGCAAGCACACTCCTGGCAGGCAAAACCGCACTGGTCACCGGCTCCACCTCCGGCATCGGCCTCGGCATGGCGCGCGCGCTGGCCGCTGAAGGCGCCAACATCGTATTCAACGGTTTCGGCGACGCCGCCGAGATCGACAAACTGCAGGCCGACGTGGCCCGCGAATTCAAGGTCCAGACGGCCTACCACAACGCCGATATGTCCAAACCGGCCGAGATCGAGGCCATGATGGCGTTCGCGGCCGCCAAGTTCGGCGGCGTGGACGTGCTGGTCAACAACGCCGGCATCCAGTACGTGGCCAAGGTCGAGGACTTCCCGGTCGAGAAATGGGACGCCATCCTCGCCATCAACCTGACCTCGGCCTTCCACACCACCCGCCTGGCGCTGCCGGGCATGCGGGCGAAGAACTGGGGCCGCATCATCAACCTGGCCTCGGTGCACGGCCTGGTGGGCTCGGAGCAGAAATCGGCCTACGTGGCGGCCAAGCACGGCCTGCTGGGCCTGACCAAGGTGACGGCGCTGGAGACGGCCACCACCGGCATCACCGCCAACGCCATCTGCCCGGGCTGGGTGCTGACGCCGCTGGTGCAGAAGCAGGTCGACGCGCGCGCCGCCAAGGATGGCCTGAGCAACGAGGACGCCAAGCGCGCGCTGCTGGCCGACAAGCAGCCGTCGGGCGAGTTCGTCACCCCCGAGGAACTGGGCGCGATGGCCGTGTTCCTGTGCAGCGACGCGGCGCGCCAGGTGCGCGGCGCGACCTGGAACATGGACGGCGGCTGGGTGGCCCAGTAACAGCCGCCAAGTTAAACTCGTCGTACCCGCGAAAGCGGGTACCGATAGGACGCTTGAGGTACGTAAACGCTTGCTTTCCATGGGTTCCCGCCTTCGCGGGAACGACGTTCCCGGATTCCCACCACTCAACTTAGCGGCATCAGGGTCTGCCCCGGATGCGCAAGTCTGCCGTGGCGGCTACGCCACAGGCCGCCCCGCCCCCAGTTATCACCGCGCTGATTTGCGGTTAACCACAATGGTGATAACTGAACCTTTCATCCATCATGGGCTCCTCAAATTACCCGCCACGAGGAGTCGCCGTGAAAAAGCCGTTTTATAAAATACTATACGTGCAGGTGCTGTTTGCGATCGCCTGCGGCGTGTTGCTGGGCTACTTCCTGCCCGCCAACGCCGTCGCCATGAAGCCGCTGGGAGACGGCTTCATCAAGTTGATCAAGATGATCATCGCGCCGGTGATCTTCTGCACCGTCGTGTCCGGGATCGCCGGCATGCAGGACGTCAAGAAAGTGGGCCGCGTGGGCGGCAAGGCGCTGCTGTACTTCGAGGTGGTCTCGACCTTCGCGCTCGTGATCGGCCTGTTCGTGGCCAACATCCTGCGCCCCGGCGCCGGCTTCAACGCCGACCCGGCCACGCTCGACACCAAGGCCATCGCGGAATTCACCGTCAAGGCCAAGTCGCAGTCGACCGTCGACTTCGTCATGAACATCATCCCCAACACGCTGGTGGACGCGTTCGCCAAGGGCGAGATCCTGCAAGTGCTGCTGGTGGCCATCCTGTTCGGCTTCGCGCTCTCGCTCATGGGTGAGAAGGGCAAGCCGGTGACGCGCCTGATCGACGAGATCGCCACGGCCATCTTCGGCATGGTCAACATCATCATGAAGGTCGCGCCCATCGGTGCGTTCGGCGCCATGGCCTTCACCATCGGCAAATACGGCATCGCCTCGCTGCTGCCGCTGGCCAAGCTGATGGGTTCGTTCTACCTGACCTGCGGCCTGTTCGTGTTCATCGTGCTGGGCACCGTGGCCAAGCTGACCGGCTTCTCGATCGGCCGCTTCATCCTTTATATCAAGGAAGAACTGCTGATCGTGCTCGGCACCTCGTCGTCGGAAAGCGCCCTGCCCTCGCTGATGAGCAAGCTGGAGAAACTCGGTTGCTCCAAGTCCGTGGTCGGCCTGGTGGTTCCCACCGGCTACTCGTTCAACCTGGACGGCACCAACATCTACATGACGATGGCCGCCCTGTTCGTGGCCCAGGCCACCAACACCGACCTGACGCTGGGCCAGGAACTGACCATCCTCGGCGTGGCCATGCTGACCTCGAAGGGCGCGTCCGGCATCACCGGCGCCGGCTTCATCACGCTGGCCGCCACCTTGGCCGTGGTGCCGACCATCCCGGTGGCCGGCATGGCCCTGATCCTCGGCATCGACCGCTTCATGAGCGAATGCCGCGCCCTGACCAACTTCGTGGGCAATGGCGTGGCCGCCGTGGTGGTGTCGAACTGGGAAAAAGAGCTCGACCATGACCGCCTGAAGGCGGAACTGGCCCAACCCGGCTCGGCCGCCTACCCCGCCTACGGCGAAGCCGGCGTGAAGGCCGTCCAGCGCTGATCCTCCGCCGCTTCAACGGCATGGCCCCGCACCGCAAGGCGCGGGGCCTTTTTGTTGGCATGTGCAGGCACACGCCAAACAAAACGGCGCGCCCATGGCGCGCCGTTTTGTTTTCCTGCCGACCAGTCCGCTTACACGGCCGACAGATCCAATTCCACGTCCGACGCGGCCTGGATCTGCTCCTTGGTGATGCCCGGCGCCAGTTCCGTCACCTTCAGGCCCTTGCCGGTCACCTCCATCACACCGAGGTCGGTGATGATCAGGTCCACCACGCCCACGCCCGTCAGCGGCAGGTCGCAATGCTTGAGCAACTTGTGCGAGGTGCTGCCGTCCTTGGCCGTGGCCACGTGCTCCATCAGCACCACCACGCGCTTGACGCCGGCCACCAGGTCCATCGCCCCGCCCATGCCCTTGACCATCTTGCCCGGAATCATCCAGTTGGCCAGGTCGCCATGCTCGGACACCTGCATCGCGCCGAGGATGGCCAGGTTGATCTTGCCGCCGCGGATCATGCCGAACGAGTCGGCCGAGCTGAAGTAGGCGGCGCCGGGCAAGGCCGTCACGGTCTGCTTGCCGGCGTTGATCAGGTCGGCGTCCACCTCGGCGTCGGTCGGGAACGGGCCGATGCCGAGCAAGCCGTTCTCCGACTGCAGGAACACTTCGATATCGCGGGGCACGTAGTTGGCCACCAGCGTGGGCAAGCCGATGCCCAGGTTCACATAAAATCCGTCCTGCAATTCCTTCGCCGCGCGCGCGGCCATTTCGTCACGAGTCCATGCCATAGTAATCTCCGTCTTGTTGTGGTGGCGCGCTCAGGCGCGCACGGTGCGCTGTTCGATGCGTTTTTCCGGCGTCGCGTTGACGACGATGCGGTGCACGAAAATGCTGGGCAGATGCACCTGGTCCGGGTCGATCTCGCCCGTCTCGACCAGCTGCTCCACTTCCACCACGGTGATCTTGCCGGCCATGGCCACGTTGGGGTTGAAGTTGCGGGCCGTCTTGCGGAAGATCAGGTTGCCGGCCTTGTCGGCCTTCCACGCCTTGACCAGCGACACGTCGGCCACCAGGCTGCGCTCCATCACGTAGGCCTCGCCGTCGAATTCACGGATTTCCTTGCCCTCGGCCACGATCGTGCCCACGCCCGTCTTGGTGAAGAAGGCCGGGATGCCGGCGCCGCCGGCGCGCAGCTTCTCGGCCAGCGTGCCCTGCGGCGTGAATTCCAGCTCCAGTTCGCCGGCCAGGTACTGGCGCGCGAACTCCTTGTTCTCGCCCACGTAGGACGAGATCATCTTGCGGATCTGGCGCGTTTCCAGCAGCTGGCCCAGGCCGAAGCCATCCACGCCGGCGTTGTTGGAAATGGCCGTCAGGCCCTTCACGCCGGTGTCGCGCAGCGCGCCGATCAGGGCCTCGGGGATGCCGCACAGGCCGAAGCCGCCGACGGCGATGGTTTGACCATCCTGGACGATACCGGCCAGGGCGGCGGCGGCATCGGGATAAACTTTATTCATACGTGTCCCTTTTCTTTTGATAAGCTGTGTCGCTCGCGGTAGTGCGCGAAGAGCGTATGAGCATAGAATACGCCCTTCAAAAGCACAATACCGTAGAACTACCGGCGCGCCGTGCCTCTTTTTACGCTGTTTTCATGCCAGCCGAGTTGATTTCGCCCATATGAACGTACCGCCCGCCATCGATTACGAGACCATCTTCCTGCATGCGCCGGTCGGCATGTGCATTTCCGAAAACCGCGTGATCCAGGCCTGCAACGAGGCGCTGGCCGCCATGTTCGGCTACCCGCGGGAGGCGCTGCAGGGCTTGTCGTTCCGCGCCCTGTATCCGACCATGGACGAATTCCTGCGCACGGGCGACCGCATCATCCCCATCATGAACGCCAAGGGCCGCTATTCGGACGAGCGCATCATGCGCCGCGCCAACGATGAATTGTTCTGGTGCCACGTGACGGGGCACGCGCTCAAGCCCAACGAACCGCTGGGGCCGGGCATCTGGACCTTCGAGGACGTGAGCGAGAAGCGGCCGGTGACGGCCGAACTGACGGCGCGCGAACGGGAAATCGCGGCGCTGCTGGTCGAAGGCAAGACCAGCAAGGTGATCGCGCGCCAGGTCGACCTGAGCCCGCGCACGGTGGAGATGCACCGCGCCAAGCTGATGCGCAAATTCAGCGCCGCCACCTCGTCCGAACTGGTGCACAAGCTGGTGGGCCTGCAGCAAGCCTAGCGGCGCAAACCGGGGTCAGGTCATGCGCTCGTGCATGACCTGACCCCGGTTTTGGGATCACATGGCCAGCATGCCGTCGTCGGCCGAGATGATGGCGCCGTTGATGAAGTGCGATTCGTCGCCGGCCAGCAGCAGCATCAAACCGTCCAGATCCTCCGGCTTGCCGGGCCGCTTGCGCGGCAGCATGTTGACCAGTTTCTGGCCCTGCTCGCTGGCGAAATAATCCTCGTTGATCTCGGTCGAGATGTAGCCGGGGCAGATGGCGTTGGTGTTGATGCCGTATTTGCCCCATTCGACCGCCATGGCCTTGGTCATCTGCACCACGCCGGCCTTGCTCATGCAGTACACGCCGATCTGCGGCAGCACGCGCAAGCCGGCCACCGACGCGATGTTGATGATGCGGTGTTGTTTTTTTGGATCACCCTTGGCGCGCGCGATCATGCGCTTGGCCGTCTGCTGGGCCACGAAGAACGCGCCGCGCAGATTGGTGTCCATGATGAAGGCGTAGTCCTCCGGCGTCACGTCGACCAGCCGTTGCGTGGTCGACACACCCGAATTGTTGACCAGGATGTCGATCGGCCCGGCCTCCGTCTCGGCATGGGCGATGGCCGATTTGATGCTGGCGTAGTCGGTCACGTCGAGGCCCACCACGTGGGCCGCGCCGCCGTCGGCCTCGATCTCGGCCCGCAACTCCTTCAGCCGCTCGGTGCGGCGCGAGGCCAGCACGACCTGGGCGCCGGCCTGGGCCAGCACCTTGGCGAAGCGCGCGCCCAGGCCGCTGGAGGCGCCGGTGATCAACGCGATCTTCCCCTCAAAATTGACTTCTATCCCCACGAGCTGCTCCCTGTGTTTGGTGATGACGCACCGCATGCGCGATGCTGGCGTAATGATTACACAATTTGCCAGTATTAGATTGCAGCATCTAATAATGTGCCTCAAAATGTCGCCGGCGTTGCATTCGGCAGCAAAAAGAAGCACACTCGTGCTAAATTTTTTTTCTCCTCCTCATAAGAACACACCATGACCCAGCCCCAAACCCTAGTTGAACAGTACGGCCCACGCGATGCGATGGAGTATGACGTCGTGATCGTCGGCGGCGGCCCTGCCGGCTTGTCGGCCGCCATCCGGATCAAGCAGATGGCCGCGGAAAAAGGCCAGGAAGTGTCCGTCGTCGTGTTGGAAAAAGGCGGCGAACTGGGCGCGCACATCCTGTCGGGCGCCGTGATGGACCCCAAGGCGCTGACCGAGCTGATCCCCAACTGGAAGGAACTGGGCGCGCCCCTCAACACCGAGGTGACGGAAGACCGCGTGCTGTTCCTGACCGAAAAGAAGGCCTATCGCACGCCCGGCTTCGCGCTGCCGGCCTGCTTCGAGAACCACGGCAACTACGTGATCTCGCTCGGCAACGTGGTGCGCTGGCTCGGCCAGCAGGCCGAGTCGCTGGGCGTGGAGATCTTCCCCGGCTTCGCCGCCGCCGAGATCCTGTACAACGATGATGGCTCCGTCAAGGGCGTGGCCACCGGCAACATGGGCGTCAAGCGCGACGGCGAAGCCGGTCCCGACTTCCAGCTCGGCATGGAACTGCACGGCAAGTACACGCTGTTCGCCGAAGGCGCGCGCGGCCACCTGGGCAAGCAGCTGATGGCCAAGTTCGACCTGAACAAGGGCAAGGATCCGCAATCGTACGGCATCGGCATCAAGGAACTGTGGGAGATCGACCCGGCCAAACACCAGCCCGGCCTGGTGATCCACACCACCGGCTGGCCGCTGGACAGCAAAACCTATGGCGGCTCGTTCCTGTACCACCTGGAGAACAACCAGGTCATGGTCGGCTACGTGGTCGGCCTGAACTACGAGAACCCCTACCTGTCGCCGTACGAGGAATTCCAGCGCTACAAGACCCACCCGGCCATCCGCGGCTTCTTCGAGGGCGGCAAGCGCATCTCCTACGGCGCCCGCGCGATCACGGCCGGCGGCCTGCAATCGCTGCCCAAGCTGGTGTTCCCCGGCGGCGCGCTGATCGGCTGCGACGCCGGCTTCCTGAACATGAGCCGCATCAAGGGTTCGCACGCGGCCATCAAGTCCGGCAAGCTGGCGGCCGAATCGGTGTTCGCGGCGTTGGGCGAGAACCGCCAGCACGACGAGCTGGTCAGCTTCCCGGTCGCCTTCGAGCAATCGTGGCTGCACGAGGAGCTGCACGTGGCGCGCAACGTCAAGCCTTACCTGAACATGGGCCTGTACGTGGGCGCCGTGATGACGGGCATCGACCAGATCGTGTTCCGCGGCAAGGCGCCGTGGACGCTGCACCACAGCCACGCCGACCACGAGTGCCTGAAGCCGGCCTCCGACTTCGCGCCGATCAACTATCCCAAGCCGGACGGCAAGCTGACCTTCGACCGCCTGTCGTCGGTGTTCATCTCCAACACCAACCACGCCGAGGACCAGCCCATCCACCTGACGCTGAAGAACGCCAGCGTGCCGGTCGACGTCAACCTGCGCAAGTACGCGGGGCCGGAAGCGCGCTACTGCCCGGCCGGCGTGTATGAGTTCGTCAAGACCGACGAGGGCCAGGACCGCCTGCAGATCAACGCCCAGAACTGCGTGCACTGCAAGACCTGCGACATCAAGGACCCGACCCAGAACATCGTCTGGATCACGCCCGAGGGCGGCGGCGGCCCCAACTACCCGAACATGTAAGCGGGATAGTTTCCAGAAAGACAGCGCGGCGTGCTTGCACCCCGCGCTGTTTTTTTTCGCCGCGCGGTCCGGAAAGCGGCCATACTCGCGGGGTGGGAAGGTGGCGGCCGCGACCGTTACAAATTATTTTCAAAAAATTTCCACATGGAATTTAATGTCCCATCCGAAACGGTCGTCTTGTACTTGGGAGAGCACAAAGAGTCCGATGCTCCGAACTGAATCCACCTACCAGGAGTTATTTCATGCTGAGCCTTCACACCAACGCAGCGGCCCTGTCCGCCCAGAACTCGATCACCCGCACCCAAGGCAGCCTGTCGACTTCGCAGACGCGCCTGAGCACGGGCTTCCGCATCAACTCGGCAATGGATGACGCCGCCGGCCTGCAGATCGCCACCCGCCTGAAAGCCCAGACCAGCGGCATGGCCGTGGCGATGCGCAACACCCAGAACTCGATCTCGATGCTGCAAACGGGCGAAGGCGCGCTGGACGAGACCACCAACATCCTGATGCGCATGAAAGACCTGGCCACCCAGGCCGCCGACGGTTCGTCGACCGCCAACGACCAGACCGCGATGCAGAAGGAATTCGACTCGCTGACCAGCGAGCTGAGCAACATCATGGCCAACACCAAGTTCGGCGGCACCGCGCTGCTGACCAACGGCACCGGCAAGCTGTTCACCGCCGTCGACTTCCAGATCGGCGCAGGTTCGAGCGAGAAGATGACCGGCGACGTCGTCACCGAACTGACCCAGGTGCACACCGACCTGGCCGCCGCCACCACCCTGTACGACGGCACCGCCGGCGTCGCCTCGACCGGCGGCACCGAACTGACCGCCGCAGGCTCGGCCAACACCACCATCGACAAGCTGGCCACCGCCATCGACTCCGTCGGCGCGCTGCGTTCGAAGCTGGGCGCGATCTCGAACCGCCTGGACCACGTCTACAACAACTTGTCGAACATCTCGACCAACACCAAGGCCGCGACCGGCCGTATCATGGACACCGACTTCGCGACCGAATCGTCGAACATGACCTCGAGCCAGATGCTGCTGCAAGCCGGCACCGCGATGCTGAAGCAGTCGAACAGCACCTCGTCGCTGGTTATGTCCCTGCTGCAATAATCGCAGTGACGCCCTGCCCGCCGTGCGCGGGCAGGCGCAACAGGAGCCAACCGGCGATCCGGTTGGCTTTTTTTTGGCCCGCTAGACGCGAGTTAGCACCATGGCATTCGACCGCATCGGACCCACCACCGCGCCGCTGAGCGTGCCGGACCGCCCCACCCCGCTGCCCCAGCCGCAGACGGGGCCGGCCACCGGGGGCGATGGCGGCGGCGACTATCCGCTGGCCCCCGCCACGCCGGGCGCCGTCGAACTGCTGGCCGACGCCCCGGAAAGCCTGCCGCTGCCGCGCGCCGGGCTCGACACCCTGGCCGCCCAGCTGGCCACCGACACCCCCGACGCGGCCGACCCGGCCGCCATGCATCCGAACCAGGTGTTCCTGTCGCGCCAGCTCGTGTGGGCCGCGCCCGACACCTCCAGCATGGCCAGTTCCTGGCTGGTCATGGTGCACAGCTACGCCCAGCAGCGCGCCGCCCTGCAGGAGCAGGCGCAGGGCCAGCATGTCCCGTCCAGCCTGTTCATGGCCGACCACACCCCGGCCGTGCTGCGCGAAGGGCGCGGCGCGGCGCCGCTGGTGACGGAGCTGGAACCATGGCGTTTCGCCGTCTACGCGTGGGGCGCCGAGCAGCTGGTGTTGCGCGTGGTGAACCGCGACCAGGAAGGCGACGATGAACACCCGCGCCGGCGCGGGCCGCGCATCGCGCTGCGGCTGGAACTGATGCTGCCCGGCATAGGACGGGTGGTGATCCAGATGGAGCCGCTCGGTGGCGGCGTGGTGCTGGAAGTGGGCGCGCAGCAGAACTCGGCGCTGCAGCACATGCGCGAGATGCTGCCGCAGCTGGCCGCCACGATCAGCCGGACCGGCCTGACCATCATCCGCTGCCGCGTGGCGCGCGACATTCCGCTGGCGGCCCAGCACCATCCCGAGCGGGCGCAACTGGCCGCCCTCACCCCGGCCCTGTTCAAGGCCATGGCCGAAGTGGCCGTGCTGCTGTCCCACCCCTTGCCACCGGACGAGCTGTAGTCCGGCAAACCGGGGTCAGGTCATACCGCCAAGCAAGTCGCTCGACTTGCTCGGCGGTATGACCTGACCCCGGTTTTGCTGTGCGGCGCGCGCTTAGCCCACCGTGCCGATGATGCTCACTTCGCGGTTCTCGGGAATCTCGTTGTAGGACAGCACGTGCAGCCCGGGCGCGAACAGGCGCGCGTAACGGGCCAGCAGCGGCCGGATCTGCGGCAACACCAGCAGCAGCGGCGGCGTGGCCTGCTGCTTCATCTGCTCGCGCGCCACCGGCATGTTCACCTGCAATTGCGCCAGCAGGTGCGGGTCGATCGGGTAGTTGTCGAGCACCACCTTGCCGCCCTGGCGCGCCTGGTTCAGGGAGCCGAGCAGCATGTTCTCCAGCTCGCCACCGAGGTTGAACGCCAGCATCTCCGTCTTCTGCCCGAACAGCCCGGTGACGATCTGGCGCCGCAGCGCGCAGCGCACTTCGGCCGCCAGCAGGATCGGGTCCTTGGTGGTCTCGGAACTGTCGACCAGGGTGGTGGCGATCGGCACGATGTCCTTCAGCGACACGTTCTCGGCCAGCAGCACGCGGAACACCCGCAGGATCTGGGTGTGGGTCAGCGCCTTGTCGAGCGCCATGGCCAGCTTGGGCGACAGCGCCGTCAGCCGCTCCATCATGGCCGGCACGTCCTCGTGGCGGAACAGTTCCGGCAGGTATTCGCGGATCAGCTTGGACAGGTGGGTGGCGATGGCGCTGGGCGCCTCCACCACCTGGTAGCCCAGCCCCAGCGCATTGGCCTTCTCGCCCTGCTCGATCCACGTGACGGGCATGCCGTAGGCCGGCTCGACGCCGGGGATGCCGTCGATCTGGCCGTACACATTGGGCGACGGGATCGCCATCAGCCGGTCCGGGAACACTTCGGCCTGGGCCACCACGCTGCCCGACAACACCACCGCGTACTGCGACGGCTTCAGGCCGAGGTCGTCGCGCACGGTGATCGGCGGCAGCAGCAGGCCCATCGCCTCGGACAGGCTCTGGCGCACACCCTTGACCCGCTTGGCCAGCGGCTCGCCGTGGGCCTTGTCGATCAGGCTCACCAGCTTGTAGCCGAGCGTCACCTGCAGCGGCTGCACGGCCGGCAGGCTTTGCCAGTCCAGCTCGGCCACCTTCTCCTCGCGCAGCGCGGCCTCGATCGCGGCCAGCGCGTCCGTCTCGGGCTGCTTGACGCGCTGGTTGAGCCGGTAGCCGACATAGGCCAGCACGGCGGCGAAGGTGAGGAACATGGCCCATGGCATGCCCGGCACCAGGGCCAACACGAACATCATGCCGGCCGCCGACAGGATCACCGGCGGCGAGGCCAGCAGCTGGCTGCCGACCTGCTGTTCGAAGTCGCCGGCGTCGCTGATGCGGGTGACGAGGATGGCGGCGGCGGCCGACAGCAGCAGCGCCGGGATCTGGGCCACCAGGCCGTCGCCGATGGTCAGCAGCGCGTACTGGCGGAAGGCGTCGCCGAAGCTGAGGTCGTGCATCAGGGCGCCGATGGCGACCCCGCCCACCATGTTGATGATCAGGATCAGGATGCTGGCCACGGCGTCGCCGCGCACGAACTTGGAGGCGCCGTCCATGGCGCCGTAGAAGTCGGCCTCGGCCGCCACTTCCAGCCGGCGCGCCTGGGCTTTTTCCTGGTTGATCAGGCCGGCGTTGAGGTCGGCGTCGATCGCCATCTGCTTGCCCGGCAGCGCGTCCAGCGTGAAGCGGGCCGACACTTCCGAGATCCGCTCGGCGCCCTTGGTGACGACCACGAAGTTGATGATCATCAGGATCACGAACACCACCATGCCGACCACGAAGTTGCCGCCGATGACGACCTTGCCGAAGGCCTCGATCACCAGGCCGGCGGCCGAGGTGCCCTCGTGGCCGTGCAGCAGCACCACCCGCGTGGACGCCACGTTCAGCGTCAGCCGCAGCATGGTGGTGGCCAGGATCACGGTCGGGAACACCGAGAAGTCCAGCGGCCGCCTTGCCGTCACGCTGACCAGGATCACGATCAAGGCCAGCACGATGTTGAAGGTGAACATGATGTCGAGCACCGTCGGCGGCAGCGGCAGCATGATCATGGCCAGCACGACCATCAGGAAGGCCGGGGTGGCGAACTTGTGGCGCCGCGCTTCGGCGACCAGGCGGTTCAGGAAATTCATGTGGGGACGACCTCGCTCATTGCTGGTGGAACGACCACCTCGTTAGGGAATGCTGGCTGGACGGCGCGCCGTCCAGTACGGAATGCCTGCAGCTGCAGCACGTAGTTCAACACCTGCGACACGGCCTGGTACAACTGCACGGGGATCTGCTGGTTGACCTGGCTGGTGTTGTAGATGGCGCGCGCCAGCGGCGGCAGCGGCAACACCTCGATCTTGTATTCGACGGCCAGCTGGCGGATGTAAAGCGCCATCTCGTCCACGCCCTTGGCCACCACGAACGGCGCCTCGGCCTTGCTCAGGTCGTATTTCAGCGCCACCGCGTAGTGCTCGGGGTTGACGATCACCACGTCGGCCGTGGGCACGGTCTTGCGCGCGCTGCGGCGGGCCAGCTGGCGCTGCAACTGGCGGATGCGGTTCTTCACCTCGGGCCGGCCCTCGTTGCTCTTGTGCTCCTCCTTCATGTCCTGCTTGCTCATGCGCTGGTTCTTGGCGAAGAAATACGCCTGGGCCGGCACGTCGATCACGGCGAAGATGATAAACACGGACACCAGCGACATCAAGCCGTCCAGCATCAGGCTGGAACCGGCCAGCATGGCCTGGCCCATGGCCATGTGCTCGAGCTGGGTGTAATCCTTGACGGTGGAGCGGGCCACGTGCACCAGCACCCAGATCAGCACGCCGGCCTTGCCGATCGACACCAGCAGCTCGAAGCCATGCTTGGACGAGAACAGCCGGCCCAGGTTGGCGGCCGGGCTGAGGCGTTCGAGCTTCGGCTCCCAGTGGCTCATGCTGATCACCCAGCCGCCCGGCACCATGGCGCCCAGCACGATGAACAGCGGCACCACGAACAGCGGCAGCACCATCTGCACCAGCAGCCAGATGGCTTCGCCGAACACCACCGACAGCGCGTTGTCGATCGCGCCGGCGCTGCCCAGCGGCGCGAAGCCGAGCTGGAAGATGGCCTCGAACTGGCGCAGGTAGGACGGCAGCAGGTAGACGAACAGCTTGAGGCTGACCAGGATGCCGATCGCCGTCGACAGGTCGCGCGAGCGCACCACCTGCCCTTCCTGGCGCGACTTCTTCAGCTTCTGCTGTGACGCCTTTTCTGTCTTGTCGCCGGTGCTCGATTCAGCCATGGCCCGCCGCCTGCATCTGTTGCCGGATCAGTTCCAGCACCTGCCCCGTCATGCGCACATAGTGCTCGGGGACGAAACGCACCACCTGGCCCAGCATCAGCAGGCCGAACAGGGTGATCACGGAAAAGCCCAGCGCGAACAGGTTCAGCGTGGGCGCCACCCGGTTCAGGAAGCCGAAGCCCAGCTGCACCACCAGCGTCGAGAACACGATCGGCATGGCCAGCAGCATGGCGGCCGAGAAGATCCAGGCCGCGTTGTAGGCCACGCTTTGCAGCAGCAGCGGGCCGTAGCCGTGGCCCAGCGGCCAGGCCTTGAAGCTTTGCCCGATCACGGCCGCCACCACCAGGTGGCCGTCGATCGAGAAGAACACGATGATGGCCAGCACGGACAGCAGCGCCGACACCACATCCGACGACTGGCCGTTCATGGGGTCGTTCATCACGGCCATCGAGAAGCCGACCTGCGACGACACCAGGAAGCCGAGCACGCCGATCACCGACATGGCGAAGTGGAACGCCAGCCCCAGCACGCCGCCGATGATGGCTTGCTCGAACGTGGCCAGCACGCCCTGCAGCGACAGCGGGTCGATCACGGCCGCCCCTTGCGTGAGCGGCAGCATCAGGATGGCCAGCACCAGCGCCGCCAGGATGCGCACCGTGACCGGCGTGACGGCCTCGCCCAGCACCGGCACGGCCGTCAGCATGGCCAGCACGCGGCAGAACGGCCACCACAGCGCGTTGAGCATGGGCAGCAGCTGGTCCAGGAGGTGTTCCATCGGCGGTATCGTCGGGCGGCGCTAGCCGACCAGGGTGGCGGCGCGCTGGAAGATCGAGACGCAGAAATCCATCAGGTAGCCCGACATCCAGCGCCCCATGAGGATGATGGCCAGCAGCGTCACCAGCAGGCGCGGCAGGAAACTGAGGGTCTGCTCGTTGATCTGGGTGGCGGCCTGCACCAGCGCCACCAGCAGGCCCGTCACCAGGCCCGGCACCACCAGCAGCACCACCAGCAGCATCACGATGTGCAGCGCTTCCACGATCAGGTCGACGGCGACTTCAGGAGTGAGCATGGGGTCCGCCTGTCAGTAAGCCTGGATGCTCGTCACGAGCGTGTTGACGGTCAGGGTCCAGCCATCGACCAGCACGAACAGCAGCAGCTTGAACGGCAGCGAGATGACCAGCGGCGACAGCATCATCATGCCCATCGCCATCAGCACCGACGACACCACCAGGTCGATCACGAGGAAGGGGATGAACAGCATGCAGCCGATCTGGAACGCGGTCTTCAGCTCCGACAGCACGAAGGCGGCCAGCTTGACGGTGAACGCGTGCTCGGCCGGCGTGGCCACCTTGTCCTCGCCGGCCAAGTGGGCGATCTGGGCCAGCGCGGCCTTGCTGGTCTGGGCCAGCATGAAGCGCGACACGGGTTTCTCCGCGATCCTGAGCGCCTCCTCGAGGCCGATCTTGTCCTTGTCGTAGGGAACGAACGCCTCCGTCCACACCTGGTCGCCGATCGGGCGCATGACCAGCAGCGTGAGGATCAGGGCCACGCCCGTGACGATGCGGTTGGGCAGGCCCTGCTGCAGACCGAGCGCCTGGCGCAGCAGCGACAGCACAATGACGAAGCGGGTGAAGCTGGTCATCATCATCACCATCACGGGCAGCAAGCCCAGCAAGGTCATGATGATCAGGATCTGGGTCTTGACCGTCAGTTCGGTCTTGGCCCCCGGCACCACATTGGCCAGCAGGTCAACGGCCTGGGCCGGCCCCCAGCGGCACAGCAAGAACAGGGCGACACCGGCGGCCGCCAGCGCCGGAAACCGGCGCCGGCGCGCCGGCCACGTCGGGCACCACGTCATGGCGCCATCATGTCGAGATTGAGTCCGTCCAGGTCGATCACTTTGAGCCCGTAATTCTCGCCTGCCACCACCACCTCGGCGCGGCCGATGGCCGTGCCGTTGACCTTGATGACCAGCGGCTCGCCGGCCAGCACGTCCAGTTCCACCACGCTGTCGGGGCCGATGGCCATCAGCTCCTGCAGCGAGATGCGGGCCGAGCCCACCTCCAGCGTCAGCGTGACGGGGATCTTGCGCATCATCTGCGGCAGGTCGCGCCGCGGCTTGGGCTCGGGCGCGTCGTGCAGCTCGCCGCCGACCTGGTCGATGATCATCTCATCGGACAAATCCTCCAGCAGGGCATCGCTCGGGGTGTTGGCGTTCATATTCATCATGGTCATTCGACATCTTCAAAAGAGGTTAAGCAGAGTTTGCCCTTGTGCTCCGTGACGGCCGCCGTGAACAGGCGTGAATCGTCGAGCAGGACATCGGCGCGGTGCAGGCTGACCGGGATGATGTCGCCCACCTGCAGGTCGAACAGGCTGCCCAGCGCCACCTCCTTGCTCACCAGCCGGCCCTGCAGCCCCACTTGCAAACGCTGCGCCAGTGGCCCGGCGCTCTTGTTCTTCTTGGCCTGGTCCCGTTCGGGCAGCAGGCCGCGCAGCACGCTGGCCATCAGGCTCTTGTCGAGCGCGAACCAGAAGCGGCCGCGGGTGGCCCCCTCGCCCTCGCCCTCGCTCACGGTGACGGTGATGATCCATGTGCCCTTGGGCGGATGGTTGCCGGTGGCCGGCTTGAATTCGTCGGCCGGCGCCAGCGCCGCCTTGTCCGACACCGGCAGGTTCAGCTCGATGCGCCCGGCCAGCGTGCCGGCCAGCTGTTGTCCCAGCACCACAGCGAGGCGCTCCTCGGTGGCCGTGACCCGCACGGCGCTCTCGTCGACGGGCGCGGCCGCGTCGTTCTTGTTGCGGCCGTAGCGGAAGTTGAGCACGCTCAGCAGCACCTTGCGCTCGAGCGAGAACGCGATGCTGCCGGCCGGCGCGGCGAAGCTCAGCCAGCGCGTGCGCGGCTCATGGCCCTCGAGCCGGCTGAAGGCCACGTCCTCCACCTGGAACGCGCCCCAGTAGCGGCGGTTCATGTTGAGCCGCATGGCCTGGGCCAGATCGTCGCGCAACTGGGCCGCGAAAATGTGCAGCAAATGCACAGGCCGGCCCAGCAGGCAGGGGTCGAGCACTTGATACGGCGCAGTCTGTTTCATGGTAGTCATCTAGTGGTCTCGTCGGAACGCACCCATGCCGGCCCGCGGGCCGGCGCGCCCGGCCGCCGTCCCCGGGGATGGCGGCCGTCAGGTATATCGTACTTTAAGTAGGACGATCTCGGTAGCATAGGATACATGATATTTCATGATCTTTCCAAGAATCAATATTTTAATCGTCATTGGGGCTTTACAGGAAAGTTGCCGACGGGTAAGCTTGGCGCAGCCTGCGCAAGGCGTCCGCCATTTCTCACCGATTACAGCGCATATCGCGGCTTGATAGATGATTTATAACGGTATTTTCCTTGCAAGAATAGTTTCTACTCAAGAGAAACGGAATGGCGGGCCGCCAGCCGTGGCGGCGCCGTTCCCTGCGCGAAATCAAGGCGATGACCACGGCGGCCGGACACCCGTTCCGAGCGCCGTGTCAGACATTAACCGACGCAACCGTTCCAGCCGTCCGACGCCCGCACAACGCGGACACCGGACGTGCAGCACGCCGGAGCTGAGAGCGCCCAACGGCCGCGCACTTGGCGCTTGCTGCCGGCGGGCATTCTGGCTATGGTAACGATGCGTGACCAACGATGCACGAATGGAGGTGGCAAGATGAGTAACACGATCTCGACCCTGATCCAGGCCGACCTGGCGTCACTCACCAACGCGGCCGACCAGCTGGCGCACGCCACGATCGCGCCGGCGGCCCAGTTCGGCGCCGGCCACGCCCAGCCCACTTTCTCGTTCGCCCAGACCATGCACGACGCCGTCGGCAAGGTCAACGACGACGACCGCCTGGCCGCCCAGCGCATGGCCGACGTGGACGCCGGCAAGAGCGACGACCTGGTCGGCGCCATGCTGTCCAGCCAGGAAGCGAGCCTGTCGTTCTCCATGTTGATGCAAGTGCGCAACAAGGTGATGGGCGCCGTCGACGAACTGATCAAACTCCCCCTGTAAGCCTGCGGAAGCCACAACGTGATCGACACCCTCAAGTCCGCCTTCGGGCGCTGGCGCGCCAACCCGGTGCCCGCCGTCCCCCCCACCGTGCTCAAGAACCTGTATCCGATGCTGCTGCTGGCCATCGGCATCACGGCCATGGTGCTGATGTACCTGTGGAGCGACCAGTCGTCCTACAAGCCCGTGTTCGGCGCCCACGAGAAGGTGGCCGCGGCCGACATGATGAGCGTGCTCGACACCGACCACATCCCCTACCGCCTGCATCCGGACAGCGGCCAGGTGCTGGTGCCCGGCAGCATGCTGGGCAAGGTGCGCATGCTGCTGGCGGCCAAGGGCGTCACGGCCCAGCTGCCGGCCGGCCTCGAGCTGATGGACAAGAACGATCCGCTGGGCGTGTCGCAGTTCGTGCAGGACGTGCGCTTCCGCCGCGGCCTCGAGGGCGAGCTGGCGCAGTCCATCATGACGCTCGACGCCATCGCCCACGCCCGCGTCCACCTGTCGATCGCCAAGTCGACCTCGTTCGTGTCGTCGGACGGCGAGAAGTCGTCGGCCTCGGTGGTGGTGGCCGTCAAGCCCGGCCACACCATGTCGCCCGAGGCCATCGCCGCCGTCGTCAACATGGTGGCCGGCAGCGTGGCCAGCCTGAGCCCGCAGCGCGTGAGCCTGGTCGACCAGAACGGCAACCTGCTGTCGTCGCACGTGGACCTGAGCGAAGGCTTCGACGCCAGCAACGCCGGCGGCGAGAACGGCAAGCGCTACCAGGACGACGTCAAGGCCAACGTCAAGAACCTGCTCGGCCCCATCATCGGCGAGGACAACTTCCGCCTGTCGGTGTCGGCCGCCGTCGACAACGACAAGGTCGAGGAGACGGTCGAGAAATACGGCGCCGACCCCAAGGTGACGAGCGAGGCCATGCGCGAGGAGCAGGACCGCAACCGGCTCGTGATGGGCGTGCCGGGCACGCTGTCGAACCGGCCGCCGGTGGCCGCCGCCGACCCGGCCGCCGCCGCCAAGCCCGGCGACGCCACCCCGCCGGGCGACGGCACGGCCCACAAGAACGCCACCACCCGCCAGTACGCGTACGACCGCAGCATCATCCAGACCAAGCGCAGCCGCGGCCGCCTGCAGAAGCTGAGCGTGGCCGTGGTGCTGGCCCAGGCCGCCGCGCCGTTCCCCAAGACCGGCTGGAGCCCCGCCGAGATCGCCAACATCGACAAGATCCTGCGCAACGGCCTCGGCATCGACGCCGAACGCGGCGACCAGCTGGTGGTGTCGGCCATGAACTTCCCGCCCAAGGCGCCGATCACGCCATGGTGGCAGGAGCGCGACAACGTGGTCGACTTCAGCGCCTGGATCATGTACGCCGTCGGCGCCCTGCTCGGCTACCTGCTGCTGCTGCGCCTGCCGACCGACCTCTACATCCCGCCGGACGCGCTGGAGATCTTCCTCGAAGCGTTCGAAGGCCCGC
>NZ_JBXANP010000028.1:0-42227 GCF_058801745.1 Rugamonas sp. GW822-FHT03B10 | reverse complement strand
CGACCGGATTGGCGAGGCTATCGCCGAATGCAAATAACAGACAGCAATGTACCACAGCCTACATTACTTCCACTTGAGGTGGTCCCTGTAAAAGCGTTGTCGCTCGAGGTAAATGCTTGGCATGTATTATTCGCTGAATTTATTCCGAACGCGTTGAACCAAGCATATATCCCACGGTCGACCGTCTGCGCACCAGACAATGAAGCGGAGTCTGCAAAATACCATCCGCTACCGAATGCCGACTGACAAATAGCATCAGCGCCAGATAGTCCTCCAAGGTTGCCGGAGTATTTTGTTCGTGTCGCGGCGACATTGGTTCCACCAGCACCCGTAGCTTGAATAATAACTGTCGGCGGCTGCGTGGTCGCGTTCTGGTTAGCGCGCGCGACCGCGCCGCCTGGGTTGCTGGTAGCGACATAGGAACCGCCAGACAGGCTCTTGACGGTGACAGCACCGTTCGCCTGGACCGCGCCCGACTGGTGTGCCCAGTCGATCGGGCCGGCCGCCGCCGGCAGCGCCAGAGCGGTCAGGAGGGTCGCGGCGCGCGCCGATCCGTTGAGACCGGATTGGCGAGGGGGTTATCAGGCCCAAATCCTTAACGCTTTCTCGAAAATAATGTGGCATAGCTGTATTCACATGGTCATGGGCAATGGATCAATCATCACAATGTGTCGTTCGTCGATTATTTCCAAGTAGTGGTCGGGTACCGGAACTGCTCCATTTCCGCGCATTGATGTGACGATCTCTCGAAGCAGTGCGTCCCTGGCAAGTTGAATGGTGGAGTCCCTGCAGTTCCCGATGCCGGCTAGATTGTCGAAATCTGGGAAGCGGAATCCGAAGCCTTCTGCACGCTCTTCGATCATGGCAGGGTAGGGCACAAGGTTATTCAGTACTGCTTGTTTGCCTTTATTCCGATTGCCCTCCAGTTTTCGCACTAGCTTTGTTGCCCGAAGGTGTGTGTACCGCTTCAACATGGAGAGGCTCTTGTGCCCGCTGATCGCCGAGATCTCCATGATGTCGAGCGTGCCCAGTTCGAAGAAACGGGATATAGCTTCGTGGCGTGCATCGTGGAAGTGTAGGTCCTCGATGCCGAGCTTGCCCATCATGTAGCGCCAGGTGCTCTTGAACCCTTCTGACGTGTAGGTGAAAACGCGCCCTGATGGCTGAACGCCCATTCTCATCAAAGCCTCACGAGCCCTTTGTGACAATGGGACATCGCGTTTTGAGCCGTTCTTCGTCGACGGCAGATGCGCGATGCCGGTTTTAAGGTTGATGTGTTCCCATTCCAGTTTCAATAGCTCACCTTGACGCATCGCAGTTTCAAGCGCAAGCACAACTATGGAGTAAAGACTTGAATTCGAGTGCTGATGGCAATACCGTAAAATCAGCCTGTCCTCGCGCGCGGTGAACCGTCGTTCGCGGCCCGGCGGTGGCTTTGGCTTGCGCACTTTAGCGACGGGATTGTCGTCGCAGTAGCCCCACTCGATGCGGCACAGATCGAAGAAGTTGGAGAGCAGACAAAGTTCTAGGCGAACGGATGCCGGCGACAACGGCTGCTGAGTTTGAGGGTTGAGGTCGGCGAGGCGCTGGTCGCGGTAGGTGGCGATGTCGACGCTTGTCACCTCGCGCACACGCTTCTTGCCGAGGAAGGAGCGCTTCAGTCGCTCGATGCGGTACTTTTCTTGAGCGTACCCTTTTTTGAGCAGGGATACCTTGACTCTGTAGGTCTCAAGCGCAACCCGCATCGTCGGGTTATTCATGCCCCTCGCCGGCGGCCAGAATTGCTTCCATGCGGAGCACGAGCGTGCTCAATGGCACCTCTAGCGCCTCACACAAAGCGATCATTGTGTCGAGGCTGGGAGACCGTCTCCCTTTTTCGAGGGTGGAAATATAGGTTCTATTTAAGTTGGCGTCAAATGCGAGCGCATCTTGTGACATCTTCTGTTCGTTGCGTATTTCTCGAAGTGTCACGCCAAACGCTTCATTATTTGTCATCCAGATAATCGATAGGGCAGTCTATAAAATGAGTTGATATAATTCTAGGAGAAGCCATGCAGGAAGCGCCGGAATTATCATTCTTCGCATTCGAGGGTGGACTGTCACAGACTTTGTTTGCAATCTAGTATTTTCAGAGCGTTGCCTCTAGATGTCATCCGACTATTTTCGAACTTCAGGGAAATATTTTCTTGACGTGGTGCACAAGTGCACCTAAGATATTTCGTGTTTAACACCGGAGATCGAGATGAGCTTTCAATATATTCAAGACCACTATCGCGTGCCCGCAGAGCGTGGTCGACGCGTGATTTGCTCCGGACTGGCGGGCGTCATCATGGAACCGATCAGGCAATACATCGGCGTGCGCTTAGACGGTCGGAACGAGATCCTTCCTTACCATCCGACTCACGAAGTGGTGTATGGCGAGTTAGAGAAGCTGCCCGAAACGAAAAGCTGGAAATGCCTCGCTCCCTGGCGCGACGAGTTCGATTCGTCCTCCTGGTTCACGGTCGAGGCCGAAACGCGCAGCAAGGCCCGATACCAGGCGTTTAAGTATTTGCGCTTCGATTGCGAGTGCGAGATCGATGATGAGGCGCTGTTGTACATCAAAGTTCGCCGCGTGCGCTAGGCCAAGTTCTCGATGTCCAAACTGATCAAAGTCTTTGCGGTGCTGATGTGCGCAGCTGCTGTTGCACCAGCAGCTGCGCAGCTGTCGCCAGCGGATGTGCTGAAGAAACAGGAGCCAGCGCTGTACGCGCTCTATCAGGAGTACTCAAGCTATCAAGCAGCTCTCGGCGAGTATGCGAATCGCCAGGGATTCCGCGCGCCGTTTGAAAAATTGGCGACGACGGTTCACGAAGAAATTCACATCGCGTCTGCTGTCCATCGCGGCTATTTTATCGACGGAATCTACTACGAGCCCTACCTTGCGCGCGAGGCCGGTGCGCAAGCGCCTTGGCCCTCGTTGGCGAACAAGGACGTCTACTCCTTCGTGCTTCCAGACGAGAAAGGGGTGATCTACTCGGTATATATGCCGAGTACGCCAAATAATCATCTGGGCAACGTAGTGGACGAAATCAACGCGCACGCGCACGTGGCCAGCTTCGTGTGCGTCAACGAGCCCGACTCGGCCCCCAAGCAGATCCGGAACCTCGTAGGCCATCTGCACCTGCAAGAGGCCTACCTTCGCGTTTTACGGCTGTCTCGGCCTGCAGAATATCTGAACTTGGCCAACGACCGGGAGAGCAGGGGAGCCATGGTCGCGATTTCGACGAAGGCCTGGGAGGCGCTCCGTCGGTGCGGTTTAACCGAGAATGCCATTCCGTCCGGTGAGATGAAGTATTTCATGGCGTTGAACAAAGGCAACAAACGGTAATTTTCTTGACATGCTTCAAAGCAAGAGCTATCTTTGGGGCGTATTGTCTACTAAAGTCGGAGGCCATGATGGCTATGGATATGTTGGGCGCTCAAATGATGGGGCGCTTCTGGGGTACGGATAAGCGCGCCGAAGCAGCTGATTGGCAGGGGCACGCCTCGGCTTTGCAACAGCGTCTGGCGAAGGCGGATGAGTCCGCTGTATTCAAGCAGGCCGAGTTCGATGCCAACGACCTGGTGCTGAAAATGGCATTGGAGGCGTTGAAAAAAGCAGATCCTAACTCGCCGCTGCTGGACAAAGGCAACCGCGATCTGATGCGTCGTCGTCACATCGCGGGCGCGCTGGGTGCGAAGGGCTACAAGTTCGATGTCGCAACTGGGCAAGTGCTGTCACGTCCTCGGTAGTCGAATTTTTACCCAGAAAGAAGGCCGGACGATCCGGCCTTTTTTTGTTAACGCGAAATCAGCGCCCAGGTTGCGGGCGGTCGGGATCCAGCGTTTCTTCATCATAGCTGGCCATGGCCGCCGACAACTCGGTTTCCCAGTCTTTCCCATTGCGGTCTGCCCAATGGCGCAAATTGCACAGGAGATCGCGCAGGCCGTAAGTCCCAGCATCCGGATCTTGCCGATCATGGAAGGCCTTCCTGGTATAAGTGTCCAGGGCGACGGCGGCCAGCTGTGCGCGCGCCTCGTTAAAATCTTCAGGGTCTGGGGGCAGTGGCATCGTTCATCTCCTTTATTGACCTGAGCCGAGCAGCTCATGATTCGTAGGCCCGTTTGGGGTCGGGGTTTCCGGAGCCGCCTTCTTATCGCGGCCACCGCCGAGACCGCCCGCAGCTCCGTGTTTCGCTTCGCGTACACCGCCCACCAGAACATCGTGCCCTTGATCACCTTTGTTTTCGGCACCGCCAAGACCAGCGGCGTGAGAGCCGAGCCAGCGCAAGATGTTGTCTGGGATCCAGTGGATCAGCGAGAAGACAATATGCACCACTGTAGTCATCGTGATGACATAGATCGCCACATAGCAGATGAAGGATACGATACCGGTCAAGGCATCTGCCTGGACGCCGGAGACCACAGTCATGAACATCACGTTCACGATACCAGTGATCGGCTGGGTGAGCAGCATCGCGCCGATCAGGCCGAACAGCATCAATGCCGGTCGCATGCACAGCGAGAGGATCATCATGTAACCTTGGCCCGCCTTGCCGACGGCGTCATCGCCATCAGGATGCACGTGGGCGATGCCGAACAGCGGGCCTGCGATCACGGCCTCAAAAACCAGTACGAACCAGTTCACCACGGAGGTGGTCCAGGTGATCGATGGGATCATGGGAACGTAGGTCGATAGCGTGATGCCGAATCCCAGTAGGGCCAGCAGTAACAGGGTCAGGATGCCGGATAGGAACTGGAATACTGCGCCAATATCGAAGCCGATGCCGACCGTCGCTTTCGCACCCAGCGAATTAGCCACGCCGGAAGCGCTGGCTAGCGTGACCAGCATTGCCTCACCGGTACCGACGATGGTGTCGCCGAACGATTTCATCTGGCTCATGTGATTGAGGTTGGATCCTGCAATCTCCTGCGTCATCTGATTGATCGCGCCCATGAATGGGGCGGAAATCAGCTTGCGAACGTATTCCCAGGCACCTTCGCCCTCGCGCGGCGCACGCACGTTGGTCTCGGCGTAGTAGACGCTGCGTACGCTGTCGGCTCGATGCTTGACGTATTCGTCGGCCGTGGCGATAGCGTCCTGGTAGGTCATGAGCGCTTCCTTGGTCTCTTTGTCGGAAATGTCGATTGCGTCCGACGTTGGCAAGCCGTTGAGCGTGGACTGCATCACATCATTCATTTTGACGATATGGTTGTACCAGGTTCCGGCGAAGATCCATCCACCGTCCTGCGCTCCCTTCATAAAGTCGCTGCGCGCGCGGTCATTCGTGTTTTGGACGGCGGTTTTCGCCGCGGCGCGCAGGGCGGTCTCATAGTCGGCCGAGGCCGATTCCAGCGCACCAGGTGGTGGCTTTTGACCCGCCACGATCTGGTCGGCGATCGGTTGCAGCGCAATGATCATCTTCTGAACGGCTTGCGCGTGTGCCGCCATGATCGGGGCCTTGATCACCTTGGTGTTGCTATTGCCCTCGGATGCTTCCCAGGACTGCTTCCAGCTGATGCCGCCGCAAACGTCCGGATTCTGGTAGGTGTTGTCGTTGGCGCGCCACTTGTAATCGACCACGCTGTAGCGCGCGTTCGAGAAGTTCTTGATGGTCGTGTACACGCCCACTGGTGCAACCGCGTCGAAGACGTCGTAGTTGAGCAGCTCACCGGTGTTCGACACTGTCTGCGGTATCGATACCGCAGTGATCCGGGTGCTGCGATTCGATTCCTGGAATTGCTTGTTCATGGCCGCAGCGCACACTTCGAACTTGAGGATATTGGCGGCGAGCGGGCGCGAGTCAGGGATCATCGGCCGGGCGATCATGTTGTCCTGGTTCATCTGCTCGATAGCAGCTTTCCAAATGGCGTCGCCGATCCCCACGCCTTGCAGAGCGAGCCAAAGAATGAAGATCTGGATCAGGGAATAGCCGGATCCCAAAGGGAGGAGCAGGGCGGTCCCGCCGACGGTGCGCAGCGGCACCCAAATGGAGGACATTTTGTTGCCCAGAACTTCGCCGTCGTGCGCCGAGTCGATCGTTCCCTTGACAGTCGTGTAGCCGACAAAAATCATGCCCAGGAAGAGGACCGCGCTATTGAAGATCTTCATCATCGCGCCGAGCACGTCGGTGGTCTGGCCGCCTTGGACGTTGGCACCGCTATGGATGAAGCCGATGATGCTGCCGAATACCTCGCGCAAATACTCCACCGACAAATCGCTGGCCGGTGGCGTGAACTGGTTGAGCGTCGTCGATGAGTTCGGATCGGCAAGAACGACGCCCGACAGTAAGCAAAGGCCGAGTAAGGTGAAGAGTTTTTTCATGAGCTAGCCCTTGGGGCGATTTGATGGTGCAGGAGCCAAAGGCGTCGGCATCTGCATTTCCGGGGTTGACTCGTCGGCAACATTCAGGCGAGCTAGCAGCCTGGAAGACATTCCCAACCAAGTAGGCGCGGCCGTCGTCTCCGCAGCTCGTTCTATAACGGGCAACGTCGATTTTGGTGCAGTATTCGATGTCTTTTCGGCATCGGATAGTGAGGTTTTGTAGTTCTTCAGGATGCGTAGCACGTTATTATCCGCTATTGACTGACAGGCTTTTTTAAACAATACTAGCGCATGATAATACAATGAAAGTTCAAACGTCTACCATGCTCAGCCTTTCAACAGACAATGTTCATGAATATTGGCAACAGGTTTCCCCTGAGTTAGGTCAATTGTTCGAGAGCATCGAAAAAACAGAAGACTGGACGCTGGACAGTGGCCCGGATGTTGGCGAGCGGCTGTCAAGGATGGGCCTGAGGTTGGCCGATCCAGAAGCCACCCGTCGCCTGGCCGGCGCGGACAAGAATGAGCTCTTGTTCTTCCTGGTCTATATCAGCAGCAGCAAGGCATTGAGGTTGATCCAGTGGATGGACACCGCGCAGAGTGGACTTGGGACGCAGTGCTTAAACGCTTTGCTGGCACGTGATCAAGAAGGCGCATTCGCCAACGTGTTGGACCCAATGCTGGCCAGTACCATGGTTCAGCGGCTGCGCGTGATTCAGAACACGCCGTTTTTCAAGAAACTATTGGACCCGGCGATGCTCGACAGCATTGCGCGGGCGATCGGGAATTACCAGGAAGAGAAGGAACGACATGAAACGTAACTTGGCCGTGGCCATCCTCGGGATGGCGCTGCTCACTCCCGCCGTGAGCTATGCAGTGGATCCACAATCGGTGCAAATTTATTGTGACGGTATCAAGAAGGCTGCTCAAGATGCGCAGCTGCGCTATATCCAGACCTACCAGCCGCGAACCGATCCTGGCAAGACCTTCGAGGACGCTACTACCAGCTGCCTCGACTTCATCAACAAGTTCAACGTTGGCTTTTCGTTCAACATCCCGAGCTTGGGCGACATTACGAACATTCTTCAGCAAGCGGCACAAGCCATGATGCAGAAGGCTTGCCAGTCGGCCGCGCAGCAATTCAACAAGTCGGTGCAGGACGCTCAACAGTCGGTGGGCCAGTCTGTGACCGGGGTGAATCAGATTCCTGGTGTGAATGTCGGGACGCAAACCGGTGCGGGCTTACCATCCGGGGTATCGACCATCATCAAGACTGATAATGGCACGACGCTGAAGAATACGGCCACGAACGCGGCAACGAACGCCGTGGACCGCGTCATCAACTTCCTCAAGTGATAGCACCATGCGCAATGTATTCAACAAATTGAAATACCTGGCGGTGACGCTGGTGTGCGTTCTCATCATCGGCGGCTCTAACGTTCCGACAGCAGATGCGTGCTGCGGCGACGGCCCGATTGCGGCAGCCGGCGCGTCCTCAGCCGGCGCGGCCGTATCGGCTGCGGTTGCTACGGCGACCACCACCATTGTCACCTGGATGGAACGTGTCAACATGACCATCGCGTCCGGCTTCGGCAAGCTGTACGGGGAGATGGCAAAGCAGACAGCCCAGCAGCGTGTGTTCGAACAAGGTGTGATCGCCGCGCAGACGCAGATGTATATGGAGAAGGCGCGAGCTGATGCTGCTACAAAGTACGAACTTTCGCCACGGGTCTGCTTTGAGAGTGCCGGGGGCATTGCCGGCTCGGCCGCTACTGCCGAAGCGCAGCAAAATCTGAATGATTTGAACCGCGACTTTTCCAAGCGAACACTGTTCACGGCAAATACCTCGGCGGTGGTATCGAAGATCTACGACGACCACGTCAACAAATACTGCTCCCAGCAGGACGCCCAGCTGGGTCGCTGCTCGAATCCGGTGGATTCGAGCATGCAAAACGCGGATGTGCGTGCCGACGCTATGCTCAACAGCAGCAGTTATACTTCCGATCAGATCGATGCGGCCCGCTCGCTGGTTGGCAATTTGGCTAACCCGATTCCTACGCAAAACATTCCCAAAGACTGGGAAAAGACACCTCAGGGCAAAGCGTTTGTGGCAGGGCAGTATATCGAGCAGGCGCGCGCATCCGTGGCCGCAAATTCGCTTAATCGTGCCATCGCCATGCGTACGCCGGTGGTCGGTCTGGGATCCTCTGCGATGCTGAACAAGGCCGACGTGTCCGAGCTCGAGCTCATGGAGAGTCAGGTGCGCGGGCGCTTCGAGTCGCCAGCGTGGTACACCATGATCGCAGGTTTCTCGATGGAGAATCTCCTGCGTGAAATGAACAAGATGCAGGCGTTCAAGCTCTGGATGGATCACAAGTCCTTCCAGCAGATGGAGCGGGTTGAGACGATTCTCGCTACGCAGCTGGCGATGGATGTGAAGCGCGACTCCGAGAGCCGCCTGAGCTCGGCGCGAAGCGTTGCCGCGAAGGCCGGCCAATGAAGCGGATCTTCGGGGCAATCGTCATTGCCCTTCTTCTTTCGCTCGGACCAATGTATAAGGCTGTTGCCCAGGTGTGCTGCGACCCATGGGGATTTGTTGGGTACGCTGCATTCGTGCAGGCCGGCACCGGTGTAATCAGCACCATTACCGCGTCCGTCGGCTCGATCGTCAACGTGATCGAGCTCCAGCTTTCCGTTAGCTGGGGCAATGGCTTCGGTAAGCAAATGGCCGAGATGCAGAAGCAGACGGCGGCCGGCAAGATCTTCAAGCAGGGTGAGATCACCGTTCAAACTCAGCTGCACATGCAGGAAGCTGCTGGCGAGGCGGCAGAGAGGGCAGTAACCCCCGCCCAGCAAAACCTGACGCTGGCCAATGCCCTGATTCTGTCCGAGCAACGTGACGTTGTGCGCCAGAAGGTCACTGTTGCCGATCAGGCCTTTGTTGCGGAAGTGTACTCGACTCGTGCCCAGGATTCGTCTACGGTGATTTCGCGGCACCAGCCGTACTGCTCATCCTCGGACAAGGACCGAGGGCGCTGTGATGCGATCGCGTCGTCGACCATGCAGAATGCCGACCTGACGGTCAATACCATCTTTACGCCGGGTGATGGGCAGTATGCCACGCTGTCCGATGAGGAGCGCGATGCCGCCAACGCTTTCGTGCGCAACGTCGTGAACCCAATTCCATTGCAGCGCTTGCCGGCAACGGCAAAGTCCGAGCAAGCTAAAGCTGCGGACACCGACATGTTGATCGACCAGGCCGCTCTTTCTGTGGCGGCTCACAGTTTCAATGCCGCAATCGCACACCGTACACGGAGACACCAACAATGAAACAGGTTTTTCGCGCGCTCGCCGCTGCGCTTCTGGCTCTCGTGGCCATGACCGCAAACAGCTCTGCCACCGAGATAGTGCGAGGCGGCGCGGTCGATGTGCCAGCGCTGATCCGGTCAGCTGCCGTAAAATATCAGGCCCGATTCAAACTCACTGACAAGCAGGCTGTGGCCCAGCTGGACGGCATGCTGCAGCAGCAGTATGCCGCTGCTGGGACCCTTGCCGGCACGAAGGATGCATATCTGAAAGCGCTGTATTACCAGGCGGCGGGGCTGCTCATGAACGGCTACCCGATCGCCGGCGGAACGCTGGTTAGCATTGCCCGAATCCAGCCTGGTTTCGCTCAAAGCCAGGGCGGCAAAGGCCTGGCCCACTTTGTTGACGCTATGCTCGCCCCGTCCGATGAAGAGGATGTGGACATGATCCAGTTCCGCACCCGCGCGAGCAAGGCGCAGCAGGTGCTGAAGTCCTTGCGGCCGGAGCTCTATCTCGTGGCCCAGCTGCGTGTCATGGGTGATATCTATCGTGACGATATCGCCGTGAGCGCCGGCAACCTGGGACTGGACCGCCTCGCCGCAACGGCCGTAGAGCGTCGCATCATCGACGACGCGTTGAAGGCGAGGTAAGCATGGCGAAGCGTTTGGGAATCGCCGCAGCTGCGGCAATCGTGTTTCTCAGCGTGGCCGGCGACGCGGCGGCGTGTTTGACCGTTCCAGCGCCGTCCAAGCTGGTCACCAGCATTTACGGCTGGCGGTTCCATCCTGTGTTCAAGACATGGCGGCTTCACCGCGGGGTCGACCTGCGCGCTGAGATGAGCACCGCCCTGGTGGCCAGCCACAGTGGGGTGGTCCAAGTCGCCAGCTCGGCGAGCGGCGGTAACGAGTTGCGTATCGTTGGCGACGATGGGACTGTCAGCCGATATCTGCATTTGACGCGTGCCACTGTCGATTCTGGCACGCACGTGTCAGCCGGCCAGGCTGTTGCCCTCTCCGGCAACACCGGTCACGCGTCGGCTGCACCGCACTTGCACTTCGAGGTTTACCAGGGCGGTGCGAAGAGCGACATCAACCCCGAACCGCTGTTGTGTGGAGGCGTGACCCGGAAGGCTGACGCCGCTTCGGTCGCCGGCTTCCCTGTGCAGGCCTGCAATCCAGATGGCGGGCAGTGCTCCGGCGGCAATGAAGGCACTATCCCGCCGGTGGCAGGCGGTGGCGGCACCGGGCAGCCCAGTGTCCCAGCAGTTAAGGCCGAACAATTTGATGACATGTCGACGGCCGAGGTCTTTGAGACCGAGATAAGTAAGCGGTTCGGAAATCCCGACTGGTACAGGGAGCAATCTGAGCGCGGCATGGTTCCGCTTTTGGTCGAGTACTTGCACATGCTCGCGCTTGAGCAATATTTGGAGTACCACAAGAGCCAGGCTCGGGATCGGGTCGAAACGCTGCTCGCAACCAAATTCGCGAGGCAGAATAAGCGGGAGATCGCCGTGCGCTTGCAGCGTCAACGCGAGGCTGCCGCCAAGGCAGGTCCTGCGAAATGACGACAAGGGCACTGCTCACCTGCGACGCGGTACCTGGTCACATGGTCATCGAAGAGGTATTTACGATGGTCCAGTTCACTAAACGCCTCCTCGTATCGAGCGATGGAATTGATGCGGGTGACCTGCAGGATGCACTCGATACGCTGGCAATGGCCGCGCCAGATCGCGCGAACGCCCTGATCGGCGTCCGTGTGGCCACGTCTGCCGTATCTGTTGCAGAATCGCAATACCTTTATTTCACCTACACGGGAACCCCGGCGGTGGTGGTGGAACGAGAAGTCTCGGCGACCTAAATAACCCGTTGAAACAGGTATTTGCATATATTTGCTGACGTTATAAGCTAACGAAAGTAAAATTGCTGCTGTCAATCAACTTAGGGGCGATCATGGGGCTGCTGAAAAAATTGCAAGATGAACACGATGGTGCGGACAGTGCACCGGATGAAGCACCGGAGTTGCCTCCGGATGCGATAGCAAATGAGGGCGCGACATCGAAGGCCGCTCAATCCGCGCAAGCTGCCGTTGCCGGCGCGCGCCAGTTTCCCCGTGCGACAACCCCGGGTGACGAACAAGCTGCACCGAGTCATGGCGCAGCTGCTGAGCCTGCCCTGAGCGCAAGCGGGGGCGCTGAGCCTACGGCGACAGAGACGCCAGAGCAAAAGACAAAAGACGAGCACGATCACGCAAAAGAGGACGAGCTGCCGGCGGAACTGGTGCTGCTCTACGAACTGCTCAAAGGGCGCGACTGGTCCGTGGAACAAGCGCCGGACCCGGCCGTGCGCGCCCGCGGCGCGATGGCCTGGGGCCTGATCGAGGGCGAGATCCGCAAGGCCGTCGATGCTGGTCATGGCGTCGAAGTGCATAAGCTGTGGAACGAGTTCGCGCCTCCAGGCCATGACGGCTTAGCCCAAGTCCTCCAATCTATGCACGCTGAACCGCAGCTGGGCGCTGCTGGTCAGGATCTTCCGGCCATCATCGAACCTGTCCTGGCGCAGGCTCCTGCACCGTATATCCACGAGTACCGGCCCGACAACGACTATGGCGCTGGCGTCATCGACGTCGATGTGAGTGAGATCCCGGACGAGGCGTTCGCAGACGGCTACAAGCGACCGAACTGGGCGCAGCGCCCAACGTTCAAACCAGACAGCATGTCGGCGCTGGATGAGCTGCTCGCCGGCCAGAACGGCCAACAGGTTTCAGCGCAGCCAAGCGGCGGCGGTGCAGGCGTCGGCAGCGTCGATATGCTGTCTAAGATGCTGTCCGCCCCGTTCGCGCTGACGGCCGCCGCCGGCAGCATGGTGCTCAACTCGCTCAAAGCATTGGGTGGGAAAGCGAAGTCGATGTATGCCAAGGAGCGCATCAACGGCCATTCCATCCTGGCAGCGCAGCTGGACCAGCACGCGAACGAAATTGCTTCGTTGACCAAATCGCTGCGCCAGCATGGCATGGAGGATCTCATCACCGCCATGCGTGATACTGGCCGACCCGCGCGCGAGGTCTGCGCCGGCATGGGACCCGGGGGACAGTACGAGCACCTGGGTAAGCGGTTCCAGGACTTGATGCAGGATCCCGAATTCGGCAAGAAGTACGCCAGACTGCAGGAAGTACTCGACGAGTTCAATTTCAACGCGTCGCGTTACGCTGCCTCCGGCGTCGAACTGGATCTCGACTACAGCGACGCCATCGACCGCAATCTTGAAGTTATTTCGGCCTCCACGGAAGGTTTCGTGTTCGAGAAGGACGGCGTAATCAAGCACCTGCAGGAGATGGCGCGCCAGATCAGCGAACGGATCAGCGAGCTGGTCGATTCGCTCATGGGCCGCCTCAAGCCACGCTAACAGGGAGGCACAGTGAACCACACTCAACAAATCGAGCAACTTTCCAAACGCGTGGACGCCGTGTTCAAGACACTCAGCGCAGCGCTGGCGGCCGAACCGAAGCCAGCGTCGCCAGGCGTCTTGGGCGAGCTGCAAGCCCAGTGCCTGGTCTACGCTGGTTTTCTGGCCGATGTCCTGGCTGGCAGAGTGAGCATTTTCAACCCTACAGTGCTGCAGATGACCGAGTTGGTCCTCAAGTTCTGCATGCTGGTGGAGAGCGATCTGGAACCTCAACAGGTATAGGACGACAAATGAACCTTGAAGACTTGGGCCAGGAAGCCCGCAAATTGTTCGGCGCATTCTGTGATCGCATGGCGAGCGTGGATCTGCGCGCCGCAGCTGCGCTGCCGGCGGCTATAGGCGTTTGTACGGCGCTTTATGGCGTAGGGCTGGAAGTGCATGGCCAGGGAGAACTGCTGCGGCAAGGCGGCTCCATGGCCGTAGATGCCTACCGCACGGCCATGCAAGCCGTGCCGATCGATTCGATGACCGAGTATGTGAAGCTTGCGTTTGCCGGTGCACACCGCTCGTTTGGCGGCAACGAGCAAGGGGTTGGCTTTGGTGTCGCTGCGGTTGGGCCTGTGCTGTCGACAGCCAGTGTTCTGCTGTCGCGTGGCTTCAAGGCCGTCGGCAATTTCCTGGATACGAAACTGAATGAGGTGCGATCGGAACGAAGGCCCAGCATCACGGATACGTTCGGCGGTGGCAGTATGGCCTTGCAGTCGCTGTCGGCTGCCGGCGGCCGCCCAAGCCCAATTGGCAGAATGCCTGAAATCGCCACGCCCGACGACGCCGAACCATCGATGCCGCGTCCTCGATGAGCCCCAATTTTGCCTAAGGAATTAGAGATGACTGCAATGTTTGAACACATTGATCCCAAAGTGACCTTCGATGCCGCTGTGGCGACTGCGATATGGTGTCGTAAAACGGCCCGAGTGACTGCAAGGGCTGCTGTAGAAGGGGAGAAAATTGACACCTATATCAATGGGAAGCTCGAGACGTCCAATACCGCCACGTCAGCGGATATGGTGGTCCAAAATCCAGGGGGCGAAAAATATCTGGTATCAAGTGAGAAATTCCTTGTTAAGTACGAAATCGCAGATATGTCTTCGTCTGAAGGGGGATTTGTTTCATATCGATCCATTAGCAAACCTGTGTTGGGTGTTCTCTTGGAGCGCAATGTTGAGTTCCGCGCACCTTGGGGGGAGCTGATGCAAATCGAACACGGCGGTTATCTGATCAATGCCGGAGGAACTGACATATACGGTGTGGCAGGCGATGCGTTTCGGGCGACCTATTCCCACTGCGATGAAGAAGGACGTTTGCTGGACGCTGATAAATGTGTTGTTGACCTACAGGCAATTACTGGTTCGGCAATTGAGAATACGTTCGATGGGCGAAGCTTGGTGTTACTTCGCGCTGGCAATCACGCCACACCATCTGAAGAACCTATCATCGGCCCGCGTCCTCGATGAGCCGCGACCTGGTCATCATCGAAGCACCCGGGAAGCTTAGGACGCTGCACTCCGTCTTTGACCAGATCGGGCTGCATGCCGATATCTGCGCGACCATCGGGCACTTCCTTGAGAATCCTGCGGACCTGCGGGACACGGCGATCGAATATCGCGATGGCGAATTCGTCGAGACCAAGCGGCAGCCGCAACGGATCGATTCGTTCGCCTATTTGCGTGAACAGATCCGGCGCTGTGAAGGACGCATCCTGATCGCCACAGACAACGATGCAGAGGGCTGTGTGATCGCGTCCGACGTCGCTACCCTGATCGATGCGATGGGCGTGCGGCAGCCCGTCTACCGCATGACCTTCGGCGGACTTGATCGGGCCAGCGTCGAGGCGGCGCTCAACACACTGCGGCCGGTGGACGACAGTGAGGCGCGGCCAGGGACAGCCCGTCGCATTGCCGACCGGCTCATTGCATCGCGGCTTTCCGGCTTCGAGAACGGGCCACCGGTTGGACGCGTACAGAGCGCTCTACTGGGCTTGGCAGAGCAAGGGATCCCGCATAGCCGGATCCATCTCAAAATGCCCGCCGCCGACGGCGGCAAACCCTTCCTGGGCAAGTTGCCCGTCACGGGCGCACGCAATCCCGCGCAGCTGCTGGCTGAGCTGGGCACGCCTGACTTGTCGCCAGCTGCGGTTGCCGATAGCTGGACGACGCCCATGGCCAGCCCGATGAATTTTAGCGATGCGCTGCTCGCCCTCAATACCGGTATGGACATGAGCGTCGAGCGTGCAGGCGACCTACTACAGCAAATGTACGAAGCAGGGGACATTTCCTATCCGCGGACGCAATCCAGGGCGTTTACCGGTGCCGGCGTCGACGCGGTCGCGCGCCTGGCCAGGCTGAAAGGCATCATGGCTTTCAAGCGCGGCATAGTGTCCGCAATGACGCCGTCAGCACGTGAGCCCCATGAGGCCATCCGCGTGCTAAACGAAGGCCTTCTGGCGCGGCTGGACATTGGGAAACCGCTGAAGCTACAGGCGACGGAGCGCGATGCTGCACTGGCGATCATCGCTCGGCAGTCGGTGTGTGCGGGGGTCCCGGTTCAACGTGCAGTACCGGACTTGCAAGCCGTGCCGGCATGGGCGCGCAGCATCGAATGGCACCGGGACACACGTCGCGTGGTCTTGCCCTGGGCGACCCCGGATCCCGCGCCGGTCCAGGCACTGGATCCCGCGGCCGCGGTCTTGACGGCAATGAGCGCCCACGGCATCGGGCGGCCGAGCACGGTCGCAGGACATGCCGCCAGATTCATCGAACGCGGGCTCGTCGACGAGCACCTGACGCTGACTGCGAAAGGACGTGCGATGTTCGATCGCGCGCCACCTGGTCTGAAGAACGTGCTCACATCGGCGAACATCGAGCAGCTGCTCGATGACACGGAAGCCGAGGTGCCCGACCTGGTGCGCTCTGCGCTCCTGGCGGCCGCCGACGGTGATGAGGTGCGATTGAATGAAGTGATCGAACAACTGGAATTGGAACACACTGATGAAGATGAATTGGAACACCGTCATCGGCCAACTTTTTGACCGGGGCGAAGCCGCTATGCGCGTGGTGCGTCGACATCGTGTCGCGGCAGCGGTGGCAGCTGGTGGGCTTGCACTGCTGATGCTGGCATTGTCGCTGCTTGACCTGAGTCCGGCATTGACATCGAAGCAGGAAAGCTTGGTCCGAGACTTCGTCATCGGGACGAACTCGCCGGCAGTAGCGCGGGAGTATGATCGGGCCCGGCAAGATGGCCTGACTGCGAATGAAGTGCAACGCATCATCGAGGTGGCTAAACGACAGGATCCTGGCTACGGCCTGATCAGCGACGAGTATCCCCCAGCGGGGGGGAATCCGTAGACGGATATCTTGCTAAGGGATGTTTTTGTATCGCCTATTGTCAACGGGCTCCTCATGTGGGCGGTAGACGCAAAGCCACCCGCCCTGATACAGAGCTTCCGGTTCTGTCCGATAGGCCGCCTTTCGATGGACCCCCCCTAATCCCAGTCGATCCTGCCCGATCCACGCAATATCTACGTCAAGTAGACGCTGCGATTCCTGAGAGCTTGTATTCGCGATGAAAGATGCCACGTTGGCGTATCGTCCCAGCTCGGAAACGTGCATCTGATTTACCTCTACATGTCCCGCCCATCCGCTTTCCAAGACACGGCTACGCGGCACTTCCACGCCGAGTGTGAACTGGCTGGAAACCTTGATCTCCCAATGGTCAAATGGCGGCGCGAACGTGGCCACCCATGTCTGAATGCAGCCGACGCGGCCGTACTGGTTTGTATTGTGCTCAATGCCTGTCAGGACGATAAACTTTCGCCGCATCTTCAGCAGTTTCGGCCTTTCTAGCTCAGCAAGGATTCTTTGCGTGCCTGGCTGGTAAACCCTGGCAATTTTGCCTGCCTCGCGTCGACCTTCGTCAGTCCCAGTTTTAATGATCAGTTCGACAGCTTCGGGAGCGCCGTCTTTTTGAAACGAATACGCCGGTTCTGGCGCGGCCGCACCGAATTCGCGACGTTTAACTAGCCAAACCAGCATCTGAGCCTCGAAATAACAACTGTATATGCAAACAGTATATCAGATGACTATAGAGTATTTTGCCGTCCTGAGCAGGAATGACACGACGTTTCTAGATTGCAATAATGACTAACGTCTTACTATCGCAGACAGAATTTATGCGGTCAAAGTGACTTTGTTGCGCCATCGCATGCAACTTTTGTTGTATTATACGTGCAACCTAATCACGTAGATTCAATGAAATCAGGTATGTTATCTCCCGACGACGTAAAACTGACCGGCTATATAGACTTCGAGCACATCATGATCCACCTCGCGGCAGAACGTGGCTGGCAATTCAGATTTGCCGGTGAGCATGTGCCGACGCAAAACGTCTTCAATCGTGCCACATACGCGCCGGCGCTACTCACTGCCGCCAAGGCCGAGCTTGAGGCGCGCGGTGTTGCATGCGATCTGGGTATCCGCCTGGAAGGTGAATTCAATTCGCTGTTCGGCGCGCGTGTGGAATTCGAGGCCCCGGTGAATGGAGTCTATTCGCAGATCTGGCGGCTGGCTACCACCGCGATGATTGTCGAATCGCTACCAAGGGCAGGGCAGTACGTTGAGCTTGATCCGCTGCAGTTTGTGCTGGGCGACAGCTTCTCTGCCTATTTGGCACCCACTACTTCCGCACCACTGGGGGGCGAATGAGCAAGCTCATCAAACTACTGCATTCGCAGGACCAGGCCAAGGTCGAAGGCGCTAAACCAGCGCCGGCCTTGGCAACGCCGGCCGCTGTTGCACCTGAATCGAACGCCATGGGCGCGCTTGAAGGTATGCTGACCGACGTGGCAAAGGAAACAGTGCCGGCCCCAACGAACGCGACCTCGACTGTGGTCCTCGCGCCTAATTCCGTGCCAGCGGCTGAGCAGATCGCGCCGCAAAAACCGCAGATGCAGGCCGGCTTCCTCAAGCGTGCTGCTGCCGCGGGCGACGCTGAGCGGCAAACCGCCGCCCCCTCATCGAGCGCGCCGCGCGCTGCATTGGATTACCTCAACATACTGAAGTCACTTGCGCCTGTATTCAAGGCGGCATTTGTCTATCCGGGACATGGCGCTGCTCCGGAGCAGATCGGGGCAGCCGTCCGCCAGATGTCCCAGGTATCGGTCGGCCTGGCCGAGTACATCGCTACGCGCGGGGACCAGCTTGAAATGGACTCTGCCTGGGCCAAGCGCAACTTGCATGACTTCACGGCCGACCTGGTGGCCAACCACTGGATCGCTACTGTACTCGGCAATGGTGGCGCGGTCGCGGGGCATTCCCCTGATGTCAGCGTCGAATATTTCGTTCCGGCGGTGCGCGCCGTCATGGAGCTTCCTGCCGATTTGCCTGCGCCAGCCGAGAAGTTTCAGTTGTCCTTTGGCGGCGCTATGCAAATCGCCATGTTGAAGGCGATGACACCGGTAGCTCTCGAGGTGGAGCGCTTCGCACATATCGTGAACACCCGCATTCCAGCGCAGCCGGTTAAGGTGGATGTGCTGGTGCAAGCTGTGTCAAAGTTTCTGCTGGAGCAGGCTCTCTCGCATTTCGAACGGTTCATCTCAGACGCCAACGATGTCACGGACGACGATCGCAAGATCATGTTCGAGACGATGATTTCCCAAAGCGCAGGCGTACTTGTCGCGTCATGGGAGCAATGTCGCGGCGAAGTCCTCGGCGCGATTCAGGATGCCGCATCGGTTGAAGAAGCCGAGGCCATCCTTCAACGACCGGAATACACGCACGGCTTCCCCCTTGAGGCGCTGCAACAGCGGGCTGCCGACTCTTTGCGTCGTCTCACGGGCACGACCCAGTACGCACTGCAGATGATGCGGCAGACGACTGCGCCGGCGGATCGGAAGGGAGTTTGAGATGGCGAGCAATAAGCCAGCAAAGCCTGGAATTTTTATCCGATCGGCGCGCTTAGCTAAGCGCCTCGGTAGCGCTTACGTCTGGAGCGTGACCGGTGACCTCACAGAGCTGAAGGAGAACACGAAACGCATCAAGGATGGCGTGAAGGGAATCCTGCATCGCAAGTACCGCAACGAGACGTTCGACGAGGCGGCAACCCGTTTGCGACTGCCGCAGAAGGCCTTGGACGAGCGGGCGAAACAGCTCGCGGCGATGGCGTTTCTGTATGGCCTTATCGCTGGTATTGCTTTTCTCTTTCTGGTACTGACGCCCTATGTCGGTTCCAACATCTGGACTCGGGTCAATCACGGTGCGATGTCTTTTGGCGTGTTCTTCGTCGCTGGCACAAAGTTCATCACCACCAGGTTCCGGATTGCCCAGATCCGTCGTCGGCAATTCTTCGAGTTCAAAGACTGGCTTCTTGGTCGCACGAGCAAATGATGGATATGCCAGCAGCTTTCCCGCCGTATCTCACCGAGCAGCAGTGCATCGAGCAGGCGTCAGCCCACTACCGAGCCCACCCGCTGCTGGTGCGCGCCGTACGTATGACCGAAAACGGCAAAGTGGGGCAGGTGAGCGTGAACAAGGACGGCTCGTCTGATTTGGGGCCAATGCAAATCAATACTGTCCACTTACCGGAGCTCTCCAAGCTCGGCATCACCAAGGACATGCTCGTGCGGGATGCGTGCTTAAACATCTACATCGGCACCTACTACTTGCAGAAGGAGATTATCAAGGCGAAGGATTTTTGGCAGGGAGTGGGCAATTACCGGTCGAGGACCCCGAGCTTGAACGTGGAGTACCAGGGCCGTGTCTGGTCAAATTTACAGAAGCTGCAGTGGCAGCATCGGGGTACGCAATGAAGGCAAACGGGAATACGAAAACGGACGATGAACTGCTTTGGGCGCTGGGCCTGCTGTTTGTTGGTGCTATCGCCGCTTGGCTGATCGGGCATGAAAAAATATCCAGTGTGGTCATGAAGGTGAGAATTTTCGAAGCTCATCTGCTGGTCTTTGACCAGGAGGGCCGTGATGCTATCCAACAGTGGGTTGCGACGATCCATCCCAAGGACGCGACTCTGGGCGCTTTGTGGCAGTCCGGCATGGTCGCGGGCCGCACACTACGGTGGGGCGTGCTCGCGATCTTGACAGGTATGTTTGGGTACTTGATCTATAAGTCGCCGGACCGCACTAGCAAATACGCAAGCAAGTACACGATGCAGTCCCTGGCGCGCCAGGAGGCGCAAGAATTCCCGGCCATCCAGCCTGTGCTGGATGCTGGCCTGATCGATATTCCATTGGATGACCCTATTAATGGTATGCGTCATCGTCCGCGGGATTATGGCCGTGTGCACGGTTTCATCGTGCCTATCGCAGGTTTGGGAGAGAAGGACGACCCCGCGCAGATCGAAATTCTGGACGGCCGCAGCGCGCTGCGACTCGATCGCGCCCGTGACGTCTTCACCAAGCAGCTCGGCAAGGTCTGGCAAGGCGTTGGAGAGTTGCGAGGTTACGAAAAGGCGATTTTCGCCGCCTGCGCTGCTCAGCTCAACAACGACAACAAACTGGCGCAGCAGATCATCGACGATCTCGCGCGGGCCTACCTGCGAGCTCGCCGCGAGAAGAAGATCACCCTGATCAATTCGCTGCGCGCGCAACGGGCGTTGCACGAGTATGGCAACACCACGGCGGTCAAACGCCTGGTTTCCCGCCACGCATACAAACGAACCGTGCTCATGTCAATGTTGTCAGGAGCGCGTGAATCGGGCGTTATGCCAGCGGCCTGGTTCCGGTGGCTAAAGACCGTCGACCGCGTGACCTGGTACGCCCTTAGTGATTTGGGTATGGAAGTGGCCAGCGTGGAAGCTGGCGGCATCCGTGCCCACTGGAATGCCGAACGCATCACCAAAACACCGATCGTCAATCCGATGATCGACGAGGCGCTGGTGGGACTTAAAATTTATTTGGGAGAGATTCTCGATGTTGAAGAAGATGATTGAAGGCGTAAAAAAAGTGGTTCGCTCCAGCCAGCCGAAGTTGAAGTTCAAGCTGACGCGCAAGAACCTGTTCGTGTGGCTTCCTGCCGCGCAAGGCGGTGACCTGCACGTGCTGCCGCGCCCAGGACTGGGCGGAGCAATCACGTTCAATGTGGCAGCCGCTGAAGGCGCGTTTGCATTGCAGTTGCTCGCTGGTGATGCGCCGGTGAAGTCGTTGGCGACCTTCGGCTCCGAAGCGGAAGCTAAGCAGGCCTTGGCTGCTTTGAACCACGCGCTCACCGGCACGCGGGTCTTCAAGTGGACCGTCTGGGCGCTAATCGCCTGGTTCGCCTGGTTGTTCGTCACCAGCTACCTGCAAGTGGCGTCTGGCGGTGCGGCAGAAAAACCTGCGGAGTTCACGCCGCCGGCAGCGATGGGGCCGCAGGCTATGCCGTCGGTTGGTGCCGCAGAGGGTTCGGGCAACCTCTCGGACTACATCTACCAGCAGGCGATGGCCGCGAAGGCGCGTTCTGACCATGCGAACATGCCGCCAACGAATGGTGGCGACACGAAAGGCCTCGATGCATTCGGCCTGAAGACCGAGGGGCAGGCAGGCCCTGGCTGCGACCCAGGCCTAGCCTTCACTGTACCCAATCCAAGCGCGCCAAAGTCGAAGTAAGCGCGAGCCAGAACAGATCGTTCACATAGCGAGAGCACAGAGCAATGGCATTACAGGGCATTGAGAAAAAGCACGAAATCAACCGCGGTCGCATCTTGCGCGACACGCGGCCGATGAGCGTGCAGGTTCTGGAGATGCTGGCAACGCTGCCAGCCGTCGTCATCATGTACGTTTGCCTGGCGTTCTGCCTCGTGTTCATCCCTCCGCTGTTTGAACTCGTGTTGCTGGTCGGCGTGGTGTATTTTTTTATCCCGCTGTCGCGCAAGCCGGATATTCCGCTTCGCAAGCGAAAGTCGCTTCATGAGGTCGACCACAACGACATCCACCCCGGAACCAGAAAGGCGCAAACGTCCAGGGGCATCGGCTTTCTCGGAAATCGGATTTCGGACGATGCAGAGATTTGGGCGGATGCGGACTTGCTGAAAACGCACATGTTCGTTCTCGGTTCCACTGGAGCCGGTAAGACCGAGATGCTGATTTCGCTCGCGTACAACGCGCTCCTGTGGGGATCGGGATTCTCCTATACCGATGGCAAGGGCGATGTTTCGCTCTTCGCGAAAGTGTTCTCAATGGTTCGTGCAATGGGCCGCGAAGACGACCTCTTGGTCATCAACTACATGACCGGCAACGCAGACACGACGAAGAAGCGCAGCGACAAACTGTCGAACACATACAACCCTCTCATGGTCGGCAACGCGGAGTCCAATATTCAGCTGCTGGTCAGCCTGATGGACTCCGGCGACGGCAAGGGGGACATGTGGAAGGGACGTGCGATCTCCTTCCTCAGCTCCTACATGCCCGCGCTTATCGAGCTGCGTGATGCGGGCTACCTGATGCTATATATCGGCCGTGTCCGCGAATACATGCCCTTCTGGAAGTATATCGAGCTCATGAACGACCCGAACATTTCGCAGCGTTCCCGCGAAATGATGATGGCTTACCTCGCCGATGTTCCTGGCTACAAACGTGACAAAGGGGAAAACCAAAGCAGCACGTTCCTCGAGCAGTACGGGTACCAGCAAATGCAGTTCACTCGTATTCTGAGCTCGCTGGCGGACACCTACGGACACATCTACAACACGCCCCAAGGCGAGATTAACTTCAAAGACATCGTCACCAACAGGCGCATCATGCTGGTGCTCTTGCCCGCGTTGGAAAAATCCAGGCCTGAACTCGCGAACCTTGGGAAGATCATCATTGCCGGCATGAAGGGCATGATGGGGTCGCAGCTGGGCAACAAGCTCGAAGGCAGCAAGCTGGAACTGCTGGACTCGCGCGCCACGAATTCGCCTACCCCATTCATCGCCATCAAGGACGAATTGGGTCCCTATATGCCTCCGGAAGATAGTGCGCTGATGTGGGCTCAGGCGCGATCGCTCGGCTTCACGCTTGTCGGTGCCGGCCAGGATCTCCAGGCGTTCTATCGCACGTCGAAGGAGGAGACGCTTGCGATCGTCTCCAACAGCAACATCAAGATCTTCGGAAAACTTGAGGACCCGACCGATTCATACGACCTGATCGAGCGCCTGGCTGCGGAGGCTTTTGTCTCGGTGGTAGACGGCTTCGAGCAGAACCTGGAAGGCGTGGGTGGCTATCGCGGCAACCAAACTGCAAAAATTGAAAAGGTCAAACGGATCGAGCTGCAGGACCTTCAACGCCAGATCGAGGGAGAGGTCCACATCATGGTAAAAGGGGAGGTGATTCGCGCCCGCGTGTTCTATGCGGCCCCTAAGCTCGCAAAAGAGTATCGCCTGAATCACTTTATAAAGGTCATGCCTCCGGATCCGGCCAGCCTGCAGAAGCTGAAAGTCAATGCGCGTGCGCTGATCGATTCGCTGGTGGCCAACCCTATGGCCAAGCTCCGGCCCCGCGATGGCTATTTTGGCTATGTAGGGCCGCTCAGTGAGACGCCGCGGTATCGCCAGTACCTGGAAGCCAAGCTCGGCGTGGAGCGCGGCATTTGCCTGTTGTTGGCGTTTGACGACTCGGCCAGCGCACCAGTGCCATCGTCTGATCAAGATGGCGGTCAAACCAGTGGTGGTGGAGTTGGGCTGGCGAGCGCGCCCGGCTTGGCCGCCGGCCCATCCTCGGACGCTGCTCCCGCCGTCCTCGCTTCAGGCCCAGGCGATGGCGCGCAGCTGGCATCTGCGGTAGCGCCCGATCCGACCGATGACACTCATACCTTCGACGGTGGCAGTCTCGAGGCCGTGAACTTGTTTGAGCACAAAGCTAAGCAGGAGTTCGCTGTCGACATCATTGCATTGGCCGCCGCAGCGCTGCCGATTATTGAAACCGCCCTGGAACGTCCGGTCTCAACCGCCGCACAGCCAGCTGGCGAGGCGATTGGAACCGGCGGGTTGCTCGATGCTGGCGAAACGTCGGTCAAGCTCAACGCGATTGCTGCCGGGCTGGGCGCGAGCCCTGCGGATGCGCGCGCTAACGCAGCAGCAATGGTGCAGGCGGCCACTACCGGCACCGAGTACCCGAATCCCCCTAAGCCGGAGAAAGAGGGCAAGGAGCAGGAGATGGAAGACGTCATGAGCAGCCTTGAATCCTTGATAGGGGGCCGCTGATGCAGAACGTCGAGCAGCTGCGCCGCCGCCGCGCATTCATCAAGCGCTCCATCATGCTCGGCCTGAGCGCAATGGGGACATCATCGTTTGCAAATCCGCTGCGCCAGCAATCCGGCCTGCTCCTTCCCCAGTACTACGCGAATGACCAAGACGCGGCCGCCTTCTGGGCGCTTCCTCGCACGCTGAACCTGTACCGCAAGGAGACAGGGGAGCACCGCGTGGTGTGCTACTGGCGCGATGGGCAATTGGACCAAGGGGGGTACCGCGAGGCCTGTCACCTGTTGCGCGACGTGCGCGCGAACCAGACCGTGGCGATGGACCTCCGGTTGCTCAACCTGCTGCGCGGGCAGCAGGGATGGCTGGAGGCTGCCTACGGGTTCCGCGCACCGTACCAGGTCAATAGCGGTTTCCGTAGCGAACACACCAATGCGACGACGGAAGGTGCAAAAAAAGATTCGTTTCATACCAAGGCCATGGCGGCCGACGGCAAGTATGTTGATCTGCCGATTGAGTACCAAGGGCAGCTGATGGCTGCATTTCGAAGTGGCGGCGTCGGGTTCTACATCGACCGCCGCAAATTTATTCACACCGATGTTGGAGGAGTACGAGTTTGGGTAAGCAAATGATTAAAGGCTGGATGCTGGCCGCAGCTTTGGCCATGATGGCGATTGGCGAGCCGGCGCGCGCGGCGGACAACGTCACGCCTGTCGAAAAAAATCTGATGGCAAAGGGCGTGCAGATCGTGCAGACCTTCCCGTCGGCATCCGGCCTCAAGGCCATCATCGCTGATAACGGGAAGGAAAAGCGCCTGTTCTATGTCACGCCGGACGGCAAGAGCCTGATCGTGGGGATGGTGTTTGATACGGCTGGTGAGAACGTCACCACTTCGGACATGAGCCGCGCCGGCGTCACCGACGTGGGAGGGGCGAAAACGCTGACCGATGCCGAGTTGGAGTCTGTCTGGACACGTGCGGAGAAGCTCAGCTGGATCCCGGAGGGCGCAGGGAAGAAAACGATTTACGTGCTGTTCGATCCTAACTGCCCTTATTGCCATCGCCTGTGGACGTCCTTGCGCAGCGCGGTCGCCTCGGGCAACGTCCAGATCCGTTGGCTGCCCGTGGCGATCCTGAAGGATTCGAGCAAAGGCTTGGCGGCAGCCATCTATGCGTCGAAGACTCCGTCTCAGGTGCTGAGCGACATGGTGAACCGTCAGTTGCAGCCTGTGGCGATTTCCGACGTGGCCAACAAGAAAATGGCCTACAACCTGCTGTTGCTGCGCGACACCGGTTACACTGGTGTACCTACGATTATTTACCGCCAGAACGGCAAGGTCCGCACTGCAATGGGATCGCCAAGTGATGCTGAATTGGCAGCGTTGTTGCGGTAGCACATAAGTAGGGTCACTTTGACTCAAGGCAACTATTCTGGTATCGTACTTAGCTTTTGGTAACATCAGTTTCTTCTCTGCAATAGTTGCCGCTTGCGCACGTCTTGGAAAGCACGTAAGAATGGAAAATCCGAAAGAATTGTTTGACAGTTTTATTCAAACGACCGTTTCCGAAGCACTTCTGGTCGACGCGATCGAGCTGTATGCGTCCCAGGAAATTGCGGACGAAGCCGAACGCGAAGATTTTATCGAGCGCTATAGCGACGAGGAGTTCCAGCCGATCGTGCGCAAGGCTGTGCTTGACGTAGTCGTGGCGGTCGTGGCCGCCCACCGAATCGATGACGACGCGGCATATCGCGTGGTGGTCGATATGCTTGAAGTGGAAGAACGGGACGACATTGTGCGCGCTATGAAATTGACCATGCTTCGCAAGATGGTTGACGATGCTGTCGATGACATGAATGCTGTCGAGGAGCGCCGTTTCCGCGAGCGTATGGCCTACGTTGAGAAGGACCTTGGCTGACAATTTAGGCCAGGTGCAATGCCTGGCTTTGTCTCTCCGACTATAATCGGACAACACCTCAAAAATAACTTTCGTTGCACTATGTTCCTGTTTGAACATACAATCAAAGTCACTGGCACTTCGCCAGGGCTTTTATGAAAGTGCACGATGTCCAATACCAATCAGGCAGCGCAAGACCAGGTCGCGCAACAAGTCGATCCGAACGAAACAAGCTGGGAAGAGGTCAAAGACCTCGGCATCGAGCCCGAGCCAGCCGGCATGGCTGCGGACGGCGATACGGCCGACCAGTAGGAGCGTTCGCGATGGCTGTGATTCGACGCTTGTACACACCTGTGGCTACACCGGCTGCGCCAGCTGCCCCAGCGGCGGAGCCGCTTCCGATTGTAAATGAACCTACGGATGAACCTGCCGCTGCCCCGCGCCAGCCTGCATCGCGAAGCCGCGCCAGACCGGCCAAGGACGTCGCGGCGCGCGACCTCTACCAGGAGGTGACGGATTCGATCATGGAATCGATCGAGAACGGGACCGCGCCGTGGCAGCGTCCTTGGGACGGCAGCGTGCTGTGGCCATCGAACCCGACATCGGGCAAACCCTATCACGGCATCAACGTGCTGCTGCTGGCTAGTGAGGGCTTCCAGGATGGGCGGTGGTGCACTTACCAGCAGGCAAAGGGTAAGGACTGGCAAGTGCGCAAAGGCGAACGTGGCACGCGCATCTACTTCTACAAGCCATTCCAGAAGAAAACTGGCGAGATCGACCTCGAAACTGGCGCGCCTGAGGTGAAAACCATCCCGATCCTCAAGAGCTACACGGTGTTCAATCTCACCCAGATCGACAACGTGCCGGAAGCCGATCCGGAACGGACCGCAAATCATACCCGCGACGTTTCGGACCTGACTGTGCAGCTATGCGAGGAAATCGTAGAGGCCGCCGGCGTCGACGTCGTGCATGGCTATCGCCAAGCCTACTACAGTCCTCGCGAGGACAAGATCTACATGCCCGATCGCGAGTCGTTCGAATCTGATGGCGCTTACTACGCAACGTTGCTGCATGAAATTGGGCACTGGACCGGGCATGAAACCCGCTTGAATCGTGAGTTCAGCTTTGATCGGAAAGCGCCAGGTTATGCGCGTGAAGAATTGCGCGCCGAAATGGGCAGCGTGATGCTCTCGATGCGCCTCGGTCTGCCCTCGACCATCGAAAACCATTCGGCTTATGTGGATGGCTACCTCAAGCTGCTGCGCGGAGATAAGAAGGAGATATTCCGCGCTGCCAAAGACGCCGAGAAGTTATCGCGCTATGTCCTGAGCTTCCACCCGGACTTCCGTGACGAGCTAGAAACTGAACACCGCGACCAAATGACCGCAGCCGTGCAGGCGGGCGGGCCGGAAGAGATCTTCGATGCTTCCGACTTCGATTTCGAACCCGACATGCCGCTGATGGGCATGCACCCGTAACGACCAGGGGGACCGTATGACGAGCAAGGACAAGGCCCTGGCCAAGTGGCCACGTGAAGAAGTTGGTCTACCCGGTCGGGTAGATCGGCTCCTGGCGACATTTCCAACGTTGGAAAAATTGCGCGAGTTCTGGGACGACACGCGCAATCTGACCTGGCCGGAGACATACGGGACCTCCCCTTGGGAGTTTGCCGGGTCGGTGGCGTACCAGATCTTCAACGACCACGGCCGGCGACCGATTCCGGCCTTACTCGATAAGCTGCAGGCGAATCGCGATGCAGGGCTGGCCGTGTTCTACAGCGACCTGGTGCACGCTATCCGCGCCATTGAGCTCGACACCATACTGGACGGCGACATGGCCCCGAACTTCGCGTTGGCGGCGTTTCGCGCCCTATCTCAACGCGTCCACGTCGGTACCTCGCCGGTCATGCTCGGGGACGGGAGTACGTCGACGCAAGAAGTGCGTTACTGCGCGTTTGAGCAGACCGGGCTCTATCTGGAGAAGGCTCCCTTCTTTGGCGTGTTGCCAAAACAGGGGAACAACCTTGTCAGCGGTGAACTGCTGGTATACGCGGGGGTCTATCCAGAGGATGCCATGGCCAAGCCGCTCCTTGCCATTCCGATGGCGCAGCTGCTGCGCGGCAGCCATACGCCCTGTCTGGACGAGATCGCCAGGATCTTCCGACACGAAGGCGTGAAGGGCGGCTACGCATGGGGCGACACCCGGGGCTCGGACGGCAACCGCGGCGCTGAGACGCTGACGCACCTCGTGCTGCTTGGGCTGGCCCGCCGCACTGGCAGTGACCGCCCGAACCAACTTGGCGGCAGCTGGCCCGAGGTTGAACTGACGCCGGCGGGCATGCGAGCTGTTATTGAGTCGGGAAAATTGATCGAACAGCAGCGCGCGGCTCCTAGGTCGGTGGCCAGCGCCCGCGGCACTTGGGGTGAATTTGACTTCGATGCGCAAACGGGTGCTGTCCTCGGACCGCTATACGGTTCCACTACGACGAATGCTGAGTTCGATCACGATTCAGCACCGGTCTGGATCGATATTGACGAACTAAAGTCAACGTACCCTGATGAGGAAATTGCAGGCCAATCCTACGATGTTCTTGACCTCGGTTTTACAACCGCCGGAGGGCACGTTGAAGAGCCTGATGACGAGTGGCGTGAGGAGTTCCGGGAAGGCGCGAGACGATTGCGAATGTAGTATGTAAATCAAAAGCCGATTGCTGTACACTACAGCTTGGCATTAGGAAATGTTTGATGAATAATCAATCACTTCAAAAAAAAAGCAGGACGCCCTGGCCGTTACGGTAGACCAGGGCGTTTTTGTGTATTCGGAGGCAGGGAGATTGCTAAAAAGTGTTGTCCGACTATAGTCGGAAAAATCCGAGTGGCGGCGAGTTTCACGAGCCGAGGCGATGACGCAGAGTGTCTTTGGCATCTTCAGCGGCACGGCGCACATCGGCGATGCGAACAGTGGATTGCGCCTGTGGCGCGGTGCTCTGCGTAGAGTGAAGAGAAGCGTTGTTCACCTGCGAAACAAGGGCTTTAAGCGAGTTGACCATTGCGTTTTCCATTAGACCTCCGTGACAATTGGTGAGAATTAACTTCGGTTATTTTATCGTGTAGCATCGAAGATGTGTGCATACTCTACCGAACTTTTGCACAGACTGCATCATACGACGGGCAATGACCCGATTTTAGCATAACTTTCGTTGTACTATAACAGCGAATAATAATACAATACTTGTCAAATGGACGAAAACGTCGACGTATTCATAGTCGGATTCAACACAACGAAGCACGAGGCTTACTTCGCTAGCCGTCGTGACAAGTTGTTGATAAGGGTCGCGCAAGGCGTCTATTTCCGGGCCGGCAAGGAACCTGCAGAGCTGTTTGAGGAGTATGGAATTCGCTTGGCGAATCACTTCTTCCAGAAAGCAGCACTCACGCACTCAACGGCCTGGTTCAAGCGGCCGGTGGGCGGCAGGATCTTCGTTGGCGGGGAATACCCCTACAAGAAGCAGATCGCTCCCTACGGCGGCGACTTCCGCATTGTGCAGAGCATGGTTCACCCTCTGCTCGAGGACAAGCGGATGTACGAGTTGACGGGTTTCAAGGATCCGCTCGGCGAGTTCGAGATGCACTGCGCCACGCCAGAGATGACGATCATTCATCTGATGGACGCCACGAAGCAGAACTTGGAGAAGCACCTGAATGACGAGGAGATGGGGAAAATCTTCGATCAGTTGCAGGCCAAGTACAACGGCAAAGCGGGCATGCTCACGCAACTGGAAGAAATCGCAGTTGCGGCGAACAAGCGGAACGAGTTCGATCGGCTCCTGAAACACTTCTTTTTACAACGAAAGCGAAGTTGATAATGAGGTAATGGATGCCCTCCTGGATTGATCTTTCCGCCCACCAAGCAAGTCTTAACGTTTATCAATCCACTGCGGGGAAGGTGCTCATGCTACGAGCACTGTCCCCTGACTACCCGATACCAGACAGCGTCAGCGATCTTGGTTTCACGCGAAGCGGCGAGCACTATGTGCGCTCCAGCCTTCGTTTCACATTGAACGAGATCCGCGCCCACTTCCCGCAAGCTGCCACTCGCGAGTTCAGCTCGGCCGAGATCTTCTACCTGCCGTCCTCCGTTCCAGCTGCTCCGCCAGCGAGTACCGACAGCGCCACGCTCCAGGTCGACGCCGTTCCATGGAAAATGACTTCAGCCCAGTGGCACACTGCCCGGGCCGTGCTACGCGCACCTTCTGTGGTCAATGCCAGCAGCGAAGCCGTTCGGATCGGGCGGCTGGAGGCTTTGGCCTTCGGCGTCGCGGAATGGAAACACGCCAAGGCGTTGGCTGGGGACATGGTCGCCCGCGAGAACCTGGGCGAACCCACGACTCACTACGACGTCGTGCGCAAGGCGCTGGAGGAAGGCCACAAGGTGCCGTTCGAAGTCGTCGCAGAGTACCCGGAGCTGCTCGAACCCGCGCTGGCAGCTCCAATCCCGTCGCCGTTCGGACGAGCCCGCGCGGTCGCAATGACGGGGCCAGACAATCCCCGTCGCATCGAGGCGCTCATCCATGCTCTGGTTCAGGGAAAAGGCGGCAGGCCTGCCGGCTCGTGGGCCGAAAAGTTCACCTTCAACGTGACGGTGCCGGAGACAGAACCGGAGTTGGTCGACCTGATGGGAAAGCATTTCCCCTCCTTGGTGGAAATGCGACAACAGCTCAAGATCGATGCCTTGGCCGACCGTGAAGTGCCGCCGGCCGCGAACTACCCCATCCTCACAGAGCAGCAGATGCAGGCGGTGCAGGCATTCGAGGCGTCCTTCGACCGCACGACAGGACCGCGGCTGGCTGATCTTCAGGTGTTGTCCCCCGAGAGTCAGATCGCAGCGGCTGTGGCGCAGGCGCGCGTCCAAGCGCTTGAAGAAGCCCGCGTCGCGCAGCTGCACTACCAGGAGAAGGCGAACGCGCAGATGGATGATGCCGAGCGCGAAAAATGGGAGAAATTTGAGCCGTTCCAGCCTGGCCCTGTGAAAAAGCCGCTTCCGAGCCTGATCGGCTTTTCCAAAGCTTGGGCCAGCCAGGACAACGGCTGGTTCGAAGTGCGTTACGGAGATGCGCCGGCGTGGACGAATGGCCACTTGTTCGACTTGACCGCGCCGCACTACGCTAGCCATGAGAAATTCCACAGCTCGCGGTTCGCGGGCAAGCCGCTCACCGAGCGGCCGGACATCCACCGGTACATCGAGCTCGAAACCTCGGTGCCCCTGCGGCCCGCTTTTGTGCAGCGAGATTTTACGAAGGATCGGGACGCAATGCTTTTCGCGCACCCCGACGGTCGACTCATCGGCATGGACAAGCTATATTACGACTACTTGGTGAGCAAGCACGGTTCCGCCTCCTTCTTCGTCGCCACTCAGTGGGGTTCTGGAGTGCCCGCCGAAATGATCGTGCAGGCCAAAGTGAACGACCAGGTTGTCGCCGGCGTCATGCCCATGCGTCTTACCCCAGAGCTGACCCACGACCTCGTGCACAGCCGGGTCGAGGCGACCCGGCCAGGCGTGAGCCCAACCGTTGGCAAGACCGACGTCGTGAACCTCGACGCAGACGAATCACCTTCAGACGTGGAAGTGATCACCCTGTCGTTCGTCTCCAGCCAGCAGATTGGCAAACGCGAAGCGGCATCCGCGCTGATCCGCCTGGCGGAGATCGACGGCCGATGGTATTACGCCGCCGACAGCAAGCACAATCAAGGCAGCCATCAATCCACTGTTTGCCCACTCACTTCGCATGGCCAAGGCTTCGCCAGCCAGTTCGCCGCCAATTTCGCGGCATGCCGCGAAATCATGAGGCGTCAGAAAAACGTCATCGAGTCTTCCGACAGCGTCACCACCGATCGCCAGCGCGCTGCGGCGCGCGAAATGGTCTCGTGGGCGGCGCAGACGGCTATCCCTCAGCACAACGTCATTGACGTCCCAGAAGGCCCCTACACGGGCTGGAAACGCCTCGCTGTCACTGCTGATGGCCTGGTCGGCCTCTCGGCTCAAGCGGCCACGCTGGAACAGGCTACGGACCTCCTGATGGCCAAGGTCGAATTCGCCTTGTCTGGCGCGCAGCGCGAGTGGCGTGCTATCGGCGTCAACGCGGACGGCCGCACGATCGAGGAAGACGCGTTGGGCGTGCGCGCCATTGTTGAGCGTGGCCAACGCGTGGCGGAATCTGCGGACATGACGCACTTCGGTCCGGTGGTTGATTTTGGGCAGAGGGACATCCGATACCTCACTGCTGACGAGCTCAAGACACAGCGCGCCGGCCACGAAGGTGTGCAGCCAGCGGATCAAGCTGCCGGCGTAGCCGTCAAGGGCGATGTGATCGGTGGCCACGTCGTCGACGCGGTGGTCGCCGGCGTGGCTGTGGCATTCGAACGCAGGAAGATCTCGCGGTACGATCCGCGTAAGCACCTGGCCGGAAAGTCGTGCACATGGGCGAGGGCATATCTGGACGGCCAGTGGAGGCCCCTCGGAGAACCGTGGGCGAGTGTGCGCCCCAGCAATTCCGAATTGTCCATCGCCATCAACTTCGCCCGCACGACCGCGCAGAAGTTTGACGGCGACCAGCTGCTGGCCGAGGTCAACATCCAGATCCAGGAGGCGAATGCAAACCTCGACGATCCGCGCCAGGCGTTAGCGCCACTTAATCCAGCTGTCTTCCAGGTCAACTCTGTGGGCCGAGATTCCTACGAGTTGCGCTTCAAGGACCCCGAGCAGCCATTCCGCGCCATGTTGGAGTACCAGAGCCCAGGCGTGTACCTGCCGTCGCGTCAAGGATCGACCACTGGCCCAAAAACCACCCTGATGCACTCGCTGTTATGGTCAGCCCGGGAGATCTCATCCGCGAAAGCCTGGCTCGATCGTGCACTGCAGGAGCATCAAACCGATATGCCACGCTACGAGGTCGACGAGAGCTCGTTTGCCGATCTGTTCGGCCAGGTGCGCGATGGCATGGCCACGCTGTCGGCCGTGCGCCAGCAGTATGCGGATGCTACGGTGGACGACGACACGCCGCGATTCCGCCGGCGAGATCCAGTCGTGATCCCCGACGACTTCACGCTTACCTGGGAGTCCGATCGCTCGCTGGTCCTATCCAGCATTCCGATCGAATCCCAGTTCGGCATCGTCATCGCTGCAGCTGACGCGGCCGCGCCAGGTCGTCGTCAGGATGCCGCGGCCGCACTGGCTGCCGCTGTCAACAAAATCCGCGAAGAGACCGCCTGGGCGAAGGCGAAATCGGCACAAGAAGATGGCGGCGATGGCCTTAATACGCTCGCGCAGCGATATGCCGAATTCATGCGGTCGCACGATCCCGAACGCCACAACGGCCTGGTCGCGAGCATGCACCGCAATTTCGCTCTCGCATTGACCGCCAAGAGCCATCAGTTCTTCATCGGCTGGCTCGCGCGCCCCAAGGGCCAGAATGACCTGTCCAAGAAGTTCTTCAGCCAGGTCACCGGCGTGAAGTTGCCACGAACCGCTACCGATATTCGGACAGCTATCTACGGCTGGGCCGGTATGAGTCCGGAGGAGGGCAAGCGCCTCGATGCGGACATCAAGCAGAGGGCCGAAGCTGAGTACCAGGCACGCGAAGCGGAGCGCCGGATCCAAGATGCAACTGCGGCCCTAGAGCGCACGCGTGTGCGACACAACGGAGTCGAGAAGTCTGCGCGCCAGTTCCTAGACGATGTGATCGCCGACGGCTTCGTGTCACTGGAAACGCAAAAGGTTGGGGCCGTCGATCGCTATCGCCTCGTCAACAAGGATGAGGGGCGCTCATACCAAGTTTCCGGCAACATGGTGGACTATGCACGCAATACGCTCCGGATCCTGGCGGAGAACCGGATGGAGTACGAAGAGCCCGCGCCGGCGCTACGTCCAAAGTGAGCGAAGCGGCCAGCTGGCCTAGTCCAATAGCGACAGCTGGCGGGGATCGCTATCAGCCAGGCGCGCCGCAGCGAGCGCCTGGGTGCCGGCATCAGTAAGATGGTACTGATGCCGGCCATCGTACTCGGTAGTGGTCACATGGCCTTGTTCCATCCGCCGCTTGAGCACGCGGCTCGCCGCTAATGCAGCGCCTTGTGCCTGCATGTCACGATCCGGCCACAAAGCGCGCCCGAGTGCTGCGGTGCCGACTACAGGTCCTTCGCGTTCGAGCAGGGCCAGTAACGTACGTTCAATTGGCGTCACGTGTAGCTCTTATTCGATGAGCCCAAACTGCTTCTTCAGAATCCGGACCAGAGCCTCGCTCCGGCGCTCAGGGAATCCTTCTCCCATGCGAAACCACTGCGCAGCAAACTCCTGTGCACGTCGCACATCCAGATCTTTGCTCACCGCGAAATCCGCGGCCACCATGCGGGCTTCGTCCTCACTTTGTAATTCCTGATCGTTCATTTTTTCTCCACTGCGATTTCACGAAATGACAACTGCGTTTTTACCTGATCGCTTAGCCGCATACATAGCGGCATCGGCGCGCTGCAGCACTGCGGCGAGAGGTTCCTCACGGCTCGTCAGCGCGACGCCGATCGATAAGGTGACCCCTTTCAAATCGGCGGAGACTGCCTCCATGCGCAGCCTCTCCGCGACCGTTTGCGCGTCCTCCAGCGTTGCCCTGGGCAGCAGCACGACGAACTCGTCACCGCCCCAACGGGATGCCAGGTCGACCGCACGGACGCCGTGCTTAATCAGCTCAGCCACGCCGCGCAATACCGCATCGCCGGCGTCATGGCCATGCGTGTCGTTGACGCGCTTGAAGTGGTCGCAATCGATCAGCACCAGTGCATTGACGCCTTCCTGCATTCGAAGGTACTCTTTTTCGAATGCGGCCCGCATCAGCAGGCCGGTCAGCTTGTCCGTTCGCGCGGCTTCATACATCTCGTCCACCATGCCGCTCAGAACTTCAATCGAGTAGGCATCGGACGATCCAGACTTTGCGATCTTGGCCACCATGTCGCGAGCGTGATCGGCGGCGGTATCGAAATCCATTCCATGACGAAGGATCCCGTTCATGATCCCAAGCGAAAAAGCGTCGCCAATACCCATCAAGTTCTTCACTAGGGAAGATAGTCCGTTCGTGGACGATGTTGTGGCCTTGAGCGAAGTGCTCGCGCTGGCCAGTACTCCGCAATCACCGAGCAACGATATCACGCGCTCTACCATGTCCACATCTCCAGTTTCAGCGATCAGCGCTTCGCGCGCTTTTTCGATCGCCGGCATGGCGTCCAGTTCCACGTCCCAGCTAGTGTCGCCGGCAGGGACCCCCTTGCGCTGGCGCAAAAGGGTCATGACGTGGCCAGGGGTTGTAGGCAAAGGAGGGCGCGTGTCCGTATTCATGGGTGGCTCGGTAGTTTCTTCAGACAAAGTATAGGTGCACTTGTGCACCTGTTGCAAGTGGTATTTAGTCAGCGGCATCAGTCGTTGATGACAGCTCGTCCGGCTGACTGCCTGCGAGCATTAGCTCGTCGCAATCGGCGCATTTAACGCGCAATTTCGGTTTCCCCCAGACGCTGATCGCGCAGTCCGGGCAGGTGTATTTGTCCCGGTTGCTGCGATTGACACCGGTAGGTCGCTCGACGAGGCCAAGGCCCGGGTGAAGCTGAGCCAGTGACATCGTGCTGGCCGCCTCGAACGTACTGATCGGGCCTACGCCGGGGGCATCGGCACCGATCTCAGCACCCGGCGGCGCATCGCCTTCGTCGAGCGGACGCGCCATCGGCGTGCCGGCGAGATGCCGCGGTGGTGCGATCGGGTACCTGTCAAGCCAGGAAATCTGAAAACCGTCGGCGAGCAGGGCGGACGTCGCCTTCTCGAAGCGCCCGCCAGGGATCGCGTAGTCGGCTACTTTCTGCCCTGTTCGCTTCCCTCCTGGCTGACCCGTGTCAGATGGCATCAGGCCGACGCTCTCCATCTTGTCGGCCCATTGCCGGTCGTGGTAACAGGTGCGGCTGGGCTTGCCGCAGTGGTACTGCCACTGGTGGGCCATCTCATGTACGAGCGTCTGTAGCACCTCGAGCATGGGATATAGAGCAAAGTATTCCGGATTCAGGGCAATCTCGTCTGACCACTGGCCAGTAACAGGGTTCCTGAAGCGCTGGAACGAAAAGTACCCCATCGTTCGCTTCTCACGCTGAAACGTGAGGATGCACGACGGAAGCACTCCGTCGAAGAGGTCTAGGTTGTAAAAATCGTATGCGCTCTGCAACTCGGCGTAGGCGACTTCAGTGGGACGGGATGTTTTGAGAATGCTGGACATTGTATTGCGCAATACAATTACGTTAGAAAAAAACGGCGGCCAGTTCGCGGCCGCCTTCCGCTTTACAGCTGCTTCTCGCCAGCGCCGGTCGCCTTCACAACGCCTTTCTTGGTGAAGCGGACCGACAGGTTCTTCTCGTTCATAGTGCCGCCAAACATCGCTGCAAACGGGATGAAGGCCGAACCTTTCATGTTGACATTTTGATAGAGCCAGACCTGCTCGCCACCCTCTTCGGTCTGTACATAGCTGGGCTTGCCCAGCAATGCCTCGACATCCTTGGTGGTCGACTTGCCGACCTCGATCGCGGCCACCTTCTTTTCGTCGGTGATCGACGAATTACCGTAGTTGGTAGCGCAGCCGGTCAACAGAGCCAGGCCGAAGCAGGTAGCGATCAGGGAGTGGGAGAATTTCATTACAGGTCCTTTTAGTTGTACTACTGGTTGATGAGCTTCTTCAATGGCTCGCCAGGTGTGAACTTGACCACCTTGCGGGCCGGGATATCTACTTTGCTGCCATTCGAGGGGTTACGACCCACGCGAGGCTCGCGATTATCTACATGAAAGCGGCCAAAGCCGACGAAGCCAATACTTCCTTGCGATGCCAAAGCATCCTTGATGCCGCCAAACAAGGTATCAACGATCTCATCCGCCTGGGCCTTCGGCACACCATGCTTCTCGGAGATCAACCGGCTCAAAACCGCTTTGCTCATGTTTCATTTCCTTTCGACTGTGGGCACGCTGGCCAAGCCAGCTTGCTATGTGTAATGACCTGCATTTGAAACGGCCCCGACCAGCATTCCAGCCTGTTCTCGGCCAGGAATAACTGCAACTGACAGTCCCTTCAAACCAGCATTAGCTGCAAGTGAACCTGCATTTATCCGCGCCGACCTGCATTCCATCCCCGCAAACCAACATTATCTGCATCTGACACGACGCTGCGAACGGTGGCGGCATCGGGAAAGCTGGTCTGTATTCGGGGCCGATTGTGTAGCGCGCCAACCCACGCGTATAGCCTTTGGCTACATCGTGTCGGTACTGCGAGGTTTTCCTTGCAGCGAAGCTATCAGCGGACAGGAAACGTTCCCTTGCCGATGGCAGGCGCATACCAGGTCAGACAGGACGGTTTCCATGCGCACTAAATCAGCAATCTTCTCGCGCACGTCCTGAAGCTTGTGCTCAGCCAAGCTGCTGGCTTCCTCGCAGTGAGTCCCGTCATCCAGCCGCAGAAGCTCTGCAATCTCGCCCAGGCTGAAACCAAGCCGCTGGGCCGATTTCACGAACTGAACCCGCGTCACATCTGCCGCACCATAGCGGCGAATGCTGCCATACGGCTTGTCTGGCTCAGGCAGCAATCCCTTGCGCTGATAGAACCGGATCGTCTCCACATTGACCCCAGCCGCCTTGGCGAAAACGCCGATGGTCACGTTGTCCAACATATTTTCCATTTCGCTTGACTCCGTACATAACTACGGAAGTAAGGTTACTCTATCCAGTATGAATTCGAAAGGAAAAGCACATGTCTGAACCGCAAAACGGGCGCGGCGCGCTCTTTGCCGGCGGCTTGGCAGCCATCCTTGCCTCGACGTGCTGCCTGGGGCCGCTGGTTTTAGTCGCCTTGGGCTTCAGCGGGGCGTGGATCGGAAACTTGACTGCGCTCGAACCGTTTCGGCCGATCTTCATCGCCGCAGCGCTCGTGGCAATGTTCTTTGCGTGGCGTCGTATATACCGGCAGGCGCCTGCCTGCAAGCCCGGTGAAGTCTGCGCAATTCCGCAGGTGCGGACCACATACAAGCTCATTTTCTGGTTTGTAGCCGTGCTTGTTTTGGTTGCGCTCGGTTTCCCCTACGTCATGCCATTTTTTTATTAATTACAGGAGTACATCATGAAGAAATTTTTTGCCTCACTCATCCTCGCTGCAATTGTCGCCCCAGTATTGGCCGCCACCCAAACCGTCATCCTGGGGGTACCGGGCATGACCTGCTCTACTTGCCCGATCACCGTCAAAAAGGCGATATCCAAAGTCGAAGGCGTCAGTAAAGTGGACGTGACCTTCGAAAAACGCGAAGCGGTCGTCACCTTTGACGACGCCAAGACCAGCGTGCAAAAGCTGACAAAAGCGACCGAAGACGTCGGCTACCCGTCCAGCGTCAAATAGTAATTCGTTGAATCAGAATCTATGACCACGCTCAAAATCACCGGAATGACCTGCGACTCGTGCGCAGTACACGTCAAGGAAGCCCTGGAAAAAGTGTCTGGCGTACAGTCGGCGGATGTCTCCTATGCCAAGGGCAGCGCCAAGCTAAACGTCGAGGCAGGCACGTCGCCCGCCGCGTTGACCGCTGCCGTGGCCAGGCTCGGTTATCGCGCGGCGCTTATCGACGCCTCGACCACGCAGGGGGAAAGCGGTGACGGCGACAAGGCCAGCTCCCACATCGGTGGGCTGCATATCGCCGTCATTGGCAGCGGCGCGGCCGCGATGGCGGCGGCGCTGAAAGGGGGCGAGCAAGGCGCACACGTCACCCTGATTGAGCGCGGCACCATTGGCGGCACCTGCGTCAATGTCGGCTGCGTACCATCCAAAATTATGATTCGCGCCGCCCACATCGCCCATCTTCGCCGCGAAAGCCCGTTCGATGGCGGCATGCCGCCTGCATCGCCGACGATCTTGCGTGATCGACTGCTGGCCCAGCAACAAGCTCGCGTCGATGAACTACGGCACGCCAAATACGAAGGCATCCTGAACGACAATCCCGCCATCACCGTCCTGCAAGGCGAAGCTCGCTTTAATGACGGCCGCACTCTGAACGTGCAACTTAATGCCGGCGGTGAGCGTGTGGTGACGTTCGACCGCTGCCTGATCGCCACCGGCGCAAGCCCAGCCGTTCCGCCAATCCCGGGCTTGAAGGACACCCCCTACTGGACGTCCACCGAAGCCCTGGCCAGCGACAAGATTCCCGAGCGGCTGGCGGTGATCGGTTCATCGGTGGTGGCACTGGAACTAGCGCAAGCCTTCGCTCGGCTGGGCAGCAAGGTGACCATTCTGGCGCGCAGCACGCTGTTCTTTCGTGAGGACCCGGCCATCGGCGAGGCGGTGACGGCCGCGTTCCGAGCTGAAGGTATCGAGGTGTACGAACATACGCAGGCCAGCCTGGTCGTCCATACGGACGGCAAATTCGTGCTCACCACGGCGCACGGCGAACTGCGTGCGGACCAGCTGCTGATTGCTACCGGGCGCACGCCTAACACGCGCGGCCTAGCGCTCGACGCAGCAGGTATCACGGTCACTCCGCAGGGCGCCATCGTCATTGACTCAGGCATGCGTACCAGTGCGCCATATATCTATGCGGCCGGCGATTGCACTGACCAGCCGCAGTTTGTGTATGTGGCTGCAGCGGCGGGGACCCGTGCGGCGATCAATATGACAGGCGGTGACGCGGCGTTGGATTTGACCGCGATGCCGGCCGTGGTGTTCACCGACCCGCAAGTGGCCACCGTAGGTTATAGCGAAGCGGAAGCGCACCACGACGGCATTGAGACCGACAGCCGCACGCTGACGCTGGACAACGTGCCGAGGGCACTTGCTAACTTCGACACACGCGGCTTTATCAAGCTAGTGGCCGATGCCGGCAGTGGGCGGTTGATTGGCGTGCAGGCGGTCACTCCGGAAGCAGGCGAGCTGATCCAGACGGCAGCGCTGGCGATCCACCACCAGATGACTGTACAGGAACTGGCAAACCAGCTATTCCCGTACTTGACGATGGTCGAGGGTCTGAAGCTCGCTGCACAGACCTTCAACAAAGATGTTAAACAGCTTTCTTGCTGCGCTGGCTGAGAAAAGGGTCCACATTCCTTAAAATTCCGCAGGAACGCCTTATCTTGCTTGTGAGTGAGTCGTATGTGCGGTGCAGTGTCTCAGCGCCCTGGCCGGCCATCATTCTGGCACCAGATGGGCGAACAGAATCTTGGCGTCGGCTGCGGCTTCTGCGGGGGCGGTCACGGTCAACTCCATGGCGGTGCCCGAACGGCGCAGATCAAAATGCAGGAAGCTGCAGCACGCTTGTTCCTGACGCACCATTTTCTCAACATCGTCGGCTGCATCGAGTCGGTACGACAAGTGCACGCTGAGGCCAGCGAACCGATGGCTGAGCAGGGAGCGTGCCTTCAACTCGTTCAACCAGAGTGCGCGCTCCTTGAAATCGTTGGTCGACAGTGTGCAGGCGATCGGGGCTGGGATGCTCGGGGCGACGATGGCTTCTTCCACCACCTTCTGCGGCGCCGTGCAGCCTGCCTGGCACGCCGATGTCGCGCCTGATTTGACGCCCTGGCACTGCGAACGCCGACGCCGGCGCATCAGCATCACGCTCACGATGGCGGCTGCAGCGAGCGCTGCCGCCAGTAGGCCATATGGCCCCATGAGCGCCAGTCCCGCAACACCCAGCCAGGCCAGCACAGGTGCCATAAGCGGAAGGCAGCATGCCATGCAGGCGATCAACAAAGCCCCAGCGACCCCGGTGGCGCCACTCCAGAATTTGACGCGCTTTCTTGACAGTTCCATCTGATCCCTCTCCAAGTGATTTTCTGATAAAGTCCACTCTAATACCTAAAGTAACTTTAGGTACAAGGACTTTAAGGAATCTCATGGCTGCACTGAAACTGACGATTGGCGCTTTGTCGACAAAGACGCACTGCACAGTACCGACGATCCGTTATTACGAGCAAATCGGCCTGTTGCCGCGTCCGGAGCGCGCTTCCAATGGCCATCGCTACTATCGCGACGATGACCTCAAGCGGCTGACCTTCATCAAGCGCTGCCGCGACTTTGGATTTCCGATAGAACAGGTGCGCGATCTCGCCGGGCTGTTTGAGGATGGCGACCGCGCATGCGTGGAAGTGCGCGACCTGGCTCAAGTGCACCTGGACCAGGTACGCGCCAAACTGGAAGAGATGCGCCAACTGGAGGCAAGCCTGGAAGCATTCGTCTGCAACTGTAATGCTGCTTGCAACGGCGGGCTGACCAGGGATTGCATAATTATCGAGGACATGGCGTCGCCTGACGTCGGCGCATCAAGCTGTGCCGCGACAGCGTCCTACGGCACGAAATCCCTGCGAGTGGCCGCAGCCGCGCCGTTTGTCGCCACTGAATTGAAACGGAAATGAGCTTGGACGGAATGCTTATCCACACCTTAGGCCTGTTCGCCGCAACCGCAGTGGCCGAACTGCTGGGCTGCTATCTCCCCTTGCTATGGCTGACCGGCAAGGGTTCCGCCTGGCTTCTGGTGCCAGCGGCAGTGAGCCTGGCGGTGTTTGTCTGGCTGCTGACCCTCCATCCTTCGGCCAGCGGCCGGGTCTACGCCAGCTATGGCGCCGTCTATATCGTCATGGCGCTGGTTTGGCTGTCCGTCGTCGATGGTGTGACGCCAACCTGGAACGACTACGTTGGGGCTGGTCTTGCGCTGCTTGGAGCCGGCGTCATCGCAATGGGCCACCGGCCAGTCTGATCATAACCCCCGACACGGTATCGTCGCCAACGGTAGCGGTTATTTCACCCGCGCGCTGCCGTACTTGATCGAGAAGTCATAGATGGTGACCTGCCGTGCCGACCTGCGTAGTTATAACTGCAAGTGAAACCAGCGCGGCCGGGTCCAACAAACGAGGGTTTTTTGCACTCCCGGGCGCGGTCGGCGGGCTGTCATTTTCAGAAGACGACTGCACCATTCAACTGGGTATGAAGCTTGTTGTGCATATGGCTTTTGACAGCCAGAT
>NZ_JBXANP010000027.1:0-49016 GCF_058801745.1 Rugamonas sp. GW822-FHT03B10 | reverse complement strand
GCCCGGACCGCCGCGGCCGGCGGCGCGGCGCGCGGCGCCGCGATGGCTGGCCCGAAGGGTCATTCAAACATTTCAGGCAATCCGCCCCCTTTCCTGAAAAATGGGTTATTATTTCAGCCATCCCCGCCTGCCGACCTATCTTGCCACCCCTTTCCGCAGATTGAATTCCAGCAGACCGCCTCCACGTGCCCGTTGTAGTCCGGCAGCGTCGATGGCCAGGAATGGCTGAGCCACAGGCGTAAAACTAATCCCACTTTGACCCTCTGACTGAGGAAAACATGAGCGAAAATATCAAACACATCAGCGATGCCTCCTTCGACACCGACGTACTGAAATCGGACCGCCCCGTGCTGGTCGACTTCTGGGCCGAATGGTGCGGTCCCTGCAAGAGCATCGCCCCGATCCTGGAGGAAGTGGCCAAGGAATACGACGGCAAGATCCTGATCGCCAAGATGGACGTGGACGCCAACCAGGCCGTGCCGGCCAAGTTCGGCATCCGTGGCATCCCGACCCTGATCCTGTTCAAGAACGGCGTGGCGGCGGCCCAGAAGGTGGGCGCCATGGCGAAAGGCCAGCTGACCTCTTTCATCGACAGCAATATCTAAGTATCATGCAGCCCACCGGCGGCGCCGCGTTCGCGACGCCGCCGCGACTGGCAGGACGTCCGATGGCGGCGTCCATGTGATTAACCCCACGCAATCCCCTCCCCCACCCTTTACTTTCCCGTCACGGGACACTCAACACATATGCATCTATCTGAATTGAAGGCCTTACACGTCTCGGCGCTGCTGGAGATGGCGATCGGCCTGGATATCGACAACGCGGCCCGGCTGCGCAAACAGGAACTGATGTTCGCGATCCTGAAGAAGCGCGCCAAGTCCGGCGAGCAGATCTTCGGCGACGGCGCGCTGGAAGTGCTGCCCGACGGCTTCGGCTTCCTGCGCTCGCCCGACGCCAGCTACATGGCCTCGACCGACGATATCTACATCTCCCCGTCCCAGATCCGCCGTTTCAATCTGCACACGGGCGATTCGATCGAAGGCGAAGTGCGCACGCCCAAGGATGGCGAACGCTATTTCGCGCTGGTCAAGGTAGACAAGGTCAACGGCGAATCGCCGGAGGCGTCGAAACACCGCATATTGTTCGAGAACCTGACGCCGCTGCACCCGAACGAGCCGCTGCGCCTGGAACGGGAGATGAACGGCCAGGAGAACATCACCGGCCGCATCGTCGACCTGATCTCGCCGATCGGCAAGGGCCAGCGCGGCCTGCTGGTGGCGTCGCCGAAATCCGGCAAATCGGTCATGCTGCAGCACATCGCGCACGCCATCACGGCCAACCACCCGGACGTGACCCTGATCGTGCTCTTGATCGACGAACGTCCCGAGGAGGTGACGGAGATGCAACGCTCGGTGCGCGGCGAAGTGGTGGCCTCCACCTTCGACGAGCCGGCCACGCGCCACGTGCAGGTGGCCGAGATGGTGCTGGAGAAGGCCAAGCGCCTGGTCGAGATGAAGAAGGACGTGGTGATCCTGCTGGACTCGATCACCCGCCTGGCGCGCGCCTACAACACCGTGATCCCGGCCTCGGGCAAGGTGCTGACCGGCGGTGTGGACGCCAACGCCCTGCAGCGCCCCAAGCGCTTCTTCGGCGCCGCCCGCAACATCGAGGAGGGCGGCTCGCTGACCATCATCGCCACCGCCCTGATCGAGACCGGTTCGCGCATGGATGATGTGATCTACGAGGAATTCAAGGGCACCGGCAACATGGAGGTGCACCTGGAGCGCCGCCTGGCGGAGAAACGCGTGTACCCGGCCATCAACCTGAACAAATCGGGCACGCGCCGCGAGGAGTTGCTGATCAAGCCGGACCAGCTGCAGAAGATCTGGATCCTGCGCAAGCTGCTGTACTCGATGGACGAGATCGAGGCGATGGAGTTCATCCTCGACAAGATGAAGGCGACCAAGACCAACGCCGAGTTCTTCGACATGATGCGCCGCGGCGGCTAACGCCACCACGAAACAGCACAAAAGGGGCCGGACTCCAATTTCCACATGGTGGAAACTGGAGTCCGTCCCCTTTTTTTGATCCTTGCCGGCCTTGCCGAACGACTGTATAATCTTCGGTTGCATTAATTCAACCACTGGCAAGTGAGCGGCAATCGGGTCAAGAAGCAAGCCGACCGACGAAGTGCTGTTTGGCTACCTACCCATACCGAGGCAATAAATGAAAACTGATATCCATCCAGATTACCGCGAAGTTGTGTTCCACGACCTGTCGTGCGACTTCAAGTTCGTGACCCGTTCGACCATCCAGACCCGCGAAACGATCACCCACGAAGGTAAAGAATACCCTCTGGTCAAGATCGAGGTGTCGGCTGAATCGCACCCGTTCTACACCGGCAAGCACAAGATCGTCGACACCGCCGGCCGCGTCGAGAAATTCCGTCAGAAGTTCGGTTCCGTCGGTTCCAAAACTTCCGTCGCCAACGGTTAATTCCGCAGCGACCACAAGAAAGGCAGCCACGGCTGCCTTTTTTTGTTTTCCGCCCCGTCGCCCGCGCGGTTTTCCTGCATACTCCCGTCTACCTTTTATTTCGCACCGCCACAGATGAAGCCTGTCCGCCTTCCCGCCGCCGCCACCCTCGCGTTGCCACGCTGGGCCCTGTTCGCGCTGGGCTTGCTGTACATCCTGCCCGGCCTGATCGGCCGCGAACCATGGAAGAACGACGACGCGGCCAGCTTCGGCGTGATGTGGACGATGGCCCAGGGCGGCTGGCAGGACTGGCTGTGGCCCAACATCGCCGGCCTGTCGATGCCCGACGAGGGGCCGCTGGCGTTCTGGCTGGGCGCCATCGGCATCAAGCTGTTCGGCTGGCTGCTGGGCGACGTGCTCGGCGCGCGCGTGGCCACGGTGGCCGTGTTCCTGCTGGGAGTCGGTTCGCTGTGGTACGCCACCTTCAACCTGGGCCGCCGGCAGGACGCCCAGCCGCTGCGGCTGGCCTTCGGCGGCCAGCCCGAACCGAAGGATTTCGGCCGCACGCTGGCCGACGCGGCCATGCTGATCTACCTCGGCTGCCTTGGCTTGTTGCTGCACAGCCACGAGACCACGTCGGAGGCGCTGCAGGTGTCGCTGGTGGCGCTGCTGCTGTACCGCGCCGTGCGCTACATGGAACTGCCGTCGCTGCGCAACGCGGCCATGACGGGCCTGGCGCTGGGCCTGCTCACCCTGAACCGTGGCTGGATGACGCCGGCCTTCCTCACGCTGGCCCTGTTCCTGTGCACGCGCTTCCTGGAACTGCCGGCCGCGCGCAGCCTGCGCGACCTGCTGCTGGCCGTGGCCGTGGCCGCCGCCATCGCCGCCGTCTGGCTGCTGCCGGCCCAGTGGCTGCAACCGTATGGCGGCAGCCCCGTGCCGGGCTGGATGGCGTGGAATGAAACGCAGCTGGCCCTGCCCACCGTGCGCTCGCTGAAATTCTGCTTCCGCGTCGGCCTGTGGTTCTTCTGGCCGGCCTGGCCGTTCGCCGGCTGGGCCGTGTACGCCTGGCGCCGCCAGCGCCACGTGCTGCACATCGTGGTGCCCGTCACCTTCGTCGCCATGGGCGCGCTGCTGGCCCTGTTCCACCCCCATCCCGAGCAAGGCCAGCTGCTGGTGCTGCTGCCGGCCCTGTCCATCATGGCCGCGTTCGGCCTGCTGACCATGAAGCGCGGCGCCATCAACGCCATCGACTGGTTCTCGGTGATGGTGCTGACGCTGTGCGCGGCCGTGATCTGGATCTTCTGGTGCGCCAAGCTGACGGGCTGGCCGGCCCAGGCCGCCAAGAACGCGCTCAAGCTGGTGCCCGGCTTCAAGCCCGAACTGGGGCTGGCCGCCTTCCTCGTGGCCGCCGCCGCCAGCTGCGGCTGGATCGCCCTCGTGCACTGGCGCGTGTCGCGCCAGCCGGCCGTGCTGTGGCGGGCCGTGGTGCTGTCGTCCGGCGGCCTGATCCTGATCTGGATCCTGCTGATGACGCTGTTCCTGCCCGACATGAACTACAGCAAGAGCTACGCCGGCGTGGCGCGCCAGATCGCCGACAAGCTGCCGCCGGGCGTCGATTGCATCGAAACCAACGTGGGACCGGCCCAGCGCGCCTCGTTCGCCTACTACGCCCACCTGCCGTTCACGGGCATGACGGGCGGACGCTGCCAGCTGTTGCTGCTGCAAGACAGCATCCGCGTGCGCGACGACAAGGAAATCGCGCCGCAACACCGGGGCCGGCAATGGCAATTGCTGTGGGAAGGCCGGCGTCCGGCCGACCGCGAGGAACGTTTCCGCCTGTACCGCCGGGCCGATTGAGGCGGCGCCGCGCCCGCGCTTGAGGCGGTACCGCGCCCGCGCTTGAGGCGAGGCAAGTCCGGCGCCACGACAAGGCCCGCCGCTTGCTGCTATGCTAGACGCACAGACCGGGCGCTTTCCGCCCGGCGCCCAACTCGTCCGCCATGCCCCTCCGACCACTCCGCCCGGCGGCGGCGCTGGCCGCCGCGCTGCTGCTGCTGCGCGCCGGCCCGGCCCGCTGCGACGACACGCTGACGCTGCTGACCGAGCACGCGCCGCCGGCCAGCATGCTCGAGCACGGCCAGGTGACGGGGCGGGAGACGGACAAGATCCGCGCGCTCATGGACCGCACCGGCACCCGGTACCGGCTCGACGTGCTGCCCTGGAAGCGGGCCTACCACATGGCGCTGACCCAGCCGGCCACCTGCGTCTTTTCCACCTCGCGCACGCCCGAGCGCGAAGCGCGGTTCAAATGGGTGGGGCCGACCGACCAGGCCGACTGGGTGTTCTATGGCCGGCTCGACCACCGCTTCCCCCTGCGCACGCTGGAGGACGCCCGCCCGTTGCGCATCGGCACCTACAACGGCGACGCGCGCGACGACTACCTGCGCAGCCGTGGCTTCCAGGTCGAGGCCACCACGAACGACCTCGACAATCCGCGGAAACTGCTGCTCAAGCGCATCGACCTGTGGGCCGTGGGCAGGCGCGCCGGCAGTCCGGGCCCCGAGCGGCCGGACTGGCAAGGCGTGCTCGGCCCGCTGCTCGTGTTCCACCAGGTGCAGGTCTACCTGGCCTGCAACCGGGCCGTGCCGGACCAGCTGGTGGAACGGCTCAACACGGCGCTGCCCGCGCTGCGGCGCGACGGGACGTTCGGCAAGATAGAACGGCACTACGCGCACTGGCAGCCGACGCCATAGCGCCGGCCACGGCCGTCCGCCAGCCGCCACCCGTCAGCGGGCCGCCACGTACACCCGTCCCGGGTCGATGCGCGCGTGCTGCGCGAACGGCATGCGCTCCAGATGGCTGACCGCGATCGTGTCGCCGTCGTCGCGGAACACGAACAGCGTGCCGTCGCCGGAGGTGAACACGCCGGCCGCCAGCGGGAAGATTTCCACCCTGGCCTCATTGCGTATCCGGGTGAAATAGCGGTGGCGGCGCTGCTCGAACATCAGCACCAGTCCCGTTTCCAGCAGATAGGGCTGGGCATAGGCGCCGAATTCCTGGGGCGCCAGTTTGTACGGCGTGGTGGCCGTGACATTCTTGCTGATCCTGACCTGGACGCCGTCGCCGGCCGCGGCCGGTGTTTGCTGTTGCGCGCTGGCGGGGCCGGCCAGCAGGACGCAGGCCAGGGCGCCGGTGATGATTTTCGCGTGCATGATATCGCCTCCGAACAATGCCGCCCGCTACCGCCGGGCCTGCCGCGCACGCGCGCGGCGCATGTTTCATGGTAGCAGCCGGCGGCGCTTTTCCTAGCCGGAATTGACGGGCCGCGGGAGCCAACGGAGGGCGGGCCGCGAGATTATCGGCCTGCAGGGTTGCCCTGCTGTTGCAAATCAGTGATAATGCCTGTCGCGTTGCCTCGGTGGTGAAATTGGTAGACGCAGCGGACTCAAAATCCGCCGCCGCAAGGCGTGCCGGTTCGATTCCGGCCCGAGGCACCATTAGGATTTATGCGGGTTTCAAGCCGTTTTAGGTTGCGGAAGCGATCTTAAAAAGTTCCGCAAAAAACGAACAGTTCCGCAAAATGGCGCAGCGCCGATGAAAGCGCTGCTGCCCAACACCCTTTCTACAGATCCTCGGAGCTGGCATCATGCCCGGCTGGACGCGGGGATTCGCTCCAATCAACGCTGGAAAAATCCGGTATCACGAAGTCAAAGCTGCGGGCCAGCCGGCGCGCGAGCAGGTTGCCCTCGACAAAAGCATCATGAGCCTTCGCGGCTGCCGCACGATCGAGCTGGCGCACTACGTCCTGGAACTGCTCCCACCAGGCGCGTAGGAACTGGATGAGTTCGCACAACAGCTCGATATCGTTTAAGAGGGCGGCCTGGGGGCGAAAAGGTTGACCGTCAACCATGTGAGACGTATTATCCAAAGGAGTTTCCTTGCTTGAATAGGTTGGGAAATTAACCCCATTAACGTGCCCTGAGAAAGTCCGTTGATGGGGTTTTTCTTTTGCGACTTGGTGTCGCTAAGTAAAGAATACCAATTCCCCGCCGTCTCTCGCAACCATACGAGACCATCAAAAATCACGGGTGCTTAACACCGGATTTCCATTGGATATCTGTTAGGAATCAAGAAGATACCAGTTAGCTACCAGCCACCTTACAACCCATTGATTTTTAAGCAAATATCTTTTGAATTGAGGAATTACAAAGAGTATTGAATACCCCAAGATGCTATATATTGGGTATCAAGATGATGTATTTAATCAATGGAAAAGGGGCTGTTTCGTTAACACAAAAAGGTATTTGTTACCTCAAAAAGGATATTTGTCCACCAATACAACATCGATAAATATTACATTTCTGTTGTTGTTACGCAACGAATGTTGCGCAATCTACGGTGCGCCGTGGTCGCCAGCAGCGTTGACGGCATCCTTCAGCGCGTCGTACTGGACGATGCAGGCGTTGAGGCGCCGGATGGCGGCGTCGCCTTCGCTGGTGAGCCCTGCAAGACCTGCGGCAACCGATCCGTCAAGGTCGGCTGCAACGACGGCGTCGTGATCCAGTCGCCCAGCGGCGGCGCCGTCAGGGTGGACGGCTTCACAAATTGAGGTACCGGGGTGGACAAGGGTACGCAGGCTGCGACGGCCAGCGACAAGATCAGACTGCAGCCCAGCATTGCGGGTGTTCGCATCATCAAGCTCCTTTCGTTGTTTTTCCAGGCTCGCCACGGCTTCGGCCAGCTTGGCCTTGGCATCGGCCAGCAGATCCTCCAAGCGTGCCAGCTCGCGCTGCACGGCCGCCCGGTTCTTCGCGTCGATCACATCGCGCCGCTGGCTCTCGGCAGTGACGCCCTCCTCATAGATGTGGTGCTCGTAGGCCTGCTCTGCGCCTGCCAGCGTCAGCACCAGCAAGAGGATGGCGCCCAGCTTTTCTAATAGGGTGAATTGCATGTCATACGTCCTTCAGGCAAACGTCCAGCTCCAGCTGCCGGCGACGGGTCAGCCCAGGCAGCGGTACCAACACGCCCATGATCCGGGCCTTATTCCACTTTGGCAGCTCCAGGCAGGCATCGCGCCAGCTGTGGGCATGCAGATGACGGGCGGCCGTCGAGCTCCGGATATCGCAAGCGACCGCCGGTCCAGCGTTGTAGGTCGCATCCGCGAACGCTGCCAGCACGCTGACTGGCGCATCTGACGCGCAGCGATCGACTTGGTCGACGGCCTTGCGCATGTCGTTGTTCATGAAGGCGTCGCACTCAGCAGGGCTGTACCATCGGTTCTTCACCACATCGGAGCCGGTATGGCCACGGCACACGGTAAGGATGCCGGGCGGATCGTAATAGGCGATCTGGCGCAGTCCCTCACAAGGAACGGCGATCGTGGCCGCGATGGCAGCGGCTGCCGCCTTTTGGCGGGCTGTCTTCACTTCGATTCCTGCTTGATCATGCGGGCCACCAGGATGCCGCCGGAGAAGGCCGCGTAAGCCCAGTGCGGTAGAATCTCGGCGGCCTGTGGCAATGCCCATGCCAGGGTGGAAACGAAGGTCAGGGCTGCCGTCAGGCGCACGCTCCACAGGTTGTGCGCTTTCTTCCAGTCGTCAATCAATTTCATAGAATTCCTATCGCTTTGCCGTTACTTCGAAAGTGGCGCGCTCCATCACGCCGAGGCGCGCGTCATGGTTCTGCACCTGGTTTTGCAGGATCGTGATCGCAGCCTGGCTGGCCAGCTGCTTCTCCTGAATCGCTGCGATCTTGGTATCGCTGGTGCGCGACGCCTCGATCAGGGTATCCATCTTCTGGAACATGACACCTGCGGTAAAAATCGAGCCGGCGAGAATGCTCAAGAGGCCCCAGGCCGGAATGGCCACGGGCAGGTTGATGGTGTCCTTGAATTTCTCGGGCACAGAGGCTCCTTTACGGTTTGATCGCCATCAGCGCCGTCTCGCCGACGTGCTGCAGGTTGGCAAATTCATCCCGACCGGCGGCGCGCAGGGCGCCGGCGGCCAGCTCGTAGCAATACCAGCGGTCATCCTCTTTCCAGTTGCGATAGGGCGACAGGCCCAGGCCCAGCGCCGCGCGCCAGTCGTAGGGCTTGCCGCACTGCGCCTTCGCCCAGTCCAGGCCGGCGTTTGCATCCGGAACGGTGAACGCAACCCGGGAAACCACCACGCAGCCCGCAAGGACCTCGCCACGGGGCGCGCAGCGAACGCCATGAACCATGTTGGCTTCGTAGATGACGCTGTCGCACTCGATCATGCAATGCGACGAGCGGGACAACGCGAAGCGCGAGCGGGGCACTGCCCAGCGGATCAGCCACGAGATCGGATTCCAGCGGCGGGTGGTAAAAACCAAGGTGATGGTGCTCATTTGCGTCCTCCGGCGGAAATAAACATCTGGTCCAGAAAGTCATCGGTCCAGCCGAGCCCGGCCTTCATCTGGACCAACAGCGGATCATCACGGCGCAGCGTGCTCGAATATTCGAACTTGGACTGGGCTCGTAGGCGCTCGGTCGGATCTGGAATCGCCGCGAGTGCGCCGTTGATGGTATCCAGCAGGCCGCGCTCGATCAGCTCGTCGCGGGCCTGCCACATGGCGACCGATTCTGGGACTGGGCTTACCCAACCCAATGGGTAAATCACTGCATCGCTCATGCGAAGCTCCCGTAGGATTTCAGAACGTTGGATGAAACGCCGGCATACTTGTCGAGCGCGATGGGGAAGAACAGGGTTGGCAGGCCGGTCCAGCTGTACCAGGTGGCGGAGTAGCTCACCGCCTTGTCCGTGAGCGTGTCGGAGAAGATCGCCAGCGGGCTATTCGCGACTGTGTATACCGCCGTGATGGTGACACCCGATACGGATAGCTTCGAATAACTGGATCCGCCGACCCCGTAGAGATTCAACCCGGTGGCAATATCCGCGAGTAGAGCCGTTGGTGCGCTCGTACTGAACACCGCGCCGAATGTCAGCGTCGTCCCGCTGATTGACACCGCCATAAGGCCGCCTTGAACAACAAACACAGCGGTGGTGACGTTCACTGCAATGGCCCGGTGCCATCCCGCGTTCCCGGCAGCCACCACTATGGATCGCCATACGAAAGTAGAGCGCTGGTAGCCAGTCACCTGCGTCCCGGCAGCTGTCTGCACCACTCCAAGCGTAACAGTCGTGCCGCTCACGGTGATCCCATACCAGACGCTATCCGCGCTATTCGCAGCGCTAGTTCCGCAGAACATGAATGCGGATGCGCTAAGCGAGATGAGCGCGCCGAAACTTGATGTATTTGTATTGCCAATCACCGCTGCGGTGCCGCTAACTACGGCCGCGTTCAGTGTGATCGTGGTTCCGCTAATCGTCGCGACGCGTACTGTCAGAGTGGACGAGGCCGTATTCGATGTGGCGAAAACAATTAGCACGGCCGTGGCGGAGATCGGAGCCAGTCGGGCACAACTGTAGACCGCCGCCGACATGCCGGATGACACCCCGGTCCCGAGCGAGCAGGTCGTACCGGAAACCGTCAATACCATCAAGTCGGCGGAGGTCAGCGCTTGGCGCAAGAAGAATGTCGTCGCCGTGAGCTGCACAGGGGCATCGGTCACGCTGCCGGTCAAGGCCAGATTCGTCCCTTTCGTGATCGTTAACCCGGACAGGCTGCCGGCCACCGCAGTCGCGCCGCCGACGAATAGGAATGAGGTAGCGGAGACTGCATACAGGTAGCCAGGGTTGGTGGTAGATGCGATTAGCGTTACCGGAGCGCCCCAAAGGCCCGTGGTCGGGTCCAGGGCAATGACGTAGGTACCGGCACTGTCACTTAATGCGTACACGTGGCAGGTTGCCGACAGGGCGACGCTGGCCAGTACCGTCAATGTAGCGGAGCCAACCGCCGACGAAGTGCCGAGGTTTGGCGGCGTCATCCCCTGGCCGCCCCAAAATGCATGCGGTGTCCCGGTAACGAGCGGGGCGAGCGCCTTGAACGTTCCAGCGGAGAATCCGGTCGTAATCGACCAGCCATCGGAGGTGGTCAGCGTGGACGGGGCGGCAACGCTATTCGAAAGCGTGCAGAGGCCGAAACTATTCGAGATGCTCGTCAAGTCAGGCAGCGCTACTGGGCCGGCCGTATTCATGAATGCGTTGTAGCCGTATTGGTAAATCGAGCCCAAATAGGTCTGGAAGCAGTTGCCAGCCTCCTGCACCCAGTTGGCCCCATCAAGCGCCGGATCCAGCGTGCCGCCACCAACGGTGAGCCGACGGAAGGACTGCCCGCTGAGCAGGCTGTAGCGTCGGTCGCCGATCGCGTAGGTCGCGCCGCTCACCCACGGAAGGCTCGTGTTTGCATTGACGCTAGCTTGGGTGGCGCTGCCAGCAGCCGCTGTCGCGCTACCCGCAGCCGTCGTCGCGCTGCCAGCCGCCGCCGTCGCGCTACCGGCCGCCGCCGTTGCACTGCCGGCGGCAGCGGTTGCGCTGCCGGCCGCTGCCGTTGCGCTGGCTGATGCGGCGGCTGCACTTGAGGTGACGGAGTTGATCAGCGCCGTCGGATCACTTTGAGTCACGCCCAAAGTGATAGAGCGCGACTGCCGCTCGTTGATCTGCTGGACCATCATCGTCAGCTTGTCCAGCGCGTTCTCCACCACCTTCGGGTACCAGCCACCCTGATTCGGAAGGCTGGCGCCCTGCGTCATGCTGACATTGCGCAGAACGGTTACCTGGAAGCCGGTGGCCGGCGCCGCGGCGAGCGTGACTGTCCCTCCAGGGGAAACGGTCTGATCGGCGTTCAGGGCGACCGAATAGTCGGTCGTATAGACGAGCGAGGTGTCGGCGGCGGCCGTGTCGGTTCTGATGACGACGACATCGGTCTGAGCCTGGCAGGCAAAGCCGAAGGCAAAGGTGGTCGTGACGCCGTTGCAGGTGTATGGGCCGGATTTCGAGAGGTTGGACGCGACAGCCATGAATGCTCCTTTTCACGGCATTCTCAGCGATCGCGCCCCGGCGATGGGAACCGATAATCAGTGCCTGTTCATGTCGCCGTGCTGGATGCCGCGCCACCAATCGGCCAGGTCCTGCGGGTGCTGCTGGCCGTCCACGACATCCCACAAGAACTGTCCGGTTGTCGATGCCTGGCCGAGGGGTAGTCCATACCTATAGCCGACAGCCTGGATAGAGTCCTTTACAATTCGTGGCGGAACCGGATCGCCATGAGCCACCTTTGATGCGTCCTCGGCCACCGTAACAATTGCCTTCCCCGCGCTCTCCAGTGGGGTGATGGTATAGGACCGGCCACTTATCACCGAGTTCGCCACGTCGCGAAGGAACGGCACTCCAGAGACAGCACCGAGTGCAACCTCCTCGGCCATATGAAGCATGGTTCCAGCGAGGCTGCCGTCCCTGTCTTTCTGATCCGACGGCTTGAGCATCGCATGGACCATCTGCGGCACCACGAAATACCACCAGGACCGCGCCAGCAGTCGGGCAAAATCACGGGTGCCATGGCCCTGCGCGAAGGATTCCGGCAGGTTGGCATAGCCCTTTGCCAAGTCGCGCTGGCGGTTGTACATGTGATTCCAGAACGAATAGAACATCGTTGCCATTGAGACTGCGCCCTTGTCCCGCTGGATCGCAGCCAGATCCTTGACGCCACCTCCGCCGTGGGCATTGCGCACCGCGCGGTTTGCATACTCGATGGCGGCTTCCTCGCTCATATCCAGACCTCCTTCCGCCTTGCGCGCCATCCCCTTGAGATAGGCCCCGTACCAGGTCGGCATGGCCGAGGCCATATCCAGCATCGCCACGCCGTAGAAGGCATAGCGCTTGCCGGCATCCACGGCCTTCTGGGCGGCGCTGACCGGCGCCAGGGATGACTTGTGCGCGTTAATCTCATTGATCGCTTCGGCGACGTTACGGTCAAACTCGTTCGAGCGGTTCAGCATCTCAGGCGAGCGTTCGAACACGAAGTCCCTGGCATTCTTCCAGCGATCCGGGCCGGCGAACTGGGCGACGCCCTTCGCCATCCACTTCGCGCCGACCTCGCCAAACGAGGTCGAGAGCGCCGACAGGCCGTGGATTTGCATGGTGCTGAAGCGGTAGCCCAGGCCCATGATGGTGACATTGGAGCGCGCCTTGCGGTAGAAATTCTCCCAGGCGCTGTCACCTGAGGTATTGAACACCTTGTCGTTTGCGATCGCCTGCAGCCACGGCCGCAGCTGCGCTGTGTATTCGCGACCGAAGGTCTGGTCGATCTCGTTCTTGATGCGGGGGTCGTTCAGGAACTTGTTGGCGTCGATGATCGCCTCGCGATAGGCCAGGTCGTGGGAAACCTGGTCGAGGTGGCGCGAGATCACGCTCAAGCTTAGGTGCAGCGGCCCGACGTAGCCGGTACGCTCGACGGTATGTCCCTTGTTCGTGGTGGGCTTGGCCCACTGGTTCTCGAACAGCATGTCGGCCTGCCGTGCCAGTTTAGTCTCGGCGTTGCGGTCCTGGAAGGCATCGAACACCACCGGGTAGTAGCCGCCCTTGAAATTCCCGTGGCGGGTGCGCACGGCGCGCGGCTCGATCATGTCCGGCGTCACGCCGGTCTGGCGGCGCTGCAGCGCTTCGATCTGCGGGCCGTGCTTTCCGATCGCGTCCCAGACGCCTTGGACGAACTCCCACTCCGGAGCCGACAGGTGGTGGTCCAGCGCGCTCATTAGCTGCGCCTCGGTCCAGCCGTAGCCCTGCGTCAGCTTGCGCATGTTCGACTCGTTGCCCACGTTCAGCGCGGCCGCCAACAGCTCTTCGCGGTACCACTGCGTGCCACGGCCGGGGCGCGGAAGCTCCACTGACAGGCTTTCCTGCGTCTTGACGCCGGAGTCACGCAGTTTCTCGCCGATCTCGCGCAGCGCGGCGACCGACTCGGCGCGCAGACTGCGCTCTTGGGCTTCGGCCTGCGAAATGCGTTTGAAGATCTTGGCGAACGCCCCGACCTTATCGTCATCGAGGCCCGACCTGCTGCCGCTGTCGAACCACTGGAACAACTGTTCCATCTTCAGCAGGGCCGCATCGGCGGCGCGGATTTTGCTCTTGAGGTTCAGGAACTTGGTGCTGACCTTATCCAGCCCCTTGGCATGCCGCAGGTGCGGCTGCAGATCAACCGGGTCCGCGTGCTTCAGCGAGGCCATGGCCTGCTTGGCCTCATCCACCAGGCTATCCAGCTCCACGCGCTTGCCCTCGAGCGTCAAGACACCCTGCTCTCGCGCGACGTGTTCGATGCTCTTGATGGATTCGATCAGAGCCCGGAAGTCCGTCAGGCTAAGCCGGCTCCAGCTCTGGCGCTGGTCGATCAGGGAGTCGGCTACCATGGGCATGGTGCCGGTGCGCTCAAACTCCGAGTGCATCCAGTCGCGCAGCGGCATTTCCGTATCCGGCGCGCGCGGCGCCAGGCCAAACTGTTCCAGCAGGCCCAGGATGCGGTCCATGTAATTTGCCCCCAGCTTCTGCGCCACGGACGCCTTGGAGAATTTCTTCAGGTACCGGCGGCCATTCTCCACTTCGAATTCGGCATCCTGCGCGGCCTTGGCGAGGCGGTTGTTGAGCAGCTGGGCGCGCTTCTCGTCCGCGACAGCGCCGATATCGTTGACATGCAATGCCTTGATCGCGTTGCGCGCGGCGCGCGTCTCGGCGGCGGAATACATGCCGGGCCGGATGTCGCCGACGGGCTTCTGCTCGATCGCACGCTCGGCCGCCTCGCGCGCGGCGCGGGCGATCGCGGTCGGACTGGTATCGGCCTTGGTGGCGACCTTCAGTTCGGTGGCGATCATGCGCGCCCGGATGTCGTTGCGGACCGCCAGCTCGGCGGCCTCGTTGATCGCCTCCGGCGTGGCAAGGTCGCCATAGCGCTCGAGCATGCGCTGATCGGTCATGGCTTCGATCTTGGCATTGCGATCGCCCGCACCCAGCAATGCGTCGACCAGGTCGCGTCCGGACGGGAAGCCAAACATCTCGGCTAGCATGTCCGGATGCAGCCCGTCGGCCGCGCTGAAGGGCGTCAGCCGGTCAATGTCCGGGCGGTTCGGCATATCGTGTGGGTACATCTCGCGCACAGCCGCCTTGCTCAGTTTCAGATCGGCGCCATCGTGCATAGGGCCTTCGGCAGGGCGGCCATCCTTGTCCACCATCCGGCCGGACTCCAGCGAATTGCGGGCGAGCTCCACGGGCTCGGTATCGATATCCCGGATGACGCCATCGCGCACGTTGGCGCGGCGCCGGGCGGCATCCTGCTGCATGGCGCGAATGGTCCGGCCCTTGGCTTCGGCCATCCACTTCAGGTCGCGAATGGCGCGCGTTTGCAGCTCGTCAGCCGCGTGCTGCGTCGCCTCGTGACCCAGGGACAGGTATTCCTCCCACTCCGACGGCGACATGCCAGCGCTCTCCGCGGAGTGGAACAGCGGATCGAACGCGCGCGCTGCCTCGGTCGCCTTGATCGTCTCATCGGTGGCCAGCATACGGTCCATCACTTCACGCACCTCCGGCGCCAGATCGGCGCGCAGGCCGCTCGCCGATTTGTAGACGTTCAGCAGCCATGCGCGGAAGCGGGCGAACAGGCCAGCCAGCTCGGTGGACGGGGCCTTGCCCTCCATGAGGTACTTCTCAAATGCCCGGGCAAACTGCTCGTGGCCGGCGCGCTGGCCGTCCAAGTCGCGCGCCGACCAGTTTTTCAGGCGCGCGTCGGGGCTCTCACCCTCGACGCCGAAGGACTGCAACAGCGCGTCAAAGTCGGCCTTCACCGATTCCGGCGCCGCGCCGTCGGCGGCGACGCGCTGATAAGTATCCAGGAAGAAGTGGCCCGACTCGTGCAGGAATGTCGATAGGTCCGCATTCTTCATCAGAGCAATCGTGCGCGCCGCCGGGTCGTAGGCCCCGCGTTGCTCGCGCTTTCCCTGGTAGAACTTGTCCAGTTTTTGCGCTACACTGTCCTCGGGAGCAGCGGAAGGCGAGTCATCCTTCCTGACGTCGAGCATGTCCGTCCTCGGTTCGGCGCTACTCCTCCCGGTTTTCTCATAGGCTGTCATCAGCCACTTCTTCGCCTCCCCATCCCATTGAAGACGCACCGCTCCCTCGTGGTCGTCCGACTCCAGCCGAACACGGTTTTCGCCACGCTTCACCACGCTCATCGATGCCAGAATGCCCTGCAGGTCGCCCAGTACCTCTGGATGCTTAGCGGCAATCTTGGCCAGCCCATAACCGCCCACGTAGCTGCGGTTGGGGTCGCCCGGCTCACCCCATACCAGATCGATGTCACCGATGTCGGGATGGTGTAGCGCGGCGATCGCTTCGCCGTCCTTCTGTTCCATCAAGTGCTTGATGGCGCCTGCGGCGTCGCCCTTGAAGTCATGCGAGATTGGCCCGAACGGCCCAACGGTTGGATCTTCCTGATGCAATGCGCCGTCCTGCTGGCCGCCGGCCGGCTTCGCCTGGCCGCCATCCTGCCCTACCGCATCGCCAACAATCCGCGCGCCACCCAGGTCGCGGTAGGCGACGTCGGGCGAAACGCCCATCTTCTCGGCCAGGCTGTCGAAGAAACTGCCATGCAGCGCCGCGTAAGCATCGGCCACGTCCTCGCGCACCCGGCCGGTGCCCAGCAGCTGCTGGCGGACGTCATCCTCAACCTGCTGCCTGGACGCCGTGCGCTCGCCGTTCGATACCTTGGCGGCCGCCTCCTTGGCCGCCGCAGCCCGCATCTGCTCCACCTGCGTCTGGTGAAACACCTGGCTCTCCTGGTAGGTCATGCCTTCCGGATCGGTGCGGACATTCGGAAGGATGGACTTGTCGATCTCGGTCCCGGCAAGATGGGTTGCGTAGTCCGCCATCGGGATCCGTACCATGCCCTTGGTCGCCCGCGCCTCGGGCAGCTGGGCGGCCAGGTCCGGCATGGTGCGGGCCAATTCATCTGGCGTAACGCCGGATTGGGCCAGCGCGCGGTCCATCTCGTGCGCGTCGATGTACAGGTCCGGCACGCTCCGCCCCTCGGTCACATCGGAGACGAAGCGCTGGAACAGCGCAGGATCGCGCTCGCGCAGCGCGGAGGCGGCCGACATCTTCGACACCACGTTCAGACGGTCAAAATCAGCCTTGGCTGCGTCCGACTTCGCGGCATCCAGATAGGTCTGCCGGACGGCCCTTGCGTCGGTCCCGCCGGCGCGCGGCCCCATCGTAACGCCCATCAGCGAACCGATGGTGCCGTTGACGAAGGCGTCCTCCCAGTTGAATTCGGTGTGCATGGAGTCGGGCAGGGCCGAATTCATGAACTGGCGGGATGCCTCGCCTGCGGCAACCTGCCCGACGAAGGCGGATGCGGCGCGGGCGGCGGCGCCGCCAGCTACCGACAGCGGAATCACCCCCATGCCCGTGCTGGCCACATACTGGGCCTGGGCAGCGGCCAATGCCTTCTGGCCGTCGCCTGTGGCCTCGTAGACCTTCTGGCCGGTGCTGACCGCGTCATTGACTGCCGGGAACCACATCGTCTGAACGGCGTGCTGGACGGCCTTGCCAACGGCCGGCAGCGCCGACACACTCTCTGCGGCGGCGCCAGCCGCTTCCGGCGCAGCGCTGGTTCCGCCGGAGCCAACAATGGAGGCAATCATTGGCACGAAACTACCCAGCCCGTGCATCAGCTTGGCATTGAACCCGGCGTCCGGCTTGAGCGCGTAATCCTCGGCGGCATCCATCCGGGGCTTGACCATATGCTCGTTCCACCAGTCGGCGCTGTGCGTGCCAGCCACCTTATCCACGACGGCGGGAATCCCGCCCAGCACCAGGTTCACGTCGCCAGCCACCTTGTTGGTCCATTCGGCCATGCCGTGACCTAACTCAGTCGCCGAGCTGCCCAGCCAGTTCGCAAAGCCGTGCAGGCCGTTTGCCAGGGATTGGCCCACCGTGGCCGGCGGGAGAGAGGCGGCCTTCTCCACGGCCATCGTGTTGGGGATCGCGTCGTGCAGCAGGCGGGTGTTGTTCTGGTCCGTGAGCAGGCGGGCCGTAGCCGGCGCGCCTACCACCAGGCCGTTGGCATCGAACTGGCGCAAGGTAGCCGCCGTGCGCACCGCCTGCTCGTCGTCGCGGATCGCGTCGACGGGCACGCCGGTGGCGTTGTACAGCTGCCGGTAGCCGGCTTCCTTCTGCGGGTTGGCCTCGAGCGAGAACTGCAGGTTGTTGCGGATCTGGGCGGCCTGGCCGGCTTCCATGCTGGCCTTGGCTGCGGAAAACCATGGGTCGGAGTTGTCGCTCATCAGTGCATTTTCCAGTATTGTTGGAGGATGTCGCCGTCGGTCGGGCTCTTATTGCCGTTGGCAATGAAGGCGCGCTTGATGCCGTTGTAGGCGTCGCTCGGGATATCCTTGACGGTCATCGACAGCATCTTTTGCGAGCTCGAGCCAGTATTGATCTCCATGAACGTGCTCGTGAAGTTGACGTCCTTGGCGAACGTGGTGTCCACCAGCTTGGTGATCTCGTTCTCCGTCATCCGGCGGTCGAGCTGCTGCTGTTGGTTGAGCACCAGCTGGCTCAAATAGGATTGGACAGCATTCATCTGAAACTTGGTCTGCGGGTCCTTGTTAGCCTTGGCCGGGTCGACGCCGATATTGATCATGCGCTCGTTGATGACGCGGTCCAGCACCTTGTGATTGATGCCGCCGGTGCTCAGGTCCACGGTTCCATCGATGGCGTCCTGGCGGCGCTTGGCGATCGCGTCCCATTCGCCGCGCGGGAAGTTGTCGACCTGCCACTTCAGAAACTCCGGGTCGCTCATCGCGGCCAGGCGTTCGGGATGAAAAATCGACGTGTTACTGGCCGCCGGATCTGCCTCCTTCAGCTCATTGGAGATGCGGTGGGCCACCTTGATCGTGTCGTCGTACTTGTCCGGATTGCGGCGCGCAAGCTCCATTTTCAGCGCCGGATCGACCTGCGAGAAGTCGCCACCGTTGGCCACCAAGGTGCGCAGGACGTTGTTGTATGACTGATCCGCCTGCAGTTGCAGCGACTTCGTGATGACACCGTACTGGTGCTCGGACTGCTGCTGGACCAGCTGGATCTGCTCCGGGCGCGGCGATGGCCCCAGGCGCGCGATCGCATCGGCCGTGAATTCCTGCTCGGTCGGCATCTGGATCGGCGCCGCGCCGGCGGCAAACATCTGAGCCCCCTTGCGGACATATCCCTGCGTCTCGCTGGGCAGCGCGGCCAGCCAGTTCGCGCCGTTGCTCTTGATGGCGGCGTCAACGGCGCCGGGCCCTGCGTTGTAGGCAGCCAGCGCCTGCGGCACATTCCCGTACTTCTCCACCATCTTGCCAAGCAGCTGCTGACCGACGCGGTTGTATTCGGCCGGAGAGTTGTCGGCGGCAGGCTTGATGCCAAAGCCCGGGTTTGCGGCCGTGGCGGGCATCACCTGCATCGAATACATCGCCCCCTTGGGACTGGTGACCGGTACACCGCCCTTGTCGTAGTCGTGGCCGCCCGATTCAATGCTCTGGACGATGCTCTGCAGCTGGTCCATGTTCGAAGGCGCGAACTGGGTCGAGTATTTCTTCACCGTGGCCGCCACAGACTGCAGCGCGATCTGGCCGTCCAGGTGGCGGTTCAGGGTGCCGTTGACGCGCAGGATGTCGTCCGCGCTCATGCCGCCATCGAGCAGGTTGCCCTTGTCGTCATAGCGCGCGTCCTTATGCGACTGGAAATACAGGTTGGCGTAGGTCGGGTTGCTGTTGGCCAGCGCCGCCTCGATGACCTTGGTGTGCACGGTGCTGGCTGCCGCCTTCACGTCGGCGGCAATTTCCGTCGGGGCCTTGCCCTGCAGCGCGCCGGCATTGGCCACAGCGGTCTGGGCTTCCATGACGTTCTTCGTCACCTGGTCAGGCTCCTGCCAACTGCGCTCGGCGCTATCGGCGGCCAGGCGCAGCTGGCCGTTCAGATTGCTCATCTGGTATGAACGGAACTGCTCCATCGCGTGCCGCTGGGTCTCCTGCTGGATCGACAGGCCGATGTCGGCCGCATGCGGCGTCAGCATCTTGCGCTGGCGGTCGTTGTCCAGGCCCGCCATTACCTGAGCTTGCTGATCAGAATAGCGCTGCAGGTAGACATCGGGGAGGCTCTTGCCGTCCTCCGGCTTCAGGGCGGCCAGGCCCGTCTTGCTCAGGTAGCCGTCCTTCGGGTCATCGGCCAGCACGCTCTTGTACTGCAGCAGCTGGTTGCGGGCGTCGAGGACGCGGGCTTGGTTGACCTGATCCTGCATATCCGTTGCGATGCGCTGAGCCTCGGTGCCCAGGCCCAGAAGCGCTTGGCCGGTCTGCTGTTCTTGCTGACCTGGCACAGCGGCCAGGCCGGCCGACGCAGCTGAGGCATCGGTGCGGAACGGCTGCAGCGCGCCGGAGTCGACTTGCGGGATGAAGTTGTCGGCAGGAATACGTGGCATGGGCGTTTAACCGGTGGATTTTCCATACTGGTACCAGCTGCCGGCGACCTGCCCGGCGCTGCCCAGCAGCGAGTTGTTGAATGCGGCGGATGGCGAGATGCCGTCGGCGCCGGCCATCTTGACCTTGAAGGCCGCACTGGCGTTATTGAGGCCGATCTGGGCCATCGTTTTCTTGTAGGCGGCGGTCGCTTCCGCGCTTGCCAGCCCGGCCTTGACCATCGCAGTCGTCCAGTCGGTTTGCGCGCCGGCCAGCTTCTGCTGGTAGCTGTCGCTGATCGCGGTCAGCGCGCTGTTCATCTTCGCGGTCGACACGGCCTGGCCGCCAGACAGCTCAGCGTCCGCAACGGCGCGCTCGCCGGAGAAGCGCGCGGCGTCCATGTTCAGGCTGCTGCTGAGCTTCGACATCGACACCAGCGAATCGGCCTGCGTGCTCTTGGATGCCGCGCTCACCATGGCGCCGGCCTCCTGCGCGCGCGCGCCGAAGGCGGCTGTCAGCGCGCTCTGCTGCACTTCGATGGCGGCCCGTTCTGCCATGACGTCGATGCCAGTGCGCACCATCAGGGATGTGCCTTCGCTCATGTCGACACCGCCTCGTGCCATGGTGGTGATGGCGTGGCTCTTGGCCTGGGCGTACTGCATGCGGGTGTCCTGCTCCTGGTACTGGCCGTGCAGCAGCGCCGACTGGGCCTGCATCTCGTACAGGCCCGCATTCAGGTTGTCCATCGCCGCGCCGGCGCGCAGGCTTTCGGCCTGACTCCCGGCGCGGATGCTGTCAGCAGCAGCCTGGGCCTGCGCCCCTTCCACTCCCGCCGCAGCCTGGTTCTCCGCGCGAAAGGTGCCCATGGCGGCGGTGTGCTCGGTCTGCTGCAGGTTCAGCGAGGCGTTGGCCTCGTTGGAGAACGCCTGGGCGTCCGTGTTCGCCTGGTTGAGCTCCGCATCGAAGGACTTGCTTTCCAACGCAGACTTGGTGTTGATCAGGTCGATGTCGGCCTGGCCGTTCATCGAAATGGCACTGGAGCGGGCATTGATCAGCTCCAGCTGGGCCTGCGAAGAGATGGCTTCCTTCTGGGCGGCCGCCGCGGCGCGCGCGCCGTTTGCCGAAGCCCATGCGCCCAGGATCTGGAGGCCTGCGAATAGTGGTGTTGATGGTGCAGCGGCGGCCATTGTTATCCTCCTAAAACGACGTCGAGCGACATGCCGGTGACGGTCAACGGCAGCGGCGCACTCTGGCGCACGGATACCTGCCCGTTCGCGCTCCAGGACTGCGGAATGTCGATCTCGACCTCGTCGGTCTTGAGCGACGGCGCGCTGCCCCAGGCCTCTGTCGTTCGCTGTTTGAATTCCGTCATCTTGGTAAAACTCGGGCCGGCAAAGATGCCGCCGGATTGGTATACGCGCAGCCAGACACGGTTCACATTTTTTGGCCGGCCCTGACCGTAGCCCATCATGTCGATAGCAACCGGCAAGGTCTGCAGATCAGCGGTGATGGGCAGGCCGATCTGCGCCTTGCTGACTGGCTGCGGCAGCGTGATCGCGCCACCGGTGACGACACAGGCGGGCATCACAGCCCCATCGCCCAACACACTGACGGTTTTCCCCTCCAAGTGGCCGAGGCCGGAAATAGTCGTCGTCGGCGTGCCGGAATAGGTCAGGCCGCAGTCCACGAAAAATGCGTCTGCTGGCGTTGCGAATTGCCGCGTGTGCAGGCACTCGATATAGCGCTTGGTCGCGCCGTTGATGGTGCGCCGCACCACCACGTAGAGCACATCTTCCGCGCCCTCGGCTACCACGCAGCACGATTCGAATACACCATCGGTGTCGTGCTGGTGCCAAGCCCCGATCTGCTGCTCGGGGATATAGGTCAGGCCCAGCAGCTTGCCGCTGCTGCTGACGCACCAGATGATGGGGTATGGCGCCTTGCGGTAGGCCATATCCTTGATGTCGAAGGTGTCGAACAGGTGCGGCGCGCGCAGGCACAGGTCGCCAGTCACATAGCCGTTTGCCTGGTACTGGTAGGCCATCTCGCGCACATGGCCGCCTCGAGCGGCGACGTAGACGATGTTGTTGGCGATGATGGCCGGCTGCACCATGGAGGCGCCGACGTAGCTCTGCGGGATCACGGAGACCGTCGACGGGGTGACCGCATCGCTGTTGACCGACGTGACGCGCCACTCGGCGCCCGAAGTCAGGAGCACCAGCGAAGTCAGGGGCACGATGTGGCGGATGGTGTTGGCTTCGCGCGCGGCCACACGGAACTGGATGCTGTCGTCGTCGCGGATCGGCAGGCAGTAGTTCATGTTGCTCTCGGTACCGCTTTTCGTCATCCACAGGTTCTGCGGCTTGTTGAGCGTCCCGGCGAAGCAGCGGCGCTGCTCGAAGTAACTGACGGCCCCCGGGTAGTCGCCCGCGGCAGCGAACAGCGGCTGCGCGATCGGCGGCGTGCGGCTCATGTCCGCCGCGATGTTGTCGTCCACAAAGCTGGTCGAGTCGGTCTGGCCGATGTAGCCCCACAGGCCGGCAGACTTCTTGTAGACGAAGTACCGGCTGGCGCCGGCCGCTGCCGTCCAGCTGATCGTGTTTGTGTTCCCGGTGGCAAACAGGTTTCCCGTACACGTGGCGCTGAGCGATACCAGCGACTCGTCCGTATTGAGCGCGCCAACGCTCGTCACGCGGTAGTCGAACGAATAGCCGGTGCCGCCGCTTGGCGTCGCAGTGACGCCCGCTGGCGGAAGGAGGCTGGACTGGAATGCAGGCGGCGTCAATACCCACCTGGTCGCGCCCTGGCGGCGCAGCTCCATCACAGGGTAGCCGGTGTGGGTCAGCGTGAGGACGTCGGCGGACTGGACGTAGTGGATATCCATCAGGTCTGCGGCGGCGTACGGATTTGGGATCTCGTATTCCCCGGTGGCCGGGAGCGGGTACCAGTACGTGGCATTCGGCGGGGCATTGCCCGTCGTCGGCTTGATGCAGTAGTAGGTCGTCCCGGCGCTGCTGCACATGTCGCCCTGGGTGTAGGCGGTCGCCGCGGAGTAGGCAGCCTGCGCGCCCGCCAGCAAGACCGCGCCAATGGTATGGAATCGGAAGTAGCCCGCGCCAAGTTCCAGCACCATGGTCTGGCTGGTGCTGTACGTGAATGGGATCACCCGTGTCGCGTTGGCCGAATTCTTGACCTCATGGTCGAACTGCGTGCCAGGGCGGTTTTCCGCAGCACCCTGCGGCTTGATCAGGAAGTTGCGGCAAACGGCAAGGCCGGACTGGTACCGGGCATCATCGATGCGGGACCAGAATTCCGGCGTTACCTCACCACCGCTGAACGAGCGTTGCAGCGTGCGCACACTCATCGTGGCCAACCTCCCAGGTCGGTCTGCTGCGGCAGCATGTCGCGGATAGCAAGAAAATCTGGCTTGTGGACAACCTCGACCTTGCGCTGCTGGGCGTCCGAAGCTGCGGCGCGGGCCACGATGACAGCATAGGTCTGGTAGCAGTTCTGCGACATCTTGATGCCTTCGTTGCCCTTGAGGATCGGGCCGGCGAGAAAGGACATCAGCAGCAGCACCAGGGCCTCGGTGAACATCGGCTGGAAGCGCGCCGCGTCGACCGTACGAAGGGTGTACATGCAGATCGGATCCAGGATGTTCGCGTAAATGACCGGAGTCCCGTCTTCGAGGACCTCACATTCAAAATCCTGAGGATTGGAGTCGTTGATCGAGCCGGTAAGGAACAGTGCCACGATATTCATGGCAGTGCTGGGCTGCGCGTACGCGTACAGCCAGCCTGACTTCGGCGTGACCGAAAGCTGGTTCAGAGCGCCGCGCGTGGTGGCGAACGACCAAAAGCTGTAGTCCAGGATCGTGCTGAGCGCCATCGGGTAGAACCGTGCGCAGTGGGTCGCCTGCGCGGATCCGTCAGGCGGATCGATTGCGGATACCGTGGCTTCATCGCCAAGGCGGGCCAGCGCGAGGTTGCAGATATCGACGTCGGTGGACATGGCGTAGTGCTTCAAAATGAGAGGGGCGCGAAGCCCATCTCAGGTCACATGGATGGATGCCGCCTTACTCGGCGGGCAACGCGGCGATTTCCTGCGGCGGCGCCGGGGTCAGGTTGGCAGGGTTGTCCTGCAGCGCCTTGGCGGCTGCATCAGCCTCGGCCGCCTTCTGGCGTTCCGCTTCGGCTGCGGCTTCGGCTTCCGCAGCCTTCTTCGCGGGCTTGTCCAGCGCCGTCCAGTGCGGCGCCGGCGTTTCGTCGCTGTCGATCTCGGTGCCGGGCTGGACCAGCTTGTTGTCGATGAAGGACAGTTCGTTGATCAGGTATTTAGGCATGATTCACCCTCCTTACACGACGGCGAAGCCGACCGGGTAGGTCTTGAAGTCTTCGATGCCGTCGCCGAAGTCCGCGAACACCGTGCCCGCCGTACCGGTACCGGCCGGCGTATAGCGGACGCCCAGGTAACGCTGGCCCTTGGACAGGATGCGGGTATTGATCTCCGCCTCGAGGCGCGCGCCGGCAGACAGGCTGGCCACCGGCACTGCGCCGGTGGAGCCGATCACGGTGACGTTGGAGGACAGCGCCGCGTCGTCTGCGGCGATGATGTCCATGGTCAGCGAGGTCAAGCCGGCGAACGCCGTGCCGATCAGCGCGCGCAGTTTAACCAGGTCACTGCCGCCGCCGATGTCGCGGTTGGTGCCCAGATCGATGGTGTTGGACGACAGGACGGCAGAGGCGCCAGTCACCGTCTGGAAGGAGACGACGCCCGCAGCGGTGACGCCGCCGGAGACGATCAGGTTGTTGTCGACGTACATGGTCAGTTCCTTTCAGGTGTAGGCGCTTAAACGACGCGCGCTTCGGTGTTGAGCAGCTGATCGACCTTGCGCATCGGCACGCCCAGGAAGGTCAGCCACTTCTGCGGGGTGCCGAACTGGGACATCGCTTCCGTGATCGAGAGCGCGTTGTTGGATTTGTTCAGGGCGGCGATGCGCAGCATCGAGAACACCGTGCGGTTCATATAGAAGGCCGCCTTGCCCATCGCCAGATTCGGGATGCGGTCCAGCGCGCGGGACATCATGTTGATGATGGCAGTGGCGGCGCCGGCCGCCTGGGTGTTGGCTTGGGTGGCCAGGTCGGTCACGTTGATGTTGCAGATGCGGACCACGTAGCGCCAGTCCTTCAGCACCAGGCCGTTCTTCCACTGGTAGTGCGACTGGAAAGCCTGGTAAGGGTTCTGGTTCGCATCGTAGACGACCAGCTCGCCCTGGTCGGTATGCTGGAGGCCAGCCTTCGAACCTTTCGGGAACGGGCAGAAAATGGTGTTCTTGCCCCACACCGCCAGCCAGATCGAGGTGTTGTTCGAACCGGTGCCGCCAGCGTCCAGGATGTTCTGCGCGTTGCCGGCGCCGGAGATGGCGCCGTAGCGGGCAGCCAGGCCCAGATACTGGCGCGGATCGGTCGCGGGATTGCCGTAGAACAGCGTTTGGGCTTGCGCCTGGTTCATGGCTTCGATGAACGCGGAGTCTTCCGACAGGCGGAATTCAGCGGTGTTGCCGTTCAGCAGGGCCAGGTCCTTGTCGACCGCGCTGTAGGCTTCCAGCAGGCCGCAGGATTCGTCCACCTGCGCAGTGAGCGACTTCGAGCGCGGCACGCCCTGGTTGATCGAGCGCCAGTAGACGGTCGGCAGGCCGGTGCGGATGGTGACGCGGTGGCCAGTCGGGAGGTTGCCCTCGGCGAAAATGGCGTCTTCCAGAATCTCGTTGGTCTGGGACAGCAGTTCGACGACGGTCGGGACCGAGCCGTCGGGATCCAGGCGTTTCGCCCAGTCCGCCAGGGTCAGGAAGTTGGATTGGTTGGTTGCCATGTTTTACGCTCCTTGGTTTTTGTACAGGGTGGTTGCTGGGTCGCGTTTCACTGGCAGGTTGCCGGTACCACCCGCGACAAAGCGGTTGTCCTGGCTGATCTGCAGGCCGGCGCGATAAAACGCCCGGACCAATTCCGGATGGTTGCCCAGCTGCGTTTTGTCCAGCAGCTCCCGCAGTTCCGGCGTGCCGAAGGCGTCCATGGCCTTTCGGGCGATGGCGATGTTCTCCTGGAACTTGGCGCCGCCGATTTCCTTGTCGTTCGGCAGGGATTGAATCCAGCCATCGCGCTCAGCCTTGGCCACCGCCGCCGCTTCCTGACCGCGCTTGATGTCGAGGTCGAGCAGCTTCTGCGCCTGCTCCTGGCTCAGGTTCATTTCCTTCGCGAGGGTGGAAAATTCGCCGGTAATGGCGTTATCCAGCGCATAGCCTTCAGGGGCCTTGAACTGATAGCTTTCCGGTGCCTTGGACTGGGACTGCTGTTGCTGCTGTTCGCCGCCATCGGTGGGCGCGGTGCCCGGATTGGCTGCGGTTGCATTGGCAGGTGCCTGCGCGGCAGCTTCTGGCGCTGGCGCGGCGGCCGGTGCTGGTGCTGGTGCTGGCGCGGGTGCCGCTGCTGGCGGTGCGGCCGGCGCAGTGTCAGTTGGTGCCGGCGGCGCTGCTGGAGTCGGAGCTGCTTCGCTCATTCTGGTCTTTCATCATCTGCGTGAAGGAATCAGGGCAGGCACGAAGGATCTGCTTCAACAGCATCAACCCGACGTTGCGCTCCCCCTCGCGGAAGTACGTTTCTGAATTGCCGGTGAAGCTGCTGCGATACACCCCGGCACGATCGAGAAGGCGCCACATGATGCGGCGGCCGCGCTTCGATCCCATCAGCCACTTCATATCGTCGTCTTCCAAGTAGGCCGCGCTGCGGAGCTGCTTTTGCCGCTCGCGCTGCGTCTGCTCATTTCCGTCGATATCAGAAGGGTCGTGATGATTCATGCGCGGATCATCGCTCGAAAGATTCCAGCCTTGGGAACCGTTATTGGCCGTAGAGGACTTGCGCCGGGTCCGGCCGCTCGGTGGGCGAAATTTCCATGTCGGTGATCTGCCAGCAGCTGGACATTTCGGCCTCGCCACCCTGCGTCTGCCGCTGGCTGGCCGACGTGACCAGCACCTTGGCCGTGATCATCATTTCGGCGCCAGGCGCGGGCGGTGTGGTGATCCCCAGCTTGGCCAAGTCTTCTTCGTTGAGCGAAAGCTCCAGGCCCCAGGGATAGCGCGGCGCGTCGCTCGCATCGGGGGCGCTGCAGCCGTTGGATTCTTTGGCTTCTTCAGCCGATTGCATCATGTTGATCAGGGCCATGGCGTTATCCCGGGAGAACTTCAATGGTGTAGCCTTCGATGATCAGACAATCAGTCGCGGTCACCAGGGTACCGGTGATCTGGACGAATTTGTCGACACTCATGTCGAAGCTAAAGCGCGAAGGGGCAAGCGTCCCGCCACCCCCATCGTTCGCGAAGTCGGTACATACTTGCAGGTTTTGTACGCCACGATTTCGCAACGTTTTGAACAACCCGCCTTGCACGTTGGCAACGGATTGGGCGCTGAAGCTGGATATATCACTGCCTGAAATGAACGCACCATGGTTGACCGCCGAGGTTCCTCCTGCATTCCTCCCTGTGAGATACGTGATCCGCAGCGCACCATTTGGCCCCATGACACCACCGGGGACCAAGACCTGCGTCAGCGGAGCGTATGTCGTGGTCGCGGAGGCATAGGCACCGGGCGTAATCCCCGCCGGAGTGATGGTGCACGCTGCATCGATATACAGCTGGCATGCGGAAGCACTGCTGAACGTGGCGAAGTAGAGGCCGGCGGCGAGTCCGGGTTGCGCGTAGCAGTAGACGCGCACCACGCCAGAAGGGACATAGGGCAACGCGGTCAGCCCGGTAATGGCGCCCGTGGCACTGATGTTTGTCGCGGACGACAGCAGGATGATGGGGACGGCGCTCTGCGCAATCACGGTTGGGACGATGTACTCGTTCCCTGCCTGGTCTCGGAATCCGACCGGGCGGCCCGAGATTGGATCAATCAACTGGTCGTTCGGACCCTTCGAGAAGCGGGATGCCATTTCAGACTCCTGTTTGCGTTTGTTGTGGGGTGCTGTAGCCGGAGAACATGCTCATCACGTCGCGCAGCTGGTTGGGATCGACCTGGCTCATGGCCTGGGCGGCCTGCGCCTGCTGGGGGGCCTGCTCTGCGGCCTGCTGCTGGGCCTGCGATTGCGCGCGCTGCTGACGGATCAATGCGACCTGGTCGCCCGGCTTGATCAGCTGCGGATCGATCCCCAACATATCGGCGTAGGCGTCCGCCCAGTAGTCGGAATCGAACTTATCCAGCACGTCGGGCTTGTACTGGGCGATCATGCCCATGTTGCCCACGAAGCGGTCCACGCCGTTTGTCCCGATGGCGCGCTGGGCCTGCGCCAGCATGCTCATATACTCGACCTTCAAGTCTTGCCCTTGCAGCTCAGGCGGCGGTGCGGGCACCACGCCGGCGGCCAGCATGCGGGCAAAGGTGATGTCGATGATCGGGTCCAGCATTTCGTTGTGCAGGCGTTCCAGCACAGGGCCGAGCATCAGCAGCTTTTCCTCGTGCCGCTCCGCGACTTCGGTTGCGGTCATCTTCGGATCGTTGCCGTTGGCAAGCATCAGGAACATGTCGGCGTAGAACGAGGAGTTGATGCGGCCGCGCACGTCTTGGATGTCGGCCAGCAGGTGATTCAAATCGATCTTCACCTCAAACTGGGTGCGGATGCCTGCATTCACACTGGTGTCGATGTACGTGATGCCGCCGGGCAGCGTGTCCACGTCGCGGTTCTTCAGAGAGGCCGGAACTTGCAGGGGAGGCTTCGTCATGTAGTCGATGCCCTGCCCCTTGCGCAGCTGCTCCTGCTGAAGCTGCTTGATGTCGCCCAGCGCCTCCATACCCGGGCTGTTGCCATAGATGTCGCCCGAATTGGCATTCCAGCGCGGCGTCAGTGCCGGGAAATTCTGGAAGCCGGATTCCCGCAGGAAGACGTCGGGGTTGCCGCCGATCTCGAAATACACCGAGCGCCATGGCATGTTCTTGTTGTCGCGCTTGCTCGGGTCGCGGTCGGCGCGCGGCTCGATGGCGTGTACGATCGTCACCCAGCTGTCCAGCTGGCCACGGTCGTACATGTTCTGCACGGCGGTGCTGCACTTGTCGCGCCCGAACTCGCCCACCAGCTCCGCCACGGTCTTCTGAAATTCGCGGTAGATGGTGTTGACCTCGCCGCGATAGTTGGTCGCCAGGCAGTATTCGCCCGTCGGAACCGGGTAGTGGCGGATCACATCGCTGAAGTCATCCATGATAATGGACGTGGCCGTGCCGAACGCGCCCAGTTCCTCGTACATGGAATGGAACGCGCGGTAGGTGTTCGACTTGCCGAACACCTGGCGCATGATGTTGGTGGCCTGGTCCAGCCAGATTTTCACCGGGCCCGACTTCGCCAGCTCAGGGTCTTCCACCGTCAGGCGGAACCACGGACGCGCGGGCGACGTCATCCCGGACATCATGCCGGCGGCCAGCACGCGCAGCGCGCGCGTGCCGGTGTTGTCGTAGATCGCGTTGTGGCGCTTCTGCCCACGATTGCGGTCCTGCAGCGTGAAGCGCCCGGAGCGCGGCAGCAGGTACATCGAGATCTCTTTCCAGTGACCGTACCAGCTGGCGCGCTCCGTCTGGAGCATGCCGTAGCGCGTGAGAAGATCTTGGCGGCGGAATTCGCTCATCAGCCACCGCCCAGCAACGTGTTCTTGCCCAGCATCAGCGCCGACAGGTCAACACCACCCGCACCAGTCAGCATGGTGCCGGACTGGCCCGACTTGGCCTGCTGCAGGTTGTTGCCGGTAATTGCGGCGGTGTCGGGCGCCTTCTGGTTCGCGCGATTGATCTGCTCCTCCTGCTGCTGGTACAACCTTTGTGCGGCCATCACCTGCGCGTCCATAGACGCCTTTTGCTGCGCCGCTGCGGATTGCGCGATCGCGAGGGACGCCGCGTCCGAAGCCTGCTTCTCAGTCAGCTGCTGCTGGAACTGCGCGGCGGACGAGGCGAGCGAGTCTTGGAATTGTTTCTGTTGGGTGGCCTGCGTCGTTGCAAATTCGTTCTTCTGCTCCAGCAGTGCGGCATTCGCCTGGTCGATCTTCGCCTGGTCGGCCGCCTTCTGTTGCTCCATCTGGGCCTGCGCCGCCGCCTTGGCGTTGTCGATCGACTGCTGCTGCAACTCGAGCGAGTCCTGCGCGGTCTTTTGGGCGGCGGCGTCGGCGTTCTTCTGCTCGTCGAGGGCGTCAGCGGCTTGGCGCTGGGCGCCCAGCACAGTGCTTGCCGCCCCGCCAAGGCCAGCACCTACCGCGAGAGATGTGCCGCCGGTGAGGAAAGCAAGGCCGGCGCCGAGCGCAGCACCCGCAAGCGGGTTGGAAGCGATGTTGCCCAGCGTGTGCTGGACGCCGGAAACGAAACTACAGCCCATGGCTGGCTCCTTTGTGAATCAGGTAGTAGTCCTGCCCGTCGTGGTAGATGAGCACAAATCCGATCTTGGCAAGAAGTTCGCACATGCGTGGGTCGTGGGTTTCGGCGACGATGGCGCGCCCGGAAAACTCGCGGGTGACCGTCTGCATGGCGGTCACCGTGGCCTTCGTGAAGCGGTCGAACAGCAGCCAAGCGCGAACAATGCCGGGCGGGGCGGGATAGCCGTCCACCTCCGTGATGTGCTCCAGGACGATGATCGCACCGGGGTGCTCGTGCACCACTGCGCCGCCATCGACCATGGCCAAGAAGGCGTCAACGGCCTCCTGCAGCGCCGCTCCTTCGTAGAATTTGCCACGCCGCTTTACCAGCCACTCGCGCAGATTGCTCACCGCCGCCGCCCGCTCGCGTTATTCGGCCGGGGTGAAGTCCAGGTAGTACTTCTGGCCGACTTCGAACTTGCCGATCAGGGCCGGATTGGCGATCTGGATGCCCAGCTGGCCATCGGGGCTGAACTTGGCGTAGGTGTTGTCCTCGTCCGAGCCGTCGACCGGATAGGCGCCGGACTTCGCGACGGCGTTCATGTGCAGCTTCTCGCTGGAGCCGAATTTCTCGATACGATTGATGATGAATTTGGCGCGCATGGCGGTCATGGTGATCTCCTGAAATTGAAGGAGAGCCGCGCCGCCAGTCGGCCGCACAGCTCAGGCGTACGGATCGTAGTCGCGATTGCCGCAACCTTGGGAACCGTTTGAGTAGGGGTCGTGGCCGCCATGGCGCATCATACCCGCCACCGTCTGCAACATGGCGGAGCGCTTCGGCGTGTCGATCAGCGCCAGGATGTAGGCGCTGCCCTTGTCCGGCGAGCGCCCGAGGCGCTTGACGATCTCGTCGCGGGCCTCGACCTTGATCACGGCGCCGCGCGGCTCCCAGCGTGGCGCGCACAGGTCGGCCAGCAGCTCCTTCGAAGGCGGCAAGCAGATACCCGTGTTGTTGGCCGGGTCCAGCGCCTCGCGCATCTTCCACCAGTATTCGCTGCGCTGGTTGAAGAAGCCCAGGCGCCCGGACTTGTCGGTGGCGAAGGACTTCTCGGACACGTTGATGCCCAGAACCTGCTGGCGCGCCTCGCTGAGGAAGTCGTAGGGGCTGGAGCCGACGCCGATCACGTCGATGTGGATGGGCGCGCGGTCGCGCATCGCGGCCATCACCAGGCCAGCCACGGCGGGCCCGTTCGGCGTTTCGGCGCCCGGGTACGAAAGCGGCTCATCGAACCACATGCCGTGGCGGCGCGCCAGCTCGGTCTGGTCGGCGCCGCCGCGCGCGACGTCCACGCCCATACTGTCCATCGCTGGAAGCTTGACTGGCCGCGACCAGCGCGCCATGGCGGCTTCCACCCAAGCGGTGGGGATGACCTGCCACGGGTCATCCTTGATGCCCGCCTGGAAGTCGCCGTACAGCATCTGCGAGCGCAGCGGCTCGGGAAGGGATTGCAGTGTCGTCATGTAGCCGCTCGCCATGTAGTAGCTGTTGTCGGTGATGCGCGCGGGGATGAACGTGCGGCTCTTCGGCACGATGACGTCCTCGGCGCGGTGATCTTTGGGATCGAAGTCGTAGATGTAGCTGCCGTCGGCAGCGAGCACGAACGGGCGCCGATCCGGCACCTCCACGTCCTTGCCCGCGATGGTGGTGAACCAGCGCAGCTCGCCGGGCTTGGCCGGGTTCGGGTGGTTCCGGTCGAGCCACGGCGCGAAGAAGGCGATCACCCAGCGGCCCTCGGCCGTGGTGGGCGGGTTGAACGTCATCAGCACGCGGCATTTCTGCTTCGGGTCCGGGCTTCGAGTCCAGCCCATGATGAAGCGCACCTGCGCCTCGCGCTGCTCGGTGGCCTCATCGAATGCCTTCAGGTCGTGCGGGCGGCCCTGCCAGCGGCGCTCGTCGCCCAGAATGTCGAGGCCGCCGAACTCGATCAGCGGGCCGGTGCCGACTGGAACCTTCCAGATCGCCTTCTGGCCATTGAAGCCGAGCGTGTTGCCGACGATCTCGCCCAGGCGCTGGATGACGCCCTCGGTCTGCGCCTTCTCGCGGCGCACGATCAAAGCCCGCTTGTGCTTCGTGATGGCCAGGCCCGCGATCAGGTCGGTCTTGCCGCCGCCAGCGGCGCCGCCGTACCCGATGATGTCGGCCTCCGACTCGTAGGCCATGGTCTGCGGGCCGGGCAGCGGGCGCCAAGGCAGTCGGCGGCGCAGCTCGCGCGCCAGCTCCAGCGCGCGGGAGAGCTTCGAACGGTCAGCCATCCTGCCCCTTGCTAGCCGAGAAGGCGCCGGTGAGCTGCGCCAGTTCTTCCGCGATTTCCTCGTCCGTCATCTCGCTGACCGACAGGCGGCCGTTCAGGTCGATGGCCTGGCGGTCGCCGTATTTGGTGGGCGACCACTTGGCCAGCAGCTTCAGGCGCTGCTCGACGCGGTTTTTCTGCCACTGGACGTCGCCCGCATCGACCTTGCTCCCAAACTGGGTTTCAGTCCGCGCCGGCTTCTTGTCGATGATCTCGATGGTGTCCTCGGCAATGGCATCGAAGCCCATTTCGCGCGCGTGCGCGATGCGTGCGGCAAAATCGGGGTCGGATTCCATCCACCCGTACACCGTTCGCCAGGCCGGCATGCCCTTCTCACGGCAGATAACTCGCAGCGGTTCACCCTCTGCGATGCGGTTGCAGATCTGTGCGGCGATCTTGTCCGTGTATGTGGTAACTCGTCCCATAAATCCGATAATAGGCTTGCTTTTTCGTTACATGGGAACCACTGCGCGGCGCTGGTAGAGGCAGATCTTGACGATGCCGCCCTTACTCTGCCGGAAGGCGGCGGCCAGCTGGCGATAGCTCCAGCCTGCCTCGCGCAGCTCGCGCACACGCTCCACTTCCTTGTCCGTCAACTCAGCCTTTGGGTGGTCTTCCCCGACGCAAAGGCGGGGGTGGCGTCCTGTCATTTTGTTCATCCTTGAAATATTCGGGGTAGTGAAGGTGGCCCCAGGCCGTCACGCGGTCGATGGCGATCCGGCGAGGCCGGTCGTCGCCATCGACGACCGGCGTGCGCGCGGCCCGCTTTAGCCTCTCAGCGAGTTCGCGCGGCAGCATCAGTGCGGCATCTCGTCAGCGCCGACCAGCTGGAGACGCGGCGGCTCCTCCTGGATGGTCGAGTGGATCGCGTTCAGCGCCGTCGCAGCCAGGCGCTGAGCCATGGTGAGCTGGTTCTGGTCATCCGACGGCACCGGCGGCTCCAAGTTCATCTTCACATCAACGGTGCCATCGGGGAGGTCTTGCAGGGTCAGGACAATCATTGCCATGGGCTATTTCCTTTCTAGGGTTGGATGCCGCGCGCAGCGGCTTCTTTGACGACGATGGCCAGTTCGGCCTGGGTAAGGGTGGCGAAGGTCGCGCCGTCACGGCGCAGCTCCATCTCGCCATCGGACCAGATGGCGCAGCGGAACGGCTTTGGCACGGCGGCATCAGGGCCTTGCGCCTTCTGGCGGCGAACGATCGGTTTCCGGCGCGCCGGCGCGACGTCGGTGGCCGGCGCCGCACCGCCGCTTACCTCGGCCCGGCCTGCGGGCGCGGCAGCCGGGTAGTAGTTGACGCCATGCTTTCTCAGGCGCCCATCCTTCAGCGCTGCGCTGAGATAGGACAACGGGTTTTGCGTGCCCGTCAATTCCATAACGCGACGCAGCTCGATCGAACTGGCGGACCCGTTGGCCTTCACGTAGCGCACGGCGGCATCCACCTTGCTCGCCGATGGTGTCACGGCCTGCTCGGCGAAGCGGGGAACCTTGACGACTGGCTCACCGCATGCTGGTGCGTTGGACACAAAGGCGTTCGCAGGGCGGCCATTGGGCGCCGTGACCGGGATGACGGTGATGGCGCCGCTGGCGATGTGGCCCTGCAGCGCCGGCTCAACCTGGTCAGGGTCGCAGTCGATGATGTCCGCGATTTCGACGGTACGGATGTTCGGGCGCCTCTGGATCAGCGCCAAAATGGCGTCGATTTCGATTGTCATTTTCTTATCCTTCTGCTGGTTGGTCGGTAAAAATCTGATGATCCTCAATAATCATGAGGTGCTTATTTCACTAAGGCTGCTTTCTGGGACTTCGCCACTTTTCCGCCACTGGAAACCAGTTTTCGCGGCGATTTCGGCTTGCGCCGTGGTGATGCGAACCATGTTGCGCTCCAGGTAGGTCATGGTGGTGCGCACGTCCTTGTGGCGCAGGTAGGCCTGCACGTCCTGCACCGGCGCGCCGGCCTCGCTCATCAGCGTGGCGATGGTGCCGCGCAGGCGGTGCGGGGTGATGCCCTTGACGGAGGTCGCGGTGTTGGCGGCCCGGATGTGGGCGCGCGCGAAGCCGGGGCCGAACTCGCTGCCGTCCTGCTGGCAGACCACCAGGCCTTCGGGGCGGCGGAGCGGCGCCAGGTAGTCGATCAGGGCATCGAACAGCGGAAGCGGATCGGCCTCGCGCCCCTTGGTCTTGCCGGGCGTGTAGGTGCGACGCTCCCAATCGAACCACTCCCAGCGCGCCGTGATTGCCTCCGACTCACGCAGGCCCAGCAGGAGCATCAGGCGCACGGCGATGCTGACCGGCGGCGTGCGCACCGCGGCGCGATCGATGGCGTCGAACCAGCTGGTGGCAGTCGCGACCGGCAGGATGGCGCGCGGGCGCTTTTGCACCTTGAGCATGGCCACGGCCCAGGGCAGGCGCGGCAGGATCTCGCGCTTGACGGCCCAGTTGACCAGCAGCTTGAGGATGCGCAGCCAGTGGTTGGCGGACGCGAAGTTGTGGGTTTTCAGGTGCTCGCTGCGGGCGCGCTCCACTGCTGTTGTGTCGATCTCGCTCACCAGCATGTCGCCCAGCTCGTACAGGTGCAGGCGCTTGAACACGTCGACGCTGCGCACATGGTCGTCGCTCGAGTGCGGCGCCCGGAGCTCGAACCATTCGGCGATCAGCTGCTTGAGCGTGGGGATCGGCTCGCCGCCGTTGGCGCGGTCGACCGCGTCATCGTAGGCCTTGTGGGCGACCCGCTCGGCGCGGGCCCGGTTGTGCTCGCGGGTGCTGCGCTGCACCCGCCCGAACGGGCGAAGCTGGAACCGGTAGTGCCAGGTCCGCCCGACCTTGAACAGCGAAACGCTCATGCGGCAATCGCCGGGCGCTGATCTTCCCAGTCGTGTGCGCATACGAGCGCGTTCTCTTGCAGGCGGCTGAAGACTCGATCGCCGACGTACTTCCGCAGCAGCGGCAGCGGCTGGTTGCTGATCACGGCCACCGGGCGCTCGGCGTTGTAGCGCCGGTTGATGACCTCGGTCAGCAGCAAGGCGGCGTTCTCAGTCGAGCGAATGGCGTCCAGCTCATCCAGCACCAGCAGGTCGAACTGGGCGAAGCGGGCCACCTCCTGCTCTTCTGACTTCCCTTCACGCCCATACGTCGCCTGAATCTCCGAAATCATCTGGCTGGCCGTGCAGTAGCGAACCGACATCGAGCACTTGTCGATCAACGACTGAGCCAGCTCACAGACCAGCAGGGTCTTCCCGGTCCCCGTTTCACCCACCAGGGCCAGAACCGCCCAGCGCCGCTCGGTCGTGATCGCATCACGGAAGGCGCGGACCGTCGCCCGGACCTGCTTTTGCTGCTCGGTGCCGGCGGCAAACGTCTTGCCTTGATACCGTGGCGGCAGGCCGGCTATGCGATTCAGGGTTTCATTGCGATCGCGCAGCCAGGCGGCGCGGTCGTCGGCACCGCGCTTTTCCTCGGCGCACGCCGCGCAGTACCATTCCGTCCGGCCCGCGCGCGGGTTCTTCGGCAGCAGGGCCACGCTTTCCCCGTGTTGCTCGCAAGACCCTGCTACTTCCCGCAGCGTGCTGAGCACGCTGGCGGCGCCCAGCAGATTCGAGATACCTTCCATCCAGTTCTCCTACAAGGGTTGATCGTCGTCATCGGCGACGGTGATACCGCGCCGGTCCATGGATTCCTGCATCGCCTTGCGGCTGCTGCTGTGGTCCTTCCCGCCGACAGCGAACTTGCCGCCCAGCTGTCCGGCTTGGGCGCCGCGACTTGGCTGCAGCACCCACTCCGCCTGGAATCCGCGCCAGTTGCGCGCGCAGCAGAGCGCCGCTACCGAGTCCAGGCTCATGCCCGCCTTTTCCGCTTCCCGCTTCACCTGGGTCAGAGCGGTCGCGGTCAGCGGCGCCCGGTGGGCTTTCCTCACCAGGATCCAGTCGTCGGCCACCTGCTCCGACACGCCCTCGGCCAGCAGCGCGGTCTTCGCGCAGAACGCATCCACGCCGCCCTGCCGGCGCTTTTGTTTACTTGATGGTTCTATTGATGGTTCTATGATGGTTATGGGTGCACCGGTTGCGGGGGTGGGGTGCACCGGTTGCGGGGGTGGGGGTGCACCAGTTGCGGGGGTGGGGTGCATATGCTGCGGGGGTGCATCTGCTGCAGGGGTGCACAATTTGCGGGGGTCAATCTGGTAAACCGTGCTGCGGCCGTTGCGATAGGAGCGCGTGATGATGCCGACCTTCTCCATGTCGGCGATGTGCTTTTGGACGCTGCGCTCAGCCATGCTGCACTTCTCCGCCAGCATGGCAACCGACGGGTAACACTCGCCCTGGTCGTTCGCGTTGTCGCACAGCGCCAGAAGCACCATTTTCGGATGCGTCGGCAGGTCCATCTTCCAGGCGAGGGTCATCAGGGCGATACTCATGCCGTCGCTTTCACGACCCGGATTCCGATCTCGCTGGCAATATGGTGCTCCAGCGTGGCGCCGCGCGAGCGCTCCCAGCCTGGCAGCAGGTAGATCGCGTCGCAGGTGACCAGCTGGGCGATATCGGCCTTCATGCAGTCGCACCACTTCGCAGTGGGGTCCGGGTTGATCTCAGCGGGGTTGATGACGTCGTGACCCTTGGCGCGCAGCTCAGCAGCTGCGGTGTGGAAGGCTGGGAAGTTCAGTTGTGGCAGGCCAGTCATAGGACCGGCAATGTAGATTTTCTTCATCAGCGGCCCTTATTGAATTGATGGACGTCCGTAAACTCGTGCCAGGTCATCACCTGCACGCCATTGCGCTTGAGTGGCGCCCCCCCCTTGTCGAACTTGGGGCCGCGCACCATGACCTTGGCCAGGCGGATCTCGGCCGGGGTAACTGCCATCCAGTCCGCGCAGAACTGCGGCGAGTCGAATTCCGGACTGATGCGGACGGGCTTTTCACCTTCCTCGAACAGCTTGGCGGCCAGCTCGTCGCGGCGCGCGCTCCATTCGTCGATGGTCATGTCGTAGGTGGGCAGCTTGCGCGCCGCTTGCTCCTTACAGAAGCTGCGGCTGATGCCGAATACGCAGAACGCGCCCATGTCAGCCCCGCGCCGCGATCACGTCGCGGGAGAAGCCGAAGGCGCTGCCGGCGCGCTGGGCCGAGCTGGCGGTCAGCGCCGGCCCCTGCCAGTCGCCCTGATAGCGCGGCGGCGTGACGTTGGATGCGGCCGGCTCGACCGACTCCGAAGGCCGTAGCATGTTCAGCGCCTGATGCGTGATGGTGTACACCAGCCCGTTGCTCGAGCAGCAGTTGGTGAGCTCGAGGCCGACGTACAGACGGCGCATGGCGATGAGGCTGATGCCCAGGTCGCCATGTCGCTCGATGCCTTGGTGGACCGTCGCTGGCCCGTCGCACAGCACTTCCAACACGGCGCGGCCGCGCGAGTTCTTGATGGGGAGTTTCATATATAATTGCTCCTGAAGTTTGATGTTGCGTTACCTGAAGCCCGCCTCGACCGCGGGCTTTTTCTATTTCTGGCCGGCTGCTTCGCTGGCCAGGCGTTCGTAGTGCTGGCGGGTCATGACGTGGCCGGGGTAGAACGGGATGTTCGACGGCGCTTGCTGCTGCGTTTGGTACGCCGCCGTCATGCAGATGCACCCGCCAAACGCTCTTTAAGCTGGTAGCCCAGCAGCGGCCAGATCTTGTTGATGGCGTTCTGGCGCGCCACCTGGCGGCCGATCTCGGCGTCGAAGTTTTCCGGGCTGGCGCAGGCCGATTCGCCGGTGACGGTGAAGCCGTTCTGCAGGACCAGCACGCAGAACGTCAAGAGCTGCAGCGGCTCCGGGATGTCGTTGTCCAGCTGGATCATGGCTTCGTCACTGTCGGCGACGTGCCAGCGGGCGCCGATCACACCTTCGTCGGCGGTGAAGTAGTGTTCGCTGGCGATGGCAGCCAGCACGTCGGCTGGCATGATGCGCGGTGCGGTCAGGCCTTTGGTCTGAATTGCCGTTTCGATTGCATGGTCATCCATGGGTAAATGCTCCTAATGGGGCCGGCGGCCGGCCGGCGCGGATTGGTTGCTGCTGGGTGCGGCCGCGCTCAGCAGTGCTGGCGCGGCGCTGATGGCGTAATAGGCCACGGTGTATTCGGTCGCCATCAGCAACACGGCGCCGGCGGCGATCTGGATCGCAAATTTCATGGTGGGTCCTGATTGAATGCCGCGCGGATCGGGGCGCGGTGGCCCGGCTACCCTTGACGCTTGCGGCGCATCATCTGCAGCGGGCGCAGCGCACGAACCTTGGCCGCGCCGGCGCGCAAACGCGCGATCGCACCGGCAAGCGCGCGGCGCGTGCGGCTGGTGGCCTCGTGCACGTCCTCGATCTGCTTGCGGGCCTGCTCCAGCTCGGTCAGGCCGGCGCCGGGATGCGCGTTGATCAGCGCGAGGTGCGCTTCGGCCGACACCTTCACCAGGTGGCGAAGGTGCTGCTGGCAGTCGAATTCGTCGTCGTCGATGGCGTCGGCGCTGGAGGCCACCACGCCGACCGGGCGCACGCAGTCAGCAATGCATGGCAGGCGCACATCCATCGGCATGGCCGCCCAGATCGAGTGGATGAAGTTCACCGGCAGCAGGTTCGATTCCTTGGTCTCGTCGTCCAGCCAGCGAAATACGCGCTCCGCGTTCACCTTCTGGCGCTCGAACAGATCCTGCGTAGTGGGGTCGAACACGATGCCGGTGGTGGCCGGCCCCTCGATGCGCTCATGCGCCTCCACGATCACTTGAACAACGGCTTCGCGGCTCCAGCCCTCGTGCTTGCGCCAGGCAATGACGTGCTCCCGGATGGTGCCGACCATGGTTTGGTGTGATTCGTTCCGCATGCGCTTCCTTTTTGAAATGGTTATTCTTGAAACATGGAGGCTTCAATACCCGACTGATGGCCGAGCAGTTCCCCGGATGTACGCCCAGTCGCAGTCCGGGCGCAAATCCTCACATCGCACGACACCTTTGGACTCGCGCTCGATGTTGATGCAGAGCTTGGCGTCATGCCGCTGGTGAGTGCTGATGGCTTTGCGCAGATAGCCTTCAGTGGTTCCGCATTGGGACGTGAAGGCTGCGCGGGATTCCTTTGGCAGGCTGTTCAGGTAGGCGAGAAGTTTGTGCATGTCGAGATATTACTGAATGGTAATGGTAAGGTCAATACCATTTGGTGATTTACCGGAAGGTAATTTAACTGGACAATCGGAGGATGGAAATTCAAGACATCAGACGCGCCCGGCTGGCGGAACTTATTGAAACGCGATACAAGTCTCAGGCAGACTTTGTTGCCTCCACTGGGCAAAACCAGGGTGAGGTATCAGCGTTACTAAAGACCAAATCATTCGGGGAAAAAAAGGCGCGGCGCATTGAGGAACAGTGCGGCTTGCCTGCCGGTTGGCTCGATGCGCCTTCTGATGAGGCAATGGTCGACTTAGCGGCAATCAAAGGGGCAAAGCCGGTGGTGGTTCTGGACGACGATTCCCCCGCTCTCTACCAAATTCCTCGTGTAAAACTGCGACTCCAAGCGGGTGTTACCGGTTTTCAAACCGAACCGGACATGATTGACGGCGGCTCACTTGGCTTATCCCGTAGCTGGGTCGAGCGAAAAGGACTGGACCCGAACAGACTTATCTCGATGGGAGTTCGCGGAGAAAGCATGGAGCCTACTTTCTACGAAGGGGATACGGTCGTCATAAACCTAGCCGACACCAAGCCCATGGACAATGCGGTGTTCGCGGTCAACTATGACGGCGAAGCCGTGATTAAGCGACTTTCGCGGGACATGGGGAAATGGTGGTTAATGTCCGATAACGCCGATCAGCGACGCTTCTATAGGCGCCAGTGCGGCGGCGCCGAGTGCATAATCATCGGTCGGATCGTGCGTCGCGAAGGCGACCATTTCTAAGGAGCCGGCAATGGCAAATATTCTCGAGCCAATTTTGTGCGGGATATTTGCCGCAAGGGTTGCGAATCGCCTCCTGGATCTTGGAATCCATGCGCCAAGCCTCGATCCGTTATGTGGTCGGACGCTCTATGAAATTGAACGCGACCGAAGAAAGCAGATGAACGCCTGCGAGGCAGCTGCATATTTCGTCGCCTCGGAATTCTCCAATTTGCCCACTTCCGCGTTTATCAGCCACAGCTCACGTCAAGTCTTCGGAACGCACGCTATTTCTCGCATTGATGAATGGGTAGCTCGCGGGAAAATGCGGCCCAAGATTGCAGCTCTTGTAAAGGAAGAGCTGCATGGCCACCTTGAGCGCCTCCCATTATTCGATCGAAGTCTCAGTGGATACGGCTTTTTCGAGATGTAGGGCCGCGTAGCCTCGGCAAGCAGTTGACCACAGCAGGCGCAAGAATACAAAAATATTATCTCTGCGCCACATCATTACCGTTTGGTATTGACCTATCAATTACCGTTTGGTAATCTCTCTCCTGTCGCCATCGCCGTGATGGCTTGCACAGGAGAACACGATGCCCGAACCGGTACCACACCCCGCAATTCGCGAAGCGCATGGCTCTGCGAGCTACACCATCACCTTCGACATCCGCACTGACGCGGGCGCGTTGACCAACTACACCGACCAGTATCTGGCGACGCTGTGGCACATCGCCCAGGCGAACCCAGTGGACTTCGGCGACGTGGCTGCCGGCGAGCTGGCCGAGAAGCTGGGCCGCGAGATCATCCGCCGCTGGCTGGCCGGCGTGCCGCCCGAGCTGTGGAGCCACCATGGGCGCGACCATCTGCGCGCCAAGGCCATGCGCGAACATGCCGCTTCCGCCCGGGTGGCGTCATGAAGTTCCTCATCACCATCCAGACCGCCGTTGAGCAGTGCACCTACCCGGCCATCGGCGACATCGGCGCCCTGGTGGATGCGGCCTACGACAACGGCGCGCTGGGAATCAGCTATCGGGTGATCCCATGATCTGCTGGGCCTATCTGCTCTGGCGCGCGGCGCGCCGGTGGAACGCGCTGCGCCAGCACCAGCACTGCGTGGAGCGCACCCGCCAGCTGTATCACCAGCAGGTCAGCATCGGGCGCGAGCTGCTGGACGCGCTGCTCGCTGAGCGCCAGTCTGAGCTGCGGCTGCAGCAGGCCGGCCTGCTGTCTGCGGAGGTCGCCCATGGCTAAGCCATCCTGCCGTGACGCCCTGATCGAAGTGCTGATCATCGGCGGCATCACCGTCGCGGTCGTCTGGAACTGGTGGTGATCATGGGCGCGCGCGGACCAGCACCGAGCTTGTCGCTCAGCAAGCGTGACGCCGCTGAGCGCCACAACCGCGTGCTGCTGCACGCCCTGCAGATTGCCCACCCCGTGGTGTACCAAGGCCGCAATCGATTCATCCAGTGCCTCAATTTCCAAGCCTCGGGCGGCGGTGTCGACGTCGATGTCTACCTTACCGGCAGCCCTGAACCCGTCGCGCCAGAGGAAATTTCCCTGGCGCCCGACATTACCTAACGATCCAAGGACCTTATGTTTTTCAAGAATCTGCAACCCTATCGCCTGCCCGTGCCGTGGGCAATGACCGCCGAGGCTCTGATCACAGCCCTGACCAGCGCCGCATTCACGCCGGCCAGCAGCAACGAGCTGCTGCGCCAGGGCTGGTCGGCGCCATGCGCCGGCGGAGAACTCGTGCACGTCGTCGGCGACCAGTTCCTGCTGCAGCTGGAAACCGAGAAAAAACTGCTGCCGGCGGTCGTGATCAACCAGGTCACCAAGGCACGCGCCTTCGAACTGGAGGAAGCCCAGGGCTTCGCGCCGGGCAAGAAGGCCATGAAGGAGCTGAAGGAGCGCGTGGCCGATGAGCTGCTGCCACGCGCGTTTAGCATCCGCAACATCACGCGCGTCTGGATCGATCCAAAGAACGGTTGGCTGGTGGTGGATGCGGCCAGTGCGAGCAAGGCCGACGAAGTGATCAAGCACCTGCTCAAGGCCGTGGACCGCATACCGCTGGAGAGCCTGCGCGTGCAGCGCTCGCCGGTCGCCATGATGACGGAATGGCTGGAGCAGGACGACGCGCCGGCCGGCTTCACCGTCGACATGGACGCCACGCTGCGCGCCGTCGGCGAGAGCAAGGCGCAGGTAGCCTACAAGCGTCACACGCTCGATCCAGCCAGCGTCCTGTGGCATATCAAGGCTGGCAAGCAGTGCACGCGTATGGCCATGACATGGGACAGCAAGATCAGCTTCGTGCTGGACAAGGCTCTGGCCATCAAGCAGGTCAAGCCGTTGGACGTACTGGGGGAGAAGGACGCGCCCGCGCGCAACGACAGCGAGCGCTTCGACGGCGACTTTTCGCTGATGTCGGGCGAGCTGGCCAAGCTGCTGGCCGACTTGGTCGACGCCTTGGGCGGGGAGGCGAAGGCATGAAGCGCGACCTCATCACCAGCACCAAGGAAATCCGCCACTTCCATTTCTGCTGTGGCCTGGGCGGCGGCAAAAAGGGATTCAACAAGGCGCGGCCGCAGGTCGGCAACATGGCCGCCGTCTTCCGCTGCATCGGCGGCATCGACAACGACCCGGCGGCGATACGTGACTTCGACCACGCCGGGCCCGGCCGCCCGGGCACGGTCATGGACCTGTTCACGCGCGCGCAGTACACGGCATTCCACGGCAAGGAACCACCTGCTGGCTGGCGCGAAGCCACGCCGGTGGACATCCGGCGCGCCGCCGGCAACGAAGCGCCGAATGTCGTATTTATCAGCTCCCCGTGCAAGGGCGCGTCCGGCCTGCTGAGCGAGTCGCTGAGCAAAACGGCCAAGTACCAGGCGCTGAACGAGCTGACGCTGCGCTGCATCTGGCTGATGGCCGAGGCGTGGGCCGCCGACCCGGTCGACCTGATCGTCTTCGAGAACGTACCACGCTTGGCGACGCGCGGCCGGCACCTGCTGGACCAGATCAACCAGCTGTTGCAGAGCTTCGGCTACGCGGTAGCCGAAACCACGCACGACTGCGGCGAACTGGGCGGCCTGGCCCAAAGCCGCAAGCGCTTTCTGCTGGTGGCGCGCCACATGGAGAAGGTGCCGCCGTTCCTCTACGAGCCACAGAAGAAGCGCCTGCGCGCCGTGGGCGATGTCCTCGGCCGCATGCCATTCCCCGGCGATGCCGTCGGCGGCCCGATGCACCGCATTCCGCGCCTGCAGTGGAAAACTTGGGTGCGCCTGGCATTCGTGGAGGCCGGCAGCGACTGGCGCTCCCTGAACAAGCTCGCCGTCGAGAACGGCCACCTGGCCGATTACCTGATCCTGCCCGAGCGCTTCGGCGACTACCTGGGCGTGAATGGCTGGGACGAGCATGCCGGCGCCGTGTCCGGACGCGGCACGCCGACCACTGGCGCCTACTCGGTCGCCGACCCGCGCATGGACACCGCTGCCGAATATAGCCAATACGGCGTCATGCCGTGGGAAGCGACAAGCGGGGTGATCAGTGCGCAGTCTGCACCAGGGGGCGGCCGGTACTCGGTCGCGGATCCTCGGCCACCAGCAGGCCCAGTGTTCAGCAAGTATGCCGTCACGCGCTGGGACAAGCGCACCGGCACCGTGATCGGGGGCGACGACCAGGGCGCCTATGCCGTGGCGGATCCGCGCTCGGCCAGCGGCTTTGAAGGCTCAGGCAAGTACCTGGTCACGCCATTCGACGGGCCGGCCGGCACAGTGATCGCAGGCAGCACCACCGGCCAGGGCGCGTTCGCCGTCGCCGACCCGCGCACGCTGAACCGCAAGGCCGGCGATGCCTACCTGACCGGCGGCCACTACGGCGTACTGCCATGGGATGGCCAGAGCGGCGCCGTCAGCGCCTCGGCGGGCTACGACAACGGCCGCTGGTCGATAGCTGACCCACGGATCGACCAGGCGCCGGCGCTGCCCGCGCCCAACGACAAGACGGTGGCCATCATCCGCGCGCTGGACGGCACCTGGCACCGGCCGTTCACCACGCTGGAACTGGCCGCCCTGCAGTCCCTGATCGATCCGGACGAACACTGGTCGTCGGACCCGCAAACCCAGCGCGAAATTGACCGCGCCGCGGGCGAGTCCGGCCGCGTGTTGTGCTTCGACGGCACCAACGACAGTGCGCACCGCGAGCGCATCGGCAACGCCGTACCTCCGGACGCGGCTGAGGCGATCGCCAACGTAATGGGCACCACGCTGCTGCTGGCTGCCGCCGGCGAGACGTTCATGCTCAGCGCCATGCCAATCTGGGTACAGCCGGTGGCAATCGCCATCGCGGCTTCGCAAGGCGGTGCAGCATGACCACCACCACCGTGACCGGCGGCCGCGCCGCACGGTCGAAGGTCTATGACGGCCTGGCATGGACCTACCAGGACAGCGGCCTGCTGGGCGCGCTGATGTGCGGAACGCTAGATGCACCGGAGCAGATGCCAGCCGGCGCCACGCGCGCGGGCGACGCGGTGCCGCGCGGCCAACGTTCCGTGCTGATGACGGCGCCGCGCGAGCAGTGAATTTAAAGTGATAGGATGGAAAGTATGACCACGATGTTTCTGGAAGATGCTGAAGTCGCGGTGCTCACCGGCCGCAAGTTCAAAAGCTTGCAGGTGGACCAGTTGCGCCGCATGGGGATACCGTTCTTCGTGAACGCGCTCGGCCGCGCAGTGGTAGCGCGCGCCGCCATCGAGGGACGCGGCATGGCGGCCGCGCCGGCCGCGCCTGTGAAGCAGCCGTGGGTCCCCAAGGTACTGAAGGCGAATTGACATGGGCCGCAAAGCAAGCCGCAACACCAACCTGCCGCCAGGCATGCGCGCCCGGCACCGCGGCGACCGCGTCCACTACTACCTGGACACCGGCGCCAAGCCGCGCAAGGAAATCCCGCTCGGCAAAGACTACGTGGTGGCGGTCCAGAAGTGGGCCGAGCTGACCATGAGCGGCCGGGGCGTGGCGCAGATCGTCACCTTCCGCGTCGCGGCGGAGTTCTACTTCCGCGAGGTCGTCCCAAAGAAGGCCCACCGCACGCAGATCGACAACCAGCGCGAGGTCGAGTTCCTGTACAAATTCTTCGACGACCCGCCCGTGGTGCTGGATGACATCGAGCCGTACCACATCACCCAATACCTCAGCTGGCGGGTCAAGATGGCTGTGGCCACCGCGCACGAAAAGAACGTCGCGCGGGAGAAGCGCGGCCGCAAGCTGGTGCCAGTCTCGGACAATGAAGGCCATGTCCGGGCAAACCGCGAGAAGGCGCTGTTTTCGCACATCTGGAACACCGCGCGCGCCCATGGCCTGACCAGCAAGAGCAACCCGTGCGCCGGCGTCAAGGGGCACAAGGAGAGCGGGCGCGATATCTACGTCGAGGACGATGTCTACTATGCCGTGCTGGCCGTGGCCGAGGCGCCGCTGCGCGACCTGTTGGAGATCGCATACCTCACCGGCCAGCGCCCGGCCGACGTGCGCAAGATGACGCGCGCCGACGAGCGCGATGGCGCCCTGCTGGTGAAACAGAACAAGGGGGACAAGAAGGTGCGCTTCCGCATCGAGGGAGAGCTGGCCGACGTCATGCAACGCATCAAGGAGCGCAAGTCGAGCAGCCTGATGCTGATCAACAACGAGGACGGCCAGCCGATGACCTATGCTCAAATGCGGGGCGCATTCGACCGCGCGCGGGACGCGGCGGCGGCGGCCAATCCCTTGCTGGACGCCCGCATCCGGGAGTACCAGGTGCGCGACCTGCGGGCCAAGGCCGGCACGGATACCCAGGACGAGCGCGGCATGGAGGCGGCGCAGGAGCAACTCGGTCACTCGACGCCGATGATGACCTCGCATTACGTCCGGAACCGCCGTGGCAAGCTCGTTCCGCCGACGAAATAGCGCGGCGATTAGTTCCGCAAAAGCGACGCTCTCGGCGATCTAGCCCCGAGAAAACAACTTGTCTCGGAAACTTTTGCGGAACAGTTTTAAACCCTAAGTGATTGATTCTTAAAGGTAACGCTTTGGACTCAAAATCCGCCGCCGCAAGGCGTGCCGGTTCGATTCCGGCCCGAGGCACCAGGAACACAGCAAACGTTGCCAGAGTTTGGCAAGAAGCCCCTAAGAAATCAAAAGCTTAGGGGCTTTTTTGTGCCTGTGCCGCCAAAGTTTGCCAATTAACGGCAACCCAATTCAGGGACATCGCAGGGGGCATGCACCGGCCGTGCTCCAACGGGTGCCGCCAAAATGCCTCGTCTCGTCTCCCCGTTGGCCATGGCGGCCGTCGCAACCAAGGTTTGCGGCACATCCCTTGAGCCCGGCGCCAGCCGTTGCCACCAGCCATCCCGTTCCGGCTTCGTTTGTCGCTCATCAATTCCTCCGGGTTTCCGCTGGCTAGAATTGATCGGCGGGAACAACTCCTCCCGCCTGCACTCTCGGCCGCAATGATGAACAAAGGGGTGATCCATGGCTGGCGTCGCGAAACACATGAACGGCAACTTGTTCACTTCTCGCCTTGGCTCAATGCGGCTGAGCTCGGATGGCCAACGGTCCGCCCAGCGTGGTGCTGTCGCGATCATGTTTGCGCTAATGACGCTTCTGTTGCTTGGGCTGTTCGGTCTGGCACTCGATCTGGCACAAATCTACAACCGGCACAACGAGATGCAGGACGTGGCGACCGGGGTCGCTCTGGCCGCCGCCCACGAGCTGAATGGCACCCAGGCCGGTGTCACCAGCGCATTGGCGCGAGCCGCCGCCGAAGCGTCCAGTATGCGGTACCAGTACAACGCAACACCCGTCACCTGGTCGGACGCGGCGATCAAGTTCGCCGCATCGTCTTCTGCTGCGGACGGTGAATGGCTGGACGCGGGCTCGGCACAGTCCTCGCCCAGCGGCCTGTTGTTCGCCAAGGTGGATACGGCGGCGCTTTCGCCAGCCATGCCCCCCGTCAATTCCATTTTCATGCAGCTGCTCACTGGGAGTTCGGCATCGACAACATCCGGGCAGGCCATCGCCGGACGGTCGAACATCCGCGTCACACCGCTGGCCATCTGCGCACTGTCCGCGACACCGGCGGCTTCGCGCATCAATTCGGCCTCCAGCGTTGAACTCGTCGAGTTCGGTTTCCGGCGAGGTGTCGCGTACGACCTGATGCAGCTCAATCCAAACGCGACGACGCCCGTCAATTTCGTGATCGACCCCATAGACCCACTTGGCACACTGGGCTCGTCCGCCAACATGGACACTTCCCTCGTCGGCCCATTCGTCTGCACCGGCACCATGCCCATGGGACGGGTGATGGGCGCGCCTATCACCGTACAAAGCCCGTTTCCACTCGCGGCACTATTCCAACAGCTCAACTCCCGCTTCGACCAATACGCGGGCGGCTTGTGCAGCCCGAATTCGGCGCCGCCTGATTTCAACATCAAGCCGTACGTCTACAACGCGGCCATTCCGTGGATGTCCACCGCCCGCAACGGCCAGGCCGCGCAAACGACAATCTACAACAACAAGCTGTGGACCATCGCCGACCCACTACCTATGATGCCCGCCAACACCGCCGACTTGTACGGGCCACTGTGGTCGTATGCGAAGGCGGTGCCATTTTCCGCGTATTCCGCGGGCACGCCGGAACCTGCAAACGGCTATACGACGTTCGCGACCACGAACTGGTCGACACTCTACCCTGGCAACCCGATCGCCAGCAGCTATCCGTCACCGACGCCGTATATGGCGGCTAGTGGGACGAATTTCCTGGCACCGTCAACGTCCAATAAGCCTGGCTTGCGTGGACGTCGCGTATTGAACATCCCGTTGTTGGCTTGCCCTGTGGCGACCGGCACCGCCACCTTGGCGACCGTTCTGGGGATTGGGAAATTCTTCATGACGGTGCCAGCCACAGCAACCAGCATTAGCGCGGAATTCGCGGGTGCCGTGCCGGAACAATCTCTCGCCGGGGACATGGAGCTAAGCAGATGAATACGGTGCACCAATATAAAGCGACCTCGCGCCAGCGGGGGATTGCCGCGCTCGAGTTCGCCATCATCTTGCCCTTCATAATGATACTGCTGGCGTTTCCCCTGCTGTTTGGACGGGCCTTCTATTGTTATGCAGTGGCGCGCGAGGCGGCGCGCGATGCCGCCGTTTACCTGTCAACCGTCCCGAAGCTCTCCCTGAGCAATTCGGCAAGGACCAGCAGTGAAGTGGCGGTGGCGAACTCGATTGTAGCGATGGAACTGGCGGGGCTAAATCCAGGTCCATCTGCCCCATCAGTGGCGATCCAGTGCGACGGATTGCCCTGCGACGGTTTTAGCATCCCCTCCACCATCCGGGTGGCAATACGCATTAACCTGATTGACGAAATTTTCCAGTCCTTTACCTCATCAATCACCGGTGACAATGGATTGCTGCTGACGGCCGACATCACTATGAATCGCCACGACTCTTGTAGACACTCCTGAGCCATAATTCTAGGCTAAAGGAGTGAGTATGAGCGGCAAACGG
>NZ_JBXANP010000026.1:0-50484 GCF_058801745.1 Rugamonas sp. GW822-FHT03B10 | reverse complement strand
TCAGTTTAATCTCTGTTTGTTTGCGATTTCTCGCACCGCTATTGCTAGCGGGTCGCTCACTCAAAATACTGACAGGCTACTCTTGCGAGTATCCTATTTCATTACTTCTTGTGAACATTTGATATTTTAAGTATCACGAGGGCTAGCCTCGTGTGCACTTCCATCAAACGTCCACACTTATCGACTGTGAATTGTTAAAGAACTTTATTCGGTACTATCCTCTGCCTTATTCGACAAATCGTTTTGTTTGTCAGCTGCAGAGAAAGAAGAGTATGAAGCACTTCGCTTATTTCGTCAACTACTACACTGTTTTATCAGCGCCTCGACTTACTTCGCTACAGCGTTATTTTGCGTGCGTTTCAGCGGGGAGGCGAACTATAGCAAAGCCGCCGCGAACTTGGCAAGACCTTTTTTCGCACCGCATGCAGCCCGGCCCGTGCCGCTTCGTTTCAATCCCCTTTTCCTGCAGGCTGTCGCAATTGCATGGCGTTAAGAGATAGGGTTTCGCTACACTAGCTCCATGCTTGACCCATTGCTCCCCGAAAGTGCCACATGCTGACATTGCCCAAAGTCCAAGAACTCCTGAAAAGCGTCGCCGCATGGCTGCACCGCAGCTTCGATGCGACCGCGACATGGGTAACCCAGTTGTCATGGTGGAAGTTCCTGATGTTCGCTGCGCTGATGCTGATCGCAGGATCCATCCTCCAGGAAGAACTGTTCTCATCGAACCCGGACGAGGAAGTGGTGGTCAACACCCCCAAGCGCCCCAACCGAAAGAACGGCGAGACCAATATCCTGATCGACGACAGCGGCATCCACTTCAACCCGCGCGGCAAGTTGCGGAAAGATGGCGCCAGCGCAACCGCGCCGGCGCCCGCCGAAACACCGGAACCGCCGCAGCCTGCCGAACCTGCCGAATCGGCCGAACCACCCGCCCCACCCGCGCCGCCGGCCAGGACGGGCAAGCACGCCAAGTCATCCGCATCGGCCACGCCCGCCCTGCCCGCGCTCCCCGGTGAAGAAGTCCACATCGACCTGCCGCCCCAGATCGGCGAGGAGCTGTCGAACGCGATCGAAGAAGCGGTGGATGACGCGGCCGAACAAAAGGTGACGCGCTACCACCGCCAGGCCTCCACCTGGTTCAAGAGCTTCGTGTCGCTGCTGGTCCTGGCGCTGTTCGGCACCAAGGCGCTGATGGGCGGCAAGAAACGCGCCGAAGCGCAAACCATGACGGCCAACGCGGCGGCCGAGCGCGAATCCATGCAGCGCCAGCTCAGCGAGGCGAAGATGCAGATGATGCAGGCCCAGGTCGAGCCGCACTTCCTGTTCAACACGCTGGCCTCGGTCGAACACCTGATCGAGACCAACCCGCCGCGCGCCTCGGCCATGCAGCGCAGCCTGATCAAATACCTGCGCGCGGTGCTGCCGCAAATGCGCGACAACACCCTGATCACCAACCTCGGCCGCGAAGCGGACATGGTGCTCGCCTACCTGAACCTGCTGAAAATGCGGATGGAGGAGCGCCTCACGGTCGACTTCGACATCCCCGATGGCTTGCGCACGGCCGCCTTCCCACCCATGATGCTGCAATCGATGGTGGAGAACGCCATCAAGCACGGCCTGGAAGCCAAGCCCGAGGGCGGCACGCTGAAAGTGCGGGCGGAAGTGGCGCACAACAAGTTGCGCGTGATCGTCACCGACGATGGGCTCGGCTTTGGCGCCGTCCCCAGCGACGGCACCGGCCTGGGACTGATGACCATCCGCGAACGCTTGAAACTGCTGCACGGCGACCAGGCCCAGCTGCTGATCGCCGCCAACAGCCCCACCGGCGTGATCGCGACCATTGAAGTGCCCTACCAGTTAGCGAAATAAAGGGCAACACGAAAGACGGCGACGATTGATTCTTACATCGTTTCGTTGAATAATTAACACCTTAATTTTACAACTTCACCATCATGCCAACCGCAATCCTTGCCGACGATGAACGTTTGATGCGCGACCAGCTGCGCATGCGCCTGAACCAGGTGTGGCCCGAGCTGGACATTATCGGCGAAGCCAAGAACGGCGAGGAAGCCATCGAACTGGTCGACCAGATGAAGCCCGACTTCACCTTCCTCGACATCCGCATGCCCGGCAAGACCGGCATGGAAGCGGCCAGCGCCATCGGCAACAAAAGCCACATCGTGTTCGTGACGGCCTATGACGCCTACGCCGTCGAGGCCTTCGAGCGCGGCGCCGTCGACTACGTGCTCAAACCGCCCGAACCCGAGCGCCTGCAGATCACGGTCGACCGCCTGAAGACGCGGCTGTCCAAGCCGGAATCCGACATGAACGCCAGCGTGACGGCCATGCTGTCGCAGCTGGCCGAAAAGATCACGGCGCCCAAGCCCAGCTACCTGCAGTGGATACAGGCCAGCATCGGCCAGGACTTGCGCATGATCCCGGTGGAAGAAATCCTGTTCTTCCGCTCCGACGAGAAATACACCTGCGTGCAGACCGACCGCTATGAAGCGCTGATCCGCAAACCCGTGCGCGACCTGGCCGAGGAGCTCGATCCGTCGCTGTTCTGGCAGATCCACCGCGCCACGCTGGTCAACGTCAACGCCATCGAAGGCGTCACGCGCGACATCCGCGGCCGCCACTTGGTCATGATCAAGGGCAAGCCGGACAAGCTGGAAGTGAGCCGCAGCTTCCTGCACCTGTTCAAGCAAATGTAGGCTGCCGCGTCCTTCTGCGTCAGCTCAACACCGCTGGCCCACCCTGTATTAGTGTGACACGCACGGCCGCCCTCTCCGGCGGCAAGGATGCGCGCCATGAACATGACCGGAAAAACCCCCTGGCCCCTGGCCCTGTCCGCGCTGGCCGCGTTGCTGCTGCTGGGTGCGCGGCTGGCCCGGCGGATGGCCGTGCCGCTGCGCCAGTCGCGCCGGCCGGCGGCCGATGCCGGCAACCGCAGCCGCAGCATCATCCAGCACGCCAGCGACGCCATCATTTCCACCGACGACGACCAGACCATCGTGCTGGCCAATCCCTCGGCCGCCGCCATGTTCGGCACCACCGTCCTGGCGATGGAAGGCGCCTCGCTACAACAGTTCATCCCGCGCGAACAGCGCGCCCTGCCCGACGGTCCGCAACTCCAGTATTTCGGCGCCACCGGCATCCGGCTGCGCATGAAAGGCCGACGTGCCAGCGACTATGCCGTCACCGGCCTCAAGGCGAGCGGTCAATACTTCCCGCTGGAGGGCTCGCTGTCCAGCCTGACGGAAGACGGGCGCCAGATCCACACCATCATCCTGCGCGACGTGACCGAGCGCAAACAGGTGCAGCAAAAGCTGGAACAGTCCTACACCCAGTTGCGTGAACTGTCGGCGGCCCTGCAAACCATCCGCGAGGAGGAGCGCACCCACATCGCGCGCGAACTGCACGACGACCTGGGCCAGCTGCTGGCCACGCTGCGCATGGACCTGACCCTGCTCCAGCAACAACCGCCCGCCAACGACGCCGCCAGCAGGCTGCTGACCAGCATGGACGAGGTACTGCTGTCGGCCATCACCTCGCTGCGCCGCATCGCCAGCAACCTGCGCCCGCGCGCGCTGGACGAAGGCGGGCTGTATTTCGCCCTCGACAGCATGCGCCAGGATTTCGTGGCCCGCCACGGCATCGCCTGCACGCTCGACGCCAGCGAGGAGGAACTGGTGCTGGACGATAACGTCAGCACGGCCATTTTCCGCATCGTGCAGGAGGCGCTGACCAACATCGTGCGCCATGCCCAGGCCCGCAATGTCTCGCTGATGCTGCGCCGGCGCAACGACACCCTGCGCATCGCCATCCAGGACGATGGCCGCGGCATCGCCGAGCAGGACATGGACAAGGCCTCCTCGTTCGGCCTGATCGGCATGCGCGAGCGGGTGTGGGCCATTGACGGCGACATCGCCATCACCAGCAACGGCGGCACCCACATCGACATCAGCCTGCCGCTGCCCGCGTAAACGCAACGCGCCGCCGGGCCTGGGCCGGGCGGCGCGTCAGCATGCAAAGGGGGCGGCCATGCCGGCCCGCCCACCTTCAGCCAAGCTGCTTAGAACGCGTGACGGATGCCGACGTTGAAGGCCTTGTCGCCCGAACCGGCTTCGTTGTTGTTGCCAACGGTGTAGCCAGCGCCGTTCTTGTTCTTGATCTTGGCGTAGGCAACGTAGGCGTTGGTACGCTTCGACAGCAGGTGCGAGTAGCCGATGGCCCACTGGTCCGCATCCTGGTTCAGAACGGTCTTGTCGTTCTTACGCATGTACGACGCCATGATCACGTCGTTGGCCGTCACCGGCACCTGGGCGCCGATCAGCAGCTCGTTGCTGTCCTTGCTGGCCACGGGCGCGGTCTTGTAGCCGAAGGCGTTGGCGACTGGCAGCTCGGCGCTGAACGGGCCCTTGTCGGCGCCGTAGGCGAAGAAGGCCTTGACGACGTGGAAGTCATAGTTGGCCGCGAACAGGGTGTTGCGCGAGGTGTCCATGGTCGGCTTGCCCACCACGTCGGTGTTCTTGTTGTTGTACACCAGGCGCGCGGTCAGCGGGCCGTTGGCATAGTTCAGGCCCAGGCCGAACTGGCGGCCGGCGGTGGTGCTGCCGGCCTGCTCGCCCAGCGCATACAGACCTTCGACCGAGAAGCCGTCGAAGTTAGGCGACACGTACACGATGGCGTTGCTGGTGCGGGTGTTGGCGCCCTTGGCGGCGAACAGGTTCTTGATGCTGCCGGCATAGCCGGCGCCGAACGGGTCGGCCACCTGGCTCATGGCGTTGTACAGCATCGTGTACTGGCGGCCCAGGGTCAGGGCGCCGGCTTCCTTCGACTTCAGGCCGACGTAGGCCAGGCGGTTGAAGATGGCGTTGCTGCTGTCCAGTTGGCCGTCGTCGATCTTGACGCCGGTTTCCAGTTGGAAGATGGCCGACAGGCCGCTGCCCAGGTCCTCGGTGCCCTTGAAGCCCAGACGCGACTGGCTGCCGATGCCGCTGGTCACTTTGGTCACGCTGCCGGCGGCGCCGCCACGCTCGCTGACCAGACCGGCATCAACCAGGCCGTAGACGGTGACGTTCGATTGGGCGTGCGCGGTGGCCGCGAAGCCGGCGATGATCATTGCTGCCAGAGTAAGTTTTTTCACTTGAAGTTCTCTATGTAAGTTGAAAGAGTGGGGGTAAATGAATCCACGGGGCGAATCTTGCCCGCCAAATACTTCAACAATGTGACATCGGCTATTTTGTTGTAATTTCACGTCATTTACGCGGTTGACAACAAAAAAGCCGCTGCGCGGAGCGTCAGCGGCTTTTTTGCCGGGATAAAGCGTGCTAGGCGCTTACTTCAGGCGGCAGCTCAGCAGGTAGTAATATTCGAGCCGCTCGATGCGGATTTCGCGCGCGTGCGGCGCCAGGCGCTTGCGCAGCGCGCTGTCCTTGGGATAGTTCATCAACACCTCGTAGCGCTGGCCATCGTCGGCCGTCAGGATCTGGTGGGTGTTGCCCTCCGCGTCCGTGCGGGCGATGACGGTGGTGCTGCCGTCCACATAGCTGCTGTCGAGCAGCACCAGCAGCACATCCTTGCCGAACTTGGCGCGCAGCTGCTTGAGGTATTTGTCCTGGTCCTCGCGGCGCACGTGGCACCACCAGCCGGCGGCGAACACGGCCGTGTACTGGCCCACGCTGTCGGGCAGGTTCAGCGCGTCGAGCTCGCCGAAGCTGACGATCTCGTCGTCGAGTTCGCGCGTGCGCGCCAGCGCCAGCATCTCCGGCACCACGTCGGTGGCGTGCACCGAGGCGGCCACGTCGGCGATCAGCTCGGTCCAGTAGCCGGTGCCGCAGGCCAGTTCCAGCACCGTGTGCCCTTCCAGCAGCTCGGCGATCATCTCCTGCAGATCGTCAAGGTCGTCGAAGCGGGCCTCGTCGGCGTAGACCTGGTCGTAATTGTCAGCGTTGACGGCGTAGTATTGGGCCAGCTGATTGGTAATCATATTGAAGCTCTTTTCTCAAATTTCAGGTGATGCTGGTATTTCACAGTTCGTAATTGTCCTTTTCGCCACTCATGGCTTGCTCGATCAACTTGCGGTTGAGCGTGGGCGTGAGCAGTTCGATGAACGTGTAGATGTAGCTGCGCAAATAGGCGCCCTGCTTGACGGCCACGCGCGACACGTTCATGCCGAACAGGTGGCCGGCCGAGATGGCGCGCAGGTTCTTGTCGCGTTCGGCGTCGAACGCCATGCCCGCTATGATACCAATGCCCATGCCCAGCTCGACATAAGTCTTGATCACGTCGGCGTCGATGGCCTCCAGCAGCACGTCCAGTTTCAGGCCGCGCAGCGTGAACGCGTGGTCGATCTTGCTGCGCCCGGCGAAGGCGCTATCGTAGGTGATGATGGGGAAAGCGGCAATTTCCTCCAGCGTGATGGACTTGGACTTGAGCAGCGGATGCTCGGGCGGCACCACCACCACGTGCTCCCACTGGTAACATGGCAGCGTGATCAGGCCGTTGATGGACGCGATCGATTCGGTGGCGATGGCCAGGTCGGCCTGGTCGCGCTGCACCATGTCGGCGATCTGCTGCGGATTGCCTTGCAGTAAAGACAAGCGCACCTTGGGGAACTTCTGCATAAACGCCTGCACCACCTTGGGCAGGGTGTAGCGGGCCTGGGTGTGGGTGGTGGCGATGGTGAAGCTGCCGCTGTCCTGGGCCGCGTACTCCTTGCCGATGCGCTTGAGGCTGTCGATCTCCTGCATGATCAGCTCGACCGATTGGAGCACCAGCCGGCCCGGCTCCGTCAAGCCGCGGATGCGCTTGCCGTGGCGCGTGAAGATGTCCACGCCCAACTCCTCCTCCAGCTCGATGATGGCCTTGGACACCCCGGGCTGCGACGTGAACAAGGCCTTGGCCGCGTCGGTCAGGTTATAGTTTTGGCGGACGGCTTCGCGCACGAAGCGCAGTTGGTGAAGGTTCATTGCAGGTCGGATCCCCGGAATCGCGTCGAAAAGTGGTGTGCGCGCTAGCTTATACCGAATACGTATATAAGCAAATAAAGACTAAGTCGTATGGAATAAAGACGAAGTTTATTACTATTGCAGCTAGTTTGGGGATGGCTGTACGGCTTCGTTGCAAGAGTGACACCGATTTTCCGGTGTGACCGGCTCGAAAATGCGGCATTTCCTCCTACACTGAACGTGCCGGCACTCCAGCAAGCAAATTTTTGGGAAGAATATGTACCAATACGATCAATACGACCACCTCATCGTGCGCGAACGCATCGCCCAGTACCGCGACCAGGTGCGGCGCCGCCTGGCCGATGAGCTGACCGAAGCCGAATTCCTGCCATTGCGCCTGCAAAACGGCCTGTACATGCAGCGCCACGCCTACATGATGCGCATCGCCGTGCCGTACGGCCTGCTGGCATCGAAGCAGATGCGCATGTTCGCCCACATCGCCCGCAAGTACGACCGCGGCTATGGCCACTTCACCACGCGCCAGAACATCCAGTTCAACTGGATCGAGCTGGAGCAGACGCCCGACATCCTGACCGAACTGGCCTCGGTGCAGATGCACGCCATCCAGACCTCGGGCAACTGCATCCGCAACACCACGTCCGACCCGTTCGCCGGCGTGGCCGCCGACGAGATCATCGACCCGCGCCCGTACGCCGAAGTGCTGCGCCAGTGGAGCACCTTCCACCCAGAATTCATCGCCCTGCCGCGTAAATTCAAGGTCGCCATCAACGGCGCCGTGGAAGACCGCGCCGCCATCGCCGTGCACGACATCGGCCTGACCGTGGTGCGCAACGAGCAAGGCGAGATCGGCTTCAAGTTCATGGCCGGTGGCGGCCTGGGCCGCACGCCCATCCTGGGCAGCGTGATCCGCGAATTCCTGCCATGGCGCCACCTGCTGACCTACACCGCCGCCGTGATGCGCGTCTACAACCAGTACGGCCGCCGCGACAACAAGTACAAGGCCCGCATCAAGATCCTGCTGAAGGCGCTGGGCGTGGAGGAATTCGCGCGCCAGGTGGAAGAGGAATGGCAAGACCTGAAGGACGGCCCGGAAACGCTGACGGACGAGGAAATGGCGCGCGTGATGGCCTACTTCCAGCCGCCCGCCTACAAGACCCTGCCCAACCTCGACGTGCAGGCCGAGCATGCGGACAGCAAGGCCTTCGCCAACTGGCTCAAGCGCAACGTGCGTCCGCACAAGGTGCCCGGCTACGCGGCCGTGATCCTGTCGCTGAAAAAGACCGGCGTGCCGCCGGGCGACGCCACCGCCGAGCAGATGGACTTCATGGCCGACATGGCCGACCGCTACAGCTTCGGCGAGCTGCGCGTCACGCACGAGCAGAACATCATCCTGGCCGACGTCGAGCAATCGCAGCTGTTCAAGGTGTGGCAGGAAGCCAAGGCGCACGCGCTGGCCACCCCCAACATCGGCCTGCTGACCGACATGATCTGCTGCCCCGGCGGCGACTTCTGCTCGCTGGCCAACGCCAAGTCGATCCCGATCGCCGCCGCCATCGCCGAGCGCTTCGACAACATCGACTACCAGCACGACATCGGCGAGATCGAACTGAACATCTCGGGCTGCATCAACGCCTGCGGCCACCACCACGTGGGCAGCATCGGCGTGCTGGGCGTGGACAAGGACGGCAGCGAATGGTACCAGGTCTCGATCGGCGGCGCGCAAGGCAACAACGCGGCCATCGGCAGGATCATCGGCCCCTCGTTCTCGGCGCTGCAAATGCCGGAAGTGATAGACCGCCTGCTGCAGGTCTACCTGCGCGAGCGCTTTGAGGACGAACACTTCGCCGACACGGTGGCGCGCATCGGCGTGGCCCCGTTCAAGGAACACGTGTACGCCACGCCGATTGCCGACGCCGGCCGACTGATTGGAGAAGATGAATATGCCTGAAGCTGTGAAAAACCTGATCATCAAACAGCGCGCCGTGGTCGAAGACGACTGGTTCGTGCTGCGCACCGAAGCGGCCGAAGGCGAAACCGCCCCCGAGCCGGCCAGCGTGGCCGTCCCGGCCGGCAAAGTGATCGTGCCGCAAGCCGTGTGGCTGGCCCAGCGCGAGGCCCTGGCCGCGCGCGCCGCCGCCGGCGAGATCGGCGTCTGGATCGCCAGCGACGAGCGCCCCGAGGCGCTGCGCGAGGACCTGGGCCGCTTCGCCCTGGTGGCGGTGGACTTCCCCAAGTTCACCGACGGCCGCGGCTATTCGATCGCCTACAACCTGCGCACCCGCCTGGGCTACCAGGGCGAACTGCGCGCCATCGGCGACGTGCTGCGCGACCAGCTGTTCTCGATGCACCGCGTGGGCTTTGACGCCTTCGCCACCCGCCCCGACCGCAACATCCACGACGCGCTGAAAGGGCTGACCGATTTCTCGGAGACCTACCAGGCCTCGGTGGACCAGAAACTGCCGCTGTTCCGCCGCCATCTGCGCGAAGTGGGCGCGGCCAATGCCGGCACCGACGTCGGTTTCGGCATCTGACAGGAGAATCCATGAGCGATCTGACATCCCTCGTATCGGCCACCAACGCCACGCTGGCGCGCATCGCCGCCGAGTTCACGCCGGCCGTATTCGCGTCCAGCCTGGCGGCCGAGGACATGGTCTTGACCGACCTGATTTTAAAGGCCAAACTGCCCATCGGGATCTTCTCGCTGGAGACCGGCCGCTTGCATCCTGAAACGCTGGCCATGCTGGACAAGGTCAAGGACACCTACGGCTACGAGATCGCGCTGTACCGCCCGCAGCCGGAGGCGGTGGAAGCCTACGTGGCGCAGAACGGCCTGAACGCGTTCTACGACAGCGTCGAGATGCGGCGCGAATGCTGCCGCATCCGCAAGGTCGAACCGCTGGGCCGCGCCCTGGCCGGCAACAAGGCCTGGGTGACGGGGCAGCGCCGCGCGCAGTCGGCCACCCGCGCCGAGCTGCACGTGCAGGAGGACGACGCGGCCCACGGCATGGTCAAGTTCAACCCGCTGGCCGACTGGTCGGAGCAGGATGTGTGGGATTACATCCGCGCCAACAACGTGCCTTACAATGCGCTGCACGACCAGGGTTATCCATCGATCGGCTGCGCGCCCTGCACCCGCGCCATCGAGCCGGGCGAGGATGTGCGCGCCGGCCGCTGGTGGTGGGAGAATCCGGACTCGAAGGAGTGCGGCCTGCACCTGGTGGACGGCAAGCTGGTACGCATCAAATCCGTGGCCGCATAAGCCACACAGACAGACACAGAATCAAGAAGATAGGCACAGTCTAATGAATGCTCTAGTTGATAACACCGCCGTGCGCGGCCTCGGCGACGTCAATGCGCGCCACCTCGATGCGCTCGAATCGGAAGCCATCCACATCATGCGCGAAGTGGCGGCCGAATGCGCCAACCCCGCCCTGCTGTTCTCGGGCGGCAAGGACTCGGTGGTGCTGCTGCGCCTGGCCGAGAAGGCCTTCCGCCCCGGTAAATTCCCGTTCCCGCTGGTGCACGTGGACACCGGCCACAACTTCCCGGAAGTGATCACCTTCCGCGACAAGCGCGTGGCCGAACTGGGCGAACGCCTGATCGTCGGCTCGGTGGAGGATTCCATCAAGCGCGGCACGGTGCGCCTGCGTAACCCGGCCACCGATTCGCGCAACGCCGCGCAGGCCGTCACGCTGCTCGAAACCATCGCCGAACACAAATTCGACGCCTGCATCGGCGGCGCCCGCCGCGACGAGGAAAAGGCCCGCGCCAAGGAACGCATCTTCTCGTTCCGCGACGAATTCGGCGCCTGGGATCCGAAATCGCAGCGCCCCGAACTGTGGGACCTGTATAACACCCGAGTCCACCCCGGCGAGAACATGCGCGTGTTCCCGATCTCGAACTGGACCGAACTGGACGTGTGGCAGTACATCGCGCGCGAAAAGCTGGAACTGCCGCCGATCTATTTCGCCCACGAGCGCCAGGTCATCCCGCGCAACGGCCTGCTGGTGCCGCTGACGGACCTGACCCCGCCGCGCGAAGGCGAGACGGTGGAAACCCAGGTGGTGCGCTTCCGCACCGTGGGCGACATCTCGTGCACCTGCCCCGTGTCCTCGGACGCGGCGACGGTGGAGGCGATCATCGCCGAGACGGCCATCACCCAGATCACCGAACGCGGCGCCACCCGGATGGACGACCAGACCTCCGAAGCCTCGATGGAAAAACGTAAAAAAGCAGGATATTTCTGATGAACGCAAACACTGATAAATTGAACGAACGCGGACTGCTGCGCTTCATCACCGCCGGTTCCGTCGACGACGGCAAGAGCACCTTGATCGGCCGCCTGCTGTTCGACAGCAAAGGCATCTTCGCCGACCAGCTGGACGCCATGTCGCGCTCCAAGCACAAACGCACCGTGGGCGACACGGTCGACCTGTCGCTGCTGACGGACGGCCTGGAGGCGGAACGCGAGCAAGGCATCACGATCGACGTGGCCTACCGCTACTTCGCGACGCCCAAGCGCAAGTTCATCATCGCCGACACGCCGGGTCACGAGCAGTACACGCGCAACATGGTGACGGGCGCCTCGACCGCCGACGCGGTCATCATCCTGATCGACGTGTCCAAGGTCAAGCTGCGCGAGGACGGCGGCGTGGACCTGCTGATCCAGACCAAGCGCCACTCCACCATCGCCCACCTGCTGCAGATCGAGCACGTGGTGGTGGCCGTCAACAAGATGGACCTGGTGGACTACGACCAGTCCGTCTACGACCGCATCGTCAAGGCCTACGGCGAGTTCGCCGCCACGCTGGGCCTGAAGGACATCACCGCCATCCCGCTGTCGGCCCTGACCGGCGACAACGTGGTGGAAAAGAGCGACAAGCTGGCCTGGTACCAGGGCCCGACCCTGATCGAGCTGCTCGAATCGCTGTCCGTGTACGACGAATCGCACAACGCGCCGTTCCGCTTCCCGGTGCAGCTGGTGGCGCGCCACAACGGCCACGAGGCCAACGACTTCCGCGGCTACATGGGCCGCATCGAGGCGGGCAAGGTCAGCGTGGGCGACAAGCTGGTGGTGCAGCCGTCGGGCCAGAGCGCCACTGTCAAGGACATCGTCACGCTGGAAGGTTCGCACCAGTCGGCCGTGGTGGGCCAGTCGGTCACGCTGCTGCTGAACGAGCACCTGGACATTTCGCGCGGCGACCTGCTGGCCGGCGCCGAACAGCCGGCCACCCTGCTCAAGACGCTCAACGCGGACGTGTGCTGGATGTCGGACGAGCCGCTGGACCTGCGCCGCAAGTACTGGATCAAGCACGGCACGCGCCAGACCGGCGCCAAGGTGACGGCCATCGACTCGGTGCTGGACATCAACACCCAGCAGCGCCACAGCGCCGACGGCCTGAAGCTGAACGACATCGCCCGCATCTCGGTGAACGTGCAGCAGCCGCTGGCGGCCGACGCCTATGCCGACATCCGCGCGACGGGCGCCTTCATCCTGATCGATGAAGTGACCCACCAGACCGTGGCGGCCGGCATGATCCGCCTGGGCGACGCAGCTTAAGGAGACACAGCCATGCCAGCTCCCGGAAAAGTCTACCTGATCGGCGCCGGTCCCGGCGCCCAGGATCTCATGACGCTGCGCGGCGCGCGCCTGCTGGCGCAGGCCGATGTGGTGCTGCATGACGCATTGGTGACGGACGAGATGCTGGCGCTGTGCCCGCAGGCGGAAAAAATCCTGGTCGGCAAACGCTGCGGCCAGCTCTCCACCGCCCAGCAGTTCATCAACAAGCAACTTGTCGACAACGCCCGCAAGCACGCGCTGGTGGTGCGCCTCAAGGGCGGCGACCCGATGCTGTTCGGCCGCGCCGACGAGGAGTTGCGCGCGCTGGAGGAAGCCGGCATCGACGTGGAGGTGGTGCCCGGCATCACCACCGCGCTGGCCGCCGCCGCCGCCACCAGACAGCCGCTGACCAAGCGCGGCGTGGCCCGCAGCGTGGCCTTCTTCACCTCCAGCACGGCGCCCGAACACAGCGACCACGACGCCATCCCCGACACCGACACGCTGGTGCAGTACATGGGTGGACGCGAGGCGACGGCCACCGCCGCCCGCATGCTGGCCCAGGGCCGCCGGCCCGACACGCCGGTGGTGGTGATCGAGAATTGCAGCCGCCCCGACCAGCGCATCCGCCGCCTGACGCTCGCTTCCCTGGCCCACGGCCTCGGTCCGTCCCACGGCCCCGTGCTCGTCATGCTGGGCGACGCGATGAAGATGCGCAGCCATCAGGCGGCCGACGTCGCCGCCGCCATCGCCGCCGCCGTCGACGCGTTACAGCAGCGCGCCTGAACTTAACCGCACCGTAACTTAACCGACACCGCGCCGGCCCGTATAATGGGCGCTTTCGTTCAGCCTGGGAGGCGGCAGTGGGTATGGTGCGTGAAATCGGTCTGAAACCGGCAATGTCCAAATGGCTGCTGTGCGCGGCCTTGATGCTCGGCCCCGTGGCCGCGCCGGCGCTGGCCGACACCATTCCCGTCTACGACATCACCGTCGTCCACACCTATCCGCACGACCCGCAAGCGTTCACGCAGGGGCTGCTGTACCGCGACGGCTTCCTGTACGAGAGCACCGGCATGCACGGCCGCTCGTCGATCCGCAAGGTGAGCCTGGAGACGGGCCGCGTGCTGCAGCAGGCGAACCTGCCGGCCGACGTGTTCGGCGAAGGCATGACGGTGTGGGGCAATGAGCTGGTCGGCATCACGTGGCAGACGCAGGTCGGTTATGTGTTCGACCTGGCCAGCTTCAAACTCAAACGCACGTTCTCGTATCCGGGTGAAGGCTGGGGCCTGGCCCAGGACGGCAAACAGCTGATCATGAGCGACGGCAGCAACGAACTGCGCCTGCTCGACCCGGCCACGCTGCGCGAAACGCGGCGCATCGCCATCACCGTGAACGGCGTGCCGGTGGACCAGATCAACGAGCTCGAATGGGTCAACGGCGAGATCTACGCCAACATCTGGCAGACGGACGTGATCGCCCGCATCGACCCGGCCAGCGGCAACGTGGTGGGCTGGATCGACCTGAGTCCCCTGCTGCGGGCCGAGCGCAAACAGATGGGGCCGGACGATGTCCTCAACGGCATCGCCTACGACCCGGCCAGCAACCGCCTGTTCGTGACGGGCAAGCAGTGGCCCAAGCTGTTCGAAATCACATTAAAACGCCGCGCCGCCAAATAAGCGCTGAAAAAATCAGCGCAATTCAGCGCAATTCAGCGCGAATCAGCGCGAATCAGGGCTGGTCCAGCGCGCTAAGGCAGTAGTCGCAAATCGCATTGAGCACGGCCGCGTTCTCGCCGGCCGCTTCGGCCACGCTGATGGATGCCTCCGGATGGGCGGCGCGCAACTGCTCCACCATCAGCGGCAGGTCGCGCAGCACGTGACCGCCCTGCCCCAGGAACACGGGCACCACCGTGATCCGCGTGACGCCGCCGCGCACCAGTTCCGGCACCAGGTCGGGCAACTGCGGCGTCATGAATTCCAGGAAGGCCAGCGACACGCGCACGTCGGGCATGCGCGCCTGCGCCAGCGCGCGCAGGCGCTCGAACGGGGCGGCCCAGGACGCTGCGCGGGCGCCGTGGGCGAACAGGATCAGGGCACGCTTGGTCATCAATGTCTCTCCACCCACCACAAGGCGCCCAGCGCCAGCAGCAGGAACAAGGCGCTCGGGGCGATCGCCGTCACGATGGCGGGCCAGGTGCTAAGCAGGCCCAGATGCGAAAACAGGGTGTTGATCAGCAGGAAGCTCACGCCGATCATGATGCCGACGAAAATCTTCAGGCTCACTCCGCCGGCGCGCGTGTGCAGGTAGGCGAACGGCAGCGCCAGCGCCATCAGCACGAAGATGGCCAGCGGATCGAACAGCTTTTTCCAGAACGCGATCTTGAAGCGCTCCGTCTCCTGCTTGTTCTCCTGCAGGTGGCGCGTGTACACGGCCAGCTCGTTGGCCGACATGCGGTCCGGATCGGCGCCGGACACGGACAGGATCTTGGGCGTGATCTCCGACACCAGGTCCAGCGTGTCGCTGTGGCGCGTGGTGACGGCGCTCGACGCCTGCGCGTAATGGTTCTCGACATTGGCCTCGCTGCCCGGCTTGAGCAGCGCGGAATTGGTGAACAGATTCTCCGTCACGTCCGCCAGGCGCCAGGTGTTGTTGCCCTGGTAGGTGGCGCTCTTGGCCAGCGTGAGCGAGCGCAGGCGGAAGTTGGTGTCGAACTCGTACAGCTTGACGTCGGCCAGCTGGCCGTCGGGCCGCACCTCGCGCACGTTGAAGAAGCGCGAGCCCGTCACCGTACCCGTCATGCCGTCGCTCTTGACAATATCCTTGGTCCACATGCCCGAGCGGAATTCGCCCGAGACGGCCGCGCCGCGCGCCGTCAGCTTGATCTTGTCGGCGATGGGCGCCGTGCGCGGCGCGATCAGTTCACCGAAGATGAAGGTGACGATCACCAGCACCACGCCGATCTTGGCCAGCATCCACGCCACCATCCCGGTCGACATGCTGGAGGCGCGCATGATGGTGAACTCGGAGGTGGAGGCGAATTGCGCCATCGTGTAGATGGTGCCGATCAGCGCCGCCAGCGGCATCACCTCGTACACATGGCCCGGCAACAGGATCAGCACATACAGGAAGGCGTGCTGGATCGCGTAGCCATTCTTGCCGATCGACGGCAGTTCGCCCGTCAGGTCCATGAACGCCTGCAGGGCCAGGAAGGCCACCAGCACAAAGGCCACCGCCTGCAGGATGGAGACGGCGAAATAACGCTGCAGTATTTTCATTTGTCGGCGCCTTCCTTGCGCGCGCCGCCGCGCTTGAAGGCCGCCAGCAGCGCCAGCGGATGGTAGCGGTGGTTCAGGTTCAAACGCCACGCGAACAGGCCCAGCACGGCCAGCGCCGCGATCACATGCAGCGGCCACCACGACAGCGCGAAGCCGAAGCGGCCCTGCTTGACGCTGGCCTCGAACAGCTTGACCAGGTTGCTGTAGCTGAAGAACACCAGCAGCGCGATGATCAGATTGGCGGAACTGCCGGCGCGCGGATTGACGAAGCCGAGCGGGATGGCCAGCAGGATCAACACCAGGCACGTCATCGGCGAGGCGATGCGCCACAACAGTTCGGCGCGCGCCTCGTTGCTGGTCAGCTTCATCAACGCCATGGTGGTGAGCGCGTCGGCGCTATGGTCGGATTCCAGATCCTGCGCATGGTTGGCCACGCGCATGCTGTAGCGCTCGAACTCCATGGTCTGGAAATCGGCCTGCCCCGGCATGCCCTGGTAGCGGCGGCCGTTCTTCAGCACCAGATAGCGTTCCCCGTTCTGGGCCGTGGTGATCACCCCTTCACGCGCCACGATGACGGCCGTGCCATGCTCGTCCACCGTGTTGACGAATACGTTCTGCACCACCGGCGATTTGCCGTCCGCCCCTTCCACGAAGAAGATGCGGTTGGTGGACGCCGATTCGCGGAACTGGCCGGGCGAGACCTTCTGCAGGTCCTCGCGCTTCTCGAAGCGCTCGATGTATTCCGAGCTTTTCTGCTTGGCCCACGGGGTGGCGACGAAACTGAGCATGGCCGTCAGCAGCACCATCGGCAGGCCGAAGTTGAGCACCGGGCGTATCCACTTGGTCAGGCTCAGGCCCGAGGCGAACCACACCACCATCTCGGAATCGCGGTAGCTGCGCGTGACCACCATCAGCACCGAAATAAAGCTGGTGAGGATCAGGATAGTTGGCAGATAATTCAAGGCCGCGAACAGGATCAGGGCCAGCACGTCGCCCGATGCGACCTTGCCGCCGGCGGCCTTGCCAAGGATGGTGATCAGGGTCCAGGTGACGGAAATACTGAACAACACGGTGAAGGTCGCCCCGGCCGCACTGGCCATCTCGCGTTGAAGGGCACGTTGAAAGATCATTCGAAGCTTTATAATTCGGTAGTTAAGGATGCGAAACCACGCATCCTTAGGTTTAGTAAGATGCCGCGGCCCACAAGGCGCGCATGAAAAGCATACGACACGGAGAATCCAATGGACTTTAGCATAAAAGCATTCGACACAAAAAACACCATCGCGTCGGCCAAGGCCGGCTGCGTTGCCGTTGCGGTTTTCGAGAACAAGAAGCTGTCGGCCGCCGCCAAGGCGCTCGATGGCGCCGGTGAAATCACTGCCGCCCTCAAGTCCGGCGACATCACGGGCAAGGCCGGCAGCACGCTGCTGCTGCGCGACGTGAAAGGCGCGGCGGCCGAGCGTGTGCTGCTGGTGGGCCTGGGCAGCGACGACACTGCCAGCGAAAAGAACTTCGCCAGCGCCGTGGGCGCCACCCTCAAGGTTTTCGCCACGCTGGGCGCGAGCGACGCCATTATCGCACTACCGATGGAGGAAGTGAAAGAGCGCGATGTGCAGTGGGCCATCCGCAACGTGGTGCAGTCGGCGCATGAAGCCGTGTTCCGCACCGACGGCCAGAAGAGCAAGAAGGACCCGGCGCCGACCGGCGTGAAGAAGATCGCGCTGGCCGTGCCGAACAACGCCGGCACCAAACTGGCGCTGGCGCAGGCCATCGCCATCGCCAACGGCATGGACCTGACCAAGGAACTGGGCAACCTGTCGGCCAACGTCTGCACCCCGACCTACCTGGCCGACACGGCCAAGAAGCTGGGCAAGGAGTACAAGTTCGACGTCGAGATCCTGGACCGCAAGCAGCTCGAATCGCTGAAGATGAACAGCTTCCTGTCGGTCACCAACGGCAGCGAGCAGCCGCCGAAATTCATCGTCATCAAGCACATGGGCGGCAAGTCCAAGGACGCGCCCGTGGTGCTGGTCGGTAAAGGCATCACCTTCGACACCGGCGGCATTTCGCTCAAGGCCGGCGCCGGCATGGACGAGATGAAGTACGACATGGGCGGCGCCGCGTCGGTGCTGGGCACCTTCCGCGCCATCGGCGAGATGAACCTGAAGCTGAACGTGATCGGCGTGATCGCCGCCTGCGAGAACATGCCGTCGGGCCGCGCCACCAAGCCGGGCGACATCGTCACCTCGATGAGCGGCCTGACCATCGAGATCCTCAACACCGACGCCGAAGGCCGTCTGGTGCTGTGCGACGCGCTGACCTACGCCGAGCGCTTCAAGCCGGCCGCCGTGGTCGACATCGCCACGCTGACGGGCGCCTGCATCGTGGCGCTGGGCCACCACAACAGCGGCCTGTTCACGCGCGACGACGAAGCCCACGAGAAGCTGGCCGCCGAACTGCTGGCCGCCGGCAAGGCCGCCAGCGACACGGCATGGCGTCTGCCGATCGGTGAGCAGTACAACGAGCAGCTGAAGTCCAACTTCGCCGACCTGGCCAACATCGGCACGCCGGGCGGCGCCTCGTGCACGGCGGCCGCGTTCCTGGAGAACTTCACCCGCAAGTACACCTGGGCCCACCTCGACATCGCCGGCACGGCCTGGAAGTCGGGCGGCGCCAAGGGCGCCACCGGCCGCCCCGTGCCGCTGCTGAGCAACTTCCTGATCAACCGCGCCTGAGACACCCGCGCGTAGCATCGTGACGCATGGCGAACCGGCCCGGCCGGTTCGCCATTTTTGTTGGCATCGTCAGAACACCGTCACGCCGGCCGGTGGCGACGGCAAGCCCTCCCCCGCGTCGCCCTTGTGCATGGTGACCGTCAGCGTGGACGGATAGTCGAATCCCGCGCCCGTGTTGCGGTCGACGAAATAGCCGGCGCCCGCCGTCAGCACCACGTTGCCCCACAGGGTGGCGTTGACCTTCGATTCCACTTTCTCGTAGGCCCAGTCGCCGCCGTCCTTGCGGCAATCGATGCGCAGCGGCCCCGCGCTCTTGCGGAGGGTGAGGCGCGCCGGGGTGGTGACGAACCATTTGCCCACGTCGTTGTAGAGCACACAGCCCACGCCCGACAGTTCATGGTTGTCCAGGATGGTTTGCACCAGCACGTCCTGCTGGGTCGATTCGGTCAGGGTGGCGCAGCCGGCCAGCAGGGCCAGCGACGCCAGCGAGGCCCGGGATAAGCGGGCGGCGGGTCGGTACATGGTAAGCCTCGAACAGGGCGGAACGCGGTCCGCGACAGGGGATTATTTGCGCCGCAGCGGCACAGGCATATTGGCAGGAACGGGCACCGCCGTCACGCTGTTTTTCGGGCTGCCATCGATCAGGCGATCGGAATAGACGAGGTAGACGAGGGCGTTGCGCCTGGGGTCCACCATGCGCACCACGCGCACATGCTTGAACAGGATGGAGGCCCGCTCGGAAAACACTTCCTCCTGCTTGGGCAGCTCGCCGTTGAAATGAATCTCGCCCACCTGGCGGCAGGCGACGGAGGCCTCGGCCTTGTCCTCGGCCAGGCCGATGGCGCCCTTGAAGCCGCCCGTCTTCGCGCGCGACAGATAGCAGCTGACGCCACCCACGCGCGGATCGTCGAACACCTCCACCACCACCTTGTGGTCGGGGCCCAGCAGCTGGAAGGCCGTATCGACCGAGCCGACATTCTCGGCCCGCACGGCGGCGGCCCCGCACAGCAGGGTGAGGGCCAGCGACATCGCAAGGGCGTGGCGTCGCATACGCTCAGTTGATGGGCGCAAAACGCTGCACCATGACGCCGTCCACTTCGATCAGCTGAAAGAACACGTCCTTGGGCCGCACCCACACGGAACCGTCGGCCGCACGATACACGATCATGGGCGTCAGGTCCGCCTCCAGGGTCGCCTCGCAGACGAGCTCGTAGACGCCCCCTTTGTAGTGACGAAAGCGCATGGCCGTCAGTCGTTCTTCTTGACGGCCATCCGTTCCTCGGCCACTTCTTGCTGCTGCTGTTTCTGCTTCAGGCCCTGGATCACCTTGAGGATGTCCTCCATGCCGCGCTCGCCCCCGAGGGTGGAGAACGCATCGAGCACCTCGTTGAGCACCTGGGTGCGCACGGCGGCCTCGTCCGGATTGATGGACGGCGCCCGTTGCACGGCGGAGCGGGCGCTGACAGCCGCCTTCTCCGCGGCGGCCGCTTTTTGCGCAGCCGTCTTTCGCCCGCCCGGCGTCTTGCCGTGTTCGAGCGCCGCCTGCCAGATGACCCAGCGACGTTGGGTTTCGTAGACCAGATACTCGTCTGGCTTGTCTTCGCGCCGGCGGACAATATGGCCATCCTTCTGCGCCCATGCTTCAAATGCAGTACGCATTTTTTTCCTTTACAAATGCTTCGCGCATAGTTCACTGTTAAACGACAAATATTTCCACATAGTACCATCCATTAACGCACAACAACATATAGTGTACGCTATTTTGCAACAGATTTGCTTGCTGTGTGGAAACAAAAGTTTTTAACGCTGGTGGTCTAAGTATATTGCTGTTTGACCGCACTGTTAACTGATTCTAGTACCATTTTGATAACAATGAAGCATAATCGGCAATTATTTTTCCTTTTACCCGATTTTGCAACATTCTAGAACCTCAGACGGTCAAGACACAAAGGTTTTTGATGTTTTTTTGTAAAACACGACAGTTAAACAATTTGTTGATAATTATCATCGCATACCTGTCAGATTCATGCCACTCCCCAGCGCGCCGGCCCGCATCACGGGGACGGATGCGCGTTCGCAGCACGCGACGCCCGTGGTTGCGGTAAGATGCGCGCACGCTCGGCATACGCCCCCACCGACTTCGCAAGGAATCTTCGTATCATGAAACTAGCCACCTGGAATGTGAACTCGCTCAACGTGCGCCTGCCCCACGTGCTCAAATGGCTGGAGGCCAATCCGGTCGATGTGCTGTGCGTGCAGGAAACCAAGCTGACCGACGACAAGTTCCCCGCCGCCGCCATCGAGGCGGCCGGCTACCAGGTCGCGTACACGGGCCAGAAGACCTACAACGGCGTGGCCATCCTGTCGCGCCTGCCGATCACGGACGTGGTCAAGAACAATCCCCACTACGAGGACGCCCAGCAGCGCATCCTGGCCGCCACCATCGGCGACGTGCGCGTGGTGTGCGCCTATGTGCCCAACGGCCAGAGCGTGGACTCGGAAAAATACGGCTACAAGCTGGGCTGGCTGGCCGCGTTCCGCGACTGGCTGTACGAGCAGGCCCAGCAATACCCGCGACTGGCCGTGCTGGGCGACTACAACATCGCCCCCGAAGACCGCGACGTGCACGACCCGGTGGCCTGGGCCGGCCAGGTGCTGGTGTCGGACCAGGAGCGGGCCGCGCTGCTGCGCCTGAACGAACTGGGGCTCAAGGACGCGTTCCGCCTGTTCGAGCAGGCCGACAAGTCGTTCAGCTGGTGGGACTACCGCCAGCTCGGCTTCCGCCTCAACAAGGGGCTGCGCATCGACCACATCCTGCTGTCGCCGGCGCTGGCCGCGCGCTGCAGCGCCTGCGTGATCGACCGCGAACCGCGCAAGTGGGAGCAGCCGTCCGACCACGCGCCCGTGATCGCGACCATCGACTGAAGACCGGCGCGCCGCCGCCCGCTCAGGCGCGCGGCAGCAGCAGCTGGGCCGTCGTGTGCGGCACCGGCTGCGAGAACAGATAGCCCTGCGCGTACTGGCAACCGCTGCGCTGCAGCAGCGTGTACTGCCCCTCCGTCTCCACCCCTTCCGCCACCACCGACAGCTGCAGGCTGCCCGACAGCGCGATGATGGCGTCCACGATGGCGCCATCCTCGGCGCTCTGCTCCAGGTCCTTGATGAAGGCGCGGTCGATCTTGATCTTCTTGACCGGGAAGCGCTTGAGGTAAGCCAGGCTGGAATAGCCGGTGCCGAAATCGTCGATCGACAGGCGGATGCCCATGGCGTTGATCTGGCCCAGGATGTCGAGCGTCTGTTCGCCATGCTGCATCAGCGCCGTTTCCGTGATCTCGAATTCGAGCAGGCCGGGCGCGATGCCCGTCTCGTCCAGGATGGCGCGGATCGAGTCGATCAGGCCGCGGTGCATGAACTGGCGCGCCGACAGGTTGACGGCCAGCGGCACCGGCTGCAAGCCCTGGCGCTGCCACGCCATGCTTTGCCGGCACGCCGTCCGCATCACCCATTCGCCGATCGGCACGATCAGGCCGTTCTCCTCGATGATGGGGATGAAGTGGTCGGGCATCACCAGCTCGCCGTCCTGGCGGCGCCAGCGCAGCAGCACCTCCATCGCGTGCAGGCGGCGCGTGCCGATGTCCATGATGGGCTGGTAGTGCAGTTCGAACTGGTCCTGCGCCAGCGCGCTGCGCAAGCTGCTTTCCAGTTCGAAGTGGCGGGCCGCCGCCAGGTTCATGGTCTGGGTGAAGAACTGGTAATTGTTCCTGCCGCTGGCCTTGGCGTGGTACATGGCCGCGTCGGCGTGGCGCATCAGCGTCTCGACGTCGCCGCCGTCGTCCGGATAGACGCAGATGCCGATCGACGGCGTGATGTGCAGGTTGCGCCCCTCCAGCGGGAACGCGCCGGCCAGCGCCTCGATGATCTTCTCGGCCACCTGCACCGCCTCGTCCACGTTGCGGATGCCGGGCACCAGCACCACGAATTCGTCGCCGCCCAGGCGGGCCACGGTGTCGCTGGCGCGCACGGCGCGGCACAGGCGGCTGGCCACCTCCTTGAGCAACTGGTCGCCCGTCATGTGGCCGAGCGAATCGTTGATGGTCTTGAAGCGGTCCAGGTCGATGAACATGACGGCCAGCTTGCGCTCGGAACGCTGGGCCGCCAGCATGGCCCGGTCCAGCCGGTCGGCCAGCAGCGCGCGGTTGGGCAGGCCGGTCAGGCTGTCGTGGTAGGCCATGTGGTGCACGCGCGCCTCGGCCTGGCGCCGCTCCACGATCTCGCCCTGCAGCAGCGCGTTGGCGCCGGCCAGTTCGGCGGTGCGCTCCAGCACCCGCACCTCCAGCTCGTCGCGCGCGCGGCTGACCGCCTCGGCCGCCTCGCGCCGCGCCGTGATGTCGTCCACCAGCCACACGGAACGCCCGCGCGGATTGCCCAGGTCGAACGGCCGGCCCGACAGGCGGGCCCAGAACGTGCTGCCGTCCTTGCGCACCAGCTGGTATTCGGACATGTTGACGCGCCCGGCCAGGAAGTCGTCGGCCGTCTCGGCCCGGGCCCGCTGCCAGGCCGCCTTGTCGGCGTAGAACGCCTGCACCGACAGGCCGTTCATGCCGCCCGGCTCGTAGCCGAACAGCTCCTCCATCTTGGTGTTGCAGCGCAGGTTGTGGCCATGTTCGACCACCGATATCCCCAGCACGGCGCTGTCGAGGATGGCCTGGTTCTCCAGCAGCGCGTTGCGCAGCGTCTCCTCGGCCTGGCGCTGCTCGCTGCGGTCCTCGATGATCCAGATCGTGCCCTGGGTGGGGTCGGTCGGATTGACCACGTAGCCGATCAGCTGCGCCCACAGCACGCTGCCATCCTGGCGCTGCATCTCCACCTCGGTCTGGAACGGCTTGCCCACCGACAGCAGCGGCGAGGCGGCCGCACCCAGTTCTTCGTAGGCCTGCTGCGACGGATAGAGCGCGCGCCCCGGCAGGCCCAGCGCCTGGTCGGCACGGTAGCCGAACATCTCGCCGAAGCCGCGGTTGTAGCGCGTGATGACGCGGTTCTTGGTGAACAGGATGGCCATCGAGGCGTTGGTCATGATGGCCTCGACCTCCATCTTGGTCTCGCGGCTCTCGCTCACATCCTCCAGGATCCAGATGGTGCCGCCGTCGCTGTGTTCCGCGTCCACCGCCTTGGCCCGCACCCGGCACCAGAACAGCGAACCATCCTTGCGCCTGAACTGGAATTCGTCGCGCTCGAACGGCAGGCCGCAGCCCAGCAGCGGGCTGGCCTCCAGGCCGAATTTCGCATACGCCTCGGGCGACGGAAACACGATCGACGCGTGCAAGCCCATCATCTCCTCGCGCGTGTAACCGAACATCTCGGCCAGGCGCGGATTACAACTGAGCATGTGCTGCGCCTTGGAGAACAGGATGCCGACCGAGGCGTTGTCCAGGATCGCCCGCTGCTCCAGCAGCAGCTGCTTGGTGGCCTCCTCGGCCTTCTTCTGCGCGCTGCGGTCGTCGAAGATCCAGATCGAATCCTGCTGGGTGCGGCCGGGATTGATCACGTAGCCGAAGGCGTGGGCCCAGAAGGTCGAGCCGTCCTGGCGCCGCATCTCCATCTCGGCCTGGAACGGCTTGCCGCGCGCGAGCAAGGGACGCGCCTTCCTCACCACGGCCTCGAACGCCTCGGGCGTGGGATACAGTTCGGAGGTCAGCCGGCCCATGCCGCTGTCGCCCTCGAAGCCGAAGAATTCGCCGAAGCGCTGGTTGTAGCGCAGCACGCGGTCGTCGCGCTGGAAGCCGATGGCCAGCGGCGCGCTGTCCATGATGGCCTGCATCTCCAGCAGCGTGCGGCGCAGCTTCTCCTCGTCGCGGCGGCGCGCGTCGATGTCCTCGATGATCCACACAGTGCCGTCGTCGGTGTTGCAGGGATCGACGGCGCGGCCGAACAAACGGGTCCAGAACAGCGTGCCGTCCTTGCGGCGCAACTGCAGCTCCGTCGTATAGGATTCGCCGCGGCGCAGCGGCGGGCCGGCCTCGATCCCCAGTTCCTGGTAGGCCTGCGCGGAAGGGAGAATGACGATCGTCCCCATCCCCTCCAGCTCGTGGCGCGCGTAGCCGAGCATGTCGGCGCAGCGCAGGTTGCACTCCTCGATCACGCTGGCCTTGCTGAACAGGATGCCGACGGCGGCGTTGTCGAGGATGGCCTGCTGTTCGAGCAGCGCCTTGCGCAAGGCCTTGTGGTCGCGCTGCACGGCGCTCACATCCTGGAACACGATGGTGGCGCCGCCGCCCGCCGGCAGCGGCTTGGCCCAGGCCCGCACGGCGATGTACTGGCCGCCGGCGCAGTTGAGGCAACTGTCCCACTGGCGGCCGCCGGCCACGCCCAGCGCCGTGTCGAGCTGGACGCCGCTGTCGGTGCGCACATGGCGCGCGAACAGGTCGGCCACGGGCGCGCCCGCCGGGTCGCGCCCCAGCAAGGCCGCCAGTTCCGCGTTCGCCGCCAGCACCCGGCCCGCTTCGTCGCAGGCGCAGGCCGGCACGCCGATCAGCTGCAAAGCTTCGGCCACGAAATCAGGGTTGGTCGAGACGCGGTTCGTGTACACCTGGAGCCCCATGTAAAAAACGCTGCCCTCGCGACGGCAGCGTCATGCCCAGATCATAAACCACATTGCCGGCATTTTCCACTTGGCAAGCCGACGCTTCCCTCTATTCAGCGCCGGCGCGCTCACGGCGATATAAAAAAAACAGCCCCGGACCTTGCGGACCGGGGCTGTCGGCGTGACGATCCGCTGTTTAGTGCGCGGAAGCGGCGGCGGCGCCGATACCCGTCTCGGAACGCATTTCCTGGGCTTCGAAGCCGGCGCGGTCGATGCGGGCGCGCGGGCTCTTGTCGAGGATGGAGAACAGCCAGATGCCCACGAAGCCTGCCGTCATCGAGAAGATGGCGGGCGAGGCGTAAGGGAACCAGGCGTCCTTGTTACCCAGCACATCGACCCACACCGATTTCGACAGCACGGTCAGCACGACGGCCGTGATCAGGCCCATGAAGCCGCCGATGGTGGCGCCGCGGGTGGTGCAATCCTTCCACAGCACGGACATGAACAGCACCGGGAAGTTGGCCGAGGCGGCGATGGCGAAGGCCAGCGACACCATGAAGGCGATGTTCTGCTTCTCGAACAGGATGCCCAGCGCCACGGCGACGATGCCCAGCACGACGGTGGTGGCGCGCGAGACGCGCAGTTCTTCCCAACTGGTGACCTGGCCCTTCTTGATCACGGTGGCGTACAGGTCGTGCGACACGGCCGAGGCGCCCGACAGGGTCAGACCGGCCACCACGGCCAGGATGGTGGCGAATGCCACGGCCGAGATGAAGCCGAGGAACACGTTGCCGCCGACGGCCTTGGCCAGGTGGATGGCGGCCATGTTGTTCCCGCCCAGCAGTTTGCCGGCGGCGTCCTTGAACTCGGGGTTGGTCGACACCAGGACGATGGCGCCAAAACCGATGATGAAGGTCAGGATGTAGAAGTAGGCGATCCAGGTGGTGGCCCAGAACACGGACTTGCGGGCTTCCTTCGCGCTAGGCACGGTGAAGAAGCGCATCAGGATGTGGGGCAGACCGGCGGTGCCGAACATCAGCGCCATGCCGAACGAGATGGCCGAGACAGGGTCCTTGATGAAGGTGCCCGGGCCCATGATGGCGTCCTTCTTGGCATGCACTTCAACGGCCTTGGCGAACAGCGCCTCGGGGCTGAAGTGGAACTGACCCAGCACCACGAAGGCCATGAACGAGGCACCGGCCAGCAGCATCACCGCCTTGATGATCTGCACCCAGGTGGTGGCCGTCATGCCGCCGAACAGCACGTAGACCATCATCAGCGAACCGACCAGCACCACGGCGATCCAGTATTCGAGGCCGAACAGCAGCTTGATCAGCTGGCCCGCGCCCACCATCTGGGCGATCAGGTAGAACGCCACCACCACCAGCGTGCCGGAGGCGGAGAAGATGCGGATCGGCTTTTGCGCGAAGCGGTAGGCCGCCACGTCGGCGAAGGTGAAGCGGCCCAGGTTGCGCAGGCGCTCGGCCATCAGGAAGGTGATGACGGGCCAGCCGACCAGGAAGCCGATGGCGTAGATCAGGCCATCGTAACCGTTCAGGAACACGGCGGCGGAAATACCGAGGAAGGAGGCGGCCGACATGTAGTCGCCGGCGATGGCCAGGCCATTCTGGAAGCCGGTGATGCCGCCACCGGCGGTGTAGAAGTCGGAGGCCGACTTGGTCTTGGCGGCGGCCCACTTGGTGATGAACAGCGTGAAGATGACGAACGCGCCGAACATGGTGATGGCGGTCCAGTTGGTCGGCTGCTTCTCAGCCTGGCCCAGGTCGGCGCCGGCGGCCAGCGCGGCGCCGGTCACGCCCAGCATGGCCAGCAGGGCCAACATGCGTTTGAAGTTCATCATGGTTGCACCCGCGCGCGGATGGCCGCAGTATGTTCGTCGAACTCGCCGTTGGCGCGGCGCACGTAGATGCCGGTGATGACCACCGTGAAGATGATCACGAACAGGCCCATGGGCATGCCCCAGGTCATCACACCGTCGCCGATGCGGGTGGCCAGCAGCTCCTTGTCGAATGCGATCAACAGGATGAAGCCGTAGTACACGGCCATCATCATCCAGGTCAGCGTCCAGCCATAGCGGGAACGGACCGAGACCAGCTTCTGGTAGCCGGGGTCCGCCTTTATCTTTTGAACCAAATCGTCGTGCATTGCAGTCTCCTTCATTTTTTGTGATGCCTTTATATCAGGCTGAATCCAGATTAGCCCCGCTCCCTTACCGTTCGCTTACGCCGAAACGCCAAATGAGCAAAATGACACGGATCATGCAAATAGATTTACGCCGGCGAAAAAACGCTGAAAACACAGACGAAAAAAAAGCGCCGCAACAGCGGCGCCATGGTGCAGTGCAGCGTGAAGCAGTGCAGCGCTTAGAAGCTGTCGCCCGGCACCCGCACCCAGCCCTCCATCAGCACGCGCGCGCTGCGGCTCATGATGGCCTTGGTGACGCTCCACTCGCCATTCACCTGGCTGGCCTCCGCGCCCACGCGCAGGGTGCCCGACGGGTGGCCGAAGCGCACCGCGTTGCGGGCACCGCCGCCGGCCGCCAGATTCACCAGCGTGCCGGGGATGGCGGCCGCCGTGCCGATGGCCACGGCCGCCGTGCCCATCATCGCATGGTGCAGCTTACCCATCGACAGCGCCCGCACCAGCAGGTCCACGTCGGCCGCCGCCACCTGCTTGCCGCTGGAGGACACGTAGTCCTTGGGCGCGGCCACGAACGCCACCTTGGGCGTGTGCTGGCGCTTGGCCGCCTCGTCCAGTTCCTTGATCAGGCCCATGCGCAGCGCGCCGTGGGCGCGGATGGTTTCGAACATGGCCAGCGCCTTGGCGTCGCCGTTGATGGCGTCCTGCAGCTCGGTGCCCGTGTAGCCGATCGCCTCCGCGTTGACGAAGATGGTGGGGATGCCGGCGTTGATCATGGTGGCCTTGAGCATGCCCACGCCGGGCACTTCCAGGTCGTCGACCAGGTTCCCGGTCGGGAACATGGAGCCGCCGCCGCCCTCCTCGTCGGCCGCCGGGTCCATGAATTCAAGCTGCACCTCGGCCGCCGGGAAGGTCACGCCATCGAGTTCGAAGTCGCCCGTCTCCTGCACCTCACCGTTCGTGATCGGCACGTGGGCGATGATGGTCTTGCCGATGTTGGCCTGCCACACGCGCACGGTGGCCATGCCGTTCTGCGGAATGCGGGCCGGGTCCACCAGGCCGCCGCTGATGGCGAACGCGCCCACGGCGGCCGACAGGTTGCCGCAGTTGCCGCTCCAGTCCACGAAGGCCTTGTCGATCGACACCTGGCCGAACAGGTAGTCGACGTCGTGGTCGGCCTTGCTGCTCTTGGACAGGATCACGGTCTTGCTGGTGCTCGACGTGGCGCCGCCCATGCCGTCGATCTGCTTGCCGTACGGGTCGGGGCTGCCGATCACGCGCAGCAGCAGCGCGTCGCGCGCGGCGCCCGGCACTTGCGCCGCTTCGGGCAGGTCTTGCAGGCGGAAGAACACGCCCTTGCTGGTGCCGCCACGGATGTAGGTGGCGGGGACTTTGATCTGTGGTACGTGGGTCATGATGATGTATTCCTAAAAAGAGACAGGCGGTACGTCGCCGTACCGCCTGCCGTGCCGAACGATCAGCCCTGGGCGCGCATTACGCGGCCTTGGACGATTCCAGGAAGTCCTGCGCGAAACGCTGCAGCACGCCGCCCGCTTCGTAGATCGACACCTCCTCGGCCGTGTCGAGGCGGCAGATCACGGGCACGTTCACCTGCGAACCATCGCGGCGGTGGATCACCAGCGTGAGGGTGGCGCGCGGGGTGCGCTCGCCGACCACGTCGTAGGTCTCGGTGCCGTCGATGTTGAGCGTGTTGCGGTTCACGCCGGGCTGGAACTCCAGCGGCAGCACGCCCATGCCCACCAGGTTGGTGCGGTGGATGCGCTCGAAGCCCTCGGCCACGATCGCCTCCACGCCGGCCAGCCGCACGCCTTTGGCGGCCCAGTCACGCGAGGAACCCTGGCCATAGTCGGCGCCGGCCACCACGATCAGCGGCTGCTTGCGCTCCATGTAGGTCTCGATGGCTTCCCACATGCGCATCACTTTGCCTTCCGGTTCCACGCGCGCCAGCGAGCCGGCCTTGACCTTGCCGTCTTCCAGCACCATCTCGTTCTTCAGCGTCGGATTGGCGAAGGTGGCGCGCTGCGCCGTCAGGTGGTCGCCGCGGTGGGTGGCGTAGGAGTTGAAGTCCTCCTCCGGCAGGCCCATCTTGGCCAGGTAGGCGCCGGCCGCGCTGTCGAGCATGATGGCGTTCGACGGCGACAGGTGGTCGGTGGTGATGTTATCGCCCAGCACCGCCAGCGGACGCATGCCCTTGAGCGTGCGCTCGCCGGCCAGTGCGCCTTCCCAGTATGGCGGACGGCGGATGTAGGTGCTCGGCGCGCGCCATGCGTACAACGGGCTGACCTTGACGCCATCGTCGGCCTGCTTGGCGAACATGGGGATGTAGACCTGGTTGAACAGGGCCGGCTTGACGCTGGAGGCGACCAGCGCGTCGATCTCCTCGTCCGACGGCCAGATGTCCTTCAGCGTGACAGGGTTGCCTTGCGCATCGTGGCCCAGCACATCCTTTTCGATGTCGAAGCGGATGGTGCCGGCGATGGCGTAGGCCACCACCAGCGGCGGCGAGGCCAGGAAAGCCTGCTTGGCGTACGGGTGGATGCGGCCGTCGAAGTTGCGGTTGCCCGACAGGACGGCGGTGGCGTACAGGTCGCGCTCCACCACTTCCTTCTGGATCACCGGATCGAGCGCGCCGGACATGCCGTTGCAGGTGGTGCAGGCATAGGCGACCACGCCGAAGCCCAGCTTCTCCAGGTCGTCCATCAACTTCGCTTCTTCCAGGTACAGCGTGACGGCTTTGGAGCCTGGCGCCAGCGAGCTCTTGACCCATGGCTTGCGGGTCAGGCCGCGCGCGTTGGCGTTGCGGGCCAGCAGGCCGGCGGCGATCATGTTGCGCGGGTTGTTGGTGTTGGTGCAGCTGGTGATGGCGGCGATGATGACGGCGCCGTCGGGCATCTTGCCAGGCTCGTTCTCCACCTTGCCGCTGATGCCGCGCGCGGCCAGCTCGGAGGTCGGCACACGCTTGTGCGGATTGGACGGGCCGGCGATGTTGCGCACCACGGTCGACAGGTCGAACTTGAGCACGCGCTCGTATTCGGCCGCCTTGAGGGTGTCGCCCCACAGGCCGGTCTGTTTCGCGTACTGCTCCACCAGCTTGACCAGTGCATCGTCGCGGCCGGTCAGCTTCAGGTACTTGATGGTCTGCTCGTCGATGTAGAACATGGCCGCCGTGGCGCCGAATTCGGGCGCCATGTTGGCGATGGTGGCGCGGTCGCCCAGCGTCAGCGCGGACGCGCCCTCGCCGTAGAACTCCAGGTAGGACGACACCACTTTTTCCTTGCGCAGGAATTCGGTCAGCGCCAGCACCGTGTCGGTGGCGGTGATGCCCGGTTGCGGTTTGCCGCTCAGCTCCACGCCGATGATGTCGGGCAGGCGCATCCACGAGGCGCGGCCCAGCATCACGCTTTCCGCTTCCAGGCCGCCCACGCCGACGGCGATCACGCCCAGCGCGTCGACCATCGGGGTGTGCGAGTCGGTGCCCACCAGCGTGTCCGGATAGGCCACGCCGTCGCTCACCTGCACCACGGGCGACATGCGTTCCAGATTGATCTGGTGCAGGATGCCGTTGCCGGGCGGGATCACATCGACGTTCTTGAACGCCTTCTTGGTCCAGTCGATGAAGTGGAAGCGGTCCTCGTTACGACGGTCCTCGATGGCGCGGTTCTTGGTGAACGCGTCGGGATCGAAACCGCCGCACTCGACGGCCAGCGAGTGGTCGACCACCAGCTGGGTCGGCACCACGGGGTTGACCATGGCGGGGTCGCCGCCCTGCTGGGCGATGGCGTCGCGCAGGCCGGCCAGATCCACCAGCGCCGTCTGGCCCAGGATGTCGTGGCACACCACGCGCGCGGGGAACCAGGGGAAGTCCAGGTCGCGCTTGCGTTCGATCAGCTGCGACAGCGACGCGTTCAGCGTGGCCGGATCGCAGCGGCGCACCAGGTTTTCGGCCAGCACACGCGAGGTGTACGGCAGCTTGTCGTAGGCGCCCGGCTGGATCGCGTCGACAGCGGCGCGCGCGTCGAAGTAATCGAGCTTGGTGCCCGGCAGGTTCTTGCGGAATTGAGTGTTCATATTCGCTTCCTGTTACTTGCGGTCGGAGATAGGCACGAATTGCAGATCGTCAGGGCCGACGTAGTTGGCGCTCGGGCGGATGATCTTGTTGTCGATGCGCTGCTCGATGATGTGGGCGGCCCAGCCCGAGGTGCGCGAGATGACGAACAGCGGCGTGAACATGGCGGTCGGCACACCCATCATGTGGTACGACACGGCCGAGAACCAATCCAGGTTGGGGAACATCTTCTTCACTTCCCACATCACCGATTCCAGGCGTTCGGCGATGTCGAACATCTTGGTCGAACCGGCTTCCTTGGACAGGTTGTGCGCCACTTCCTTGATCACCACGTTGCGCGGGTCGGAGATGGTGTACACGGGGTGGCCGAAGCCGATCACCACTTCCTTGTTGGCCACGCGGTTGCGGATGTCCGCTTCGGCTTCGTCCGGGTTCTCGTAGCGCTTCTGGATCTCGAACGCGAACTCGTTGGCGCCGCCGTGCTTGGGACCGCGCAGCGCGCCGATGGCGCCGGTGATGGCCGAATAGATGTCCGAACCCGTGCCGGCGATGACGCGGCCGGTGAAGGTGGAGGCGTTGAACTCGTGCTCAGCGTACAGGATCAGCGAGGTGTGCATGGCCTTGACCCACGACTCGGATGGCTTCTCGCCGTGCAGCAGGTGCAGGAAGTGGCCGCCGATCGAGTCGTCGTCCGTTTCCACTTCGATGCGCTTGCCGTTGTGGCTGAAGTGGTACCAGTACAGCAGCATGGAACCGAACGATGCCATCAGGCGGTCGGCGATGTCGCGCGCGCCGGGCACGTTGTGGTCATCTTTTTCAGGCAGGGTGCAACCGAGCACGGACACGCCGGTGCGCATCACGTCCATCGGGTGGGCCGACGCCGGCAGCGCTTCCAGCGCCGACTTGACCGACTGCGGCAGGCCGCGCAGCGATTTCAGTTTGCCCTTGTAGCCTTTCAGTTCAGCGGCCGTCGGCAGCTTGCCGTGCACCAGCAGGTAGGCGATTTCCTCGAACTCGCAGGTGTTGGCCACGTCCAGGATATCGTAGCCACGGTAGTGCAAATCGTTGCCGGTCTTGCCGACGGAGCACAGCGCGGTGTTACCGGCGGTCACGCCCGACAGGGCAACGGATTTCTTGGGCTTGAAGGTGGCGACTTGTTCAGCACTCATTTGATCTCTCCAGATGTTCTATGTTTGTGTTTGCGATTGCGGTGAAAGGCGATGCCTGTTATTCCTGCGGTTACTTCTTCTGCGCCTGGAACAGCGCGTCGAGCTTCTGCTCGAAGCTGTGGTAGTTGATGCGCTCGTACAGTTCCATGCGGGTCTGCATGGTGTCGACCACATTCTTCTGGGTGCCGTCGCGGCGGATCGCGCCGTAGACGTTTTCGGCCGCCTTGTTCATGGCGCGGAAGGCCGACAGCGGATACAGCACCAGACCCACGTCGGCGCCGCGCAGCTCGTCCACCGTGTACAGCGGGGTCGAACCGAATTCAGTGATATTGGCCAGCACCGGCACCTTGACGGCCTTGGCGAACTGCGAATACATCGGCAGATCGGTGATCGCCTCCGGGAAGATCATGTCGGCACCCGCCTCGACGCAGGCGATGGCGCGTTCCAGGGCCGATTCCAGGCCTTCCACGGCCAGCGCGTCGGTGCGCGCCATGATGACGAAGTTCTCGTCGGTGCGCGCGTCCACGGCGGCCTTGATGCGGTCGACCATCTCCTGCTTGGTGACGATTTCCTTGTTCGGACGGTGGCCGCAGCGCTTGGCGCCGACCTGGTCCTCGATGTGCATGGCGGCCGCGCCGAACTTGATCATGGACTTGACGGTGCGCGCCACGTTGAAGGCGGAGGAACCGAAGCCGGTGTCCACGTCCACCAGCAGCGGCAGGTCGCACACGTCGGTGATGCGGCGCACGTCGGTCAGCACGTCGTCCAGATTGGTGATGCCCAGGTCGGGCAGGCCCAGCGAACCGGCCGCCACGCCGCCACCGGACAGGTAGATGGCCTTGAAGCCGGCGCGCTTGGCCAGCAGGGCGTGGTTGGCGTTGATGGCGCCCACCACCTGCAGCGGGGATTCTTCTTGTACGGCTTTGCGGAATGCGGCACCGGCGGAATATTGGCTCATGTCAGACCTTTCGTTGTGCGTGTGTGCTTGCGGTTGGTTGCGGTTGCTTGCGGCTAGTTGCGCGTTGGCGCGTTGCGAACAGGTATTGCAAGGGACGTGCCAACGGGCATCGGGGCGGCGCGCCGCAGCGAAAACCCAGCAAAATCAAACACTTGGCGCCAGGCCTGGACGCCAGATGCTTGAGTATGCAAGCATCTGGCGTTGCAGCGGCGTTGCGCGCACGTTTCAAATCGTTTCACAGTGAAACATTGGAACGCGATTGGCGTACAATGGCCGCATGCGCCACTCCACTCCCCTGCCCCTCGACAACACCGACAAGCCCGTGATCTGGACCGTGTCGGTGTCGCGCCTGTTCGACCTGTTCCGCGACATCACGCTCGAATACGACGACCTGGCCACCATCGAACCGATCAACCTGGGCTTCGACGAAGCGGCCCGCCACATCCGCGAACGGATGGCCACCGAGCGTTGCGACGCCGTGATCGCGGCCGGCTCCAACGCCGCCTACCTGAAAGGCCGGCTGTCGGTGCCGGTGGTGATCGCCAAGGCCAGCGGTTTCGATGTGATGCAGGCGCTGGCGCGCGCACGCCGGGTGTCCGAGCGCATCGGCGTGATCACCTACCAGGAACCGATGCCGGAGCTGGCCGAATTCGCCGCCACCTTCGGCTTCGACATCGTGCAGCGCACCTACGCCACCGAGGAGGATGCGCGTGCGCAGATCAACGAACTGAAAGCGGCCGGCATCCAGGCCATCGTCGGCGCGGGCCTGATCACCGACCTGGCCGAGGAGGCGGGATTGACCGGCGTGTTCGTCTACTCGGCCGCCTCGATCCGGCAGGCGTTCGACGACGCGCTGGAGATGGCCCGCCTGACCCAGCTCGAAGCGAACCGCAGCCGGCGCGTGGTGGTGGCCGACACGCTGCGCGCCAAGCATGGCATCAACGACCTGCGCGGCGAGTCGGCCGCGATGGAAGCGCTGCGCCAGACCGTGGTGCTGTACGCGAAGTCGCCGGCCACGGTGCTGATCCAGGGCGAGACGGGCTGCGGCAAGGAACTGGTGGCGCAAGCCATCCACCGCGAAAGCCCGCGCATCCTGGGCCAGAACCGGCCGTTCGTGGCCGTCAACTGCGGCGCCATCGCCGAATCGCTGCTGGAGTCCGAACTGTTCGGCCACGAGGAAGGCGCGTTCACGGGCGCGCGCCGGGGCGGCCACGCGGGCTTGTTCGAGGCGGCCAACCGGGGCACCCTGTTCCTCGACGAGATCGGCGAAATGCCGCTCACGCTGCAAACGCGGCTGCTGCGGGTGCTGGAGGAACGCGAAGTGGTGCGGGTGGGCGGCACGCGTCCGATCGCCGTCAACGTGCGCATCATCAGCGCCACCCACTGCGACCTGGAACAGCGCGTGCGCGACGGGCGCTTCCGGGCCGACCTGTTCTACCGGCTGGCCGTGCTGCGGCTGTCGCTGCCGCCGCTGCGCGCGCGCGGGGACGACGTGATCGGCCTGGCCGAATGGTCGCTCAAGAACGCGCTGGCGGCGCTGGGTGCGCGGCCGCATCCCAATCTGCACGCCGAGATCATGGCCTGCGCGCCGCTGCTGCGCCAGTACGACTGGCCCGGCAACGTGCGCGAGCTGCGCAACCTGACGGAACGGCTGGCCCTGTTCCTGGCGGCCGAACCGTTGCAGGCGCTCACGCCCACCTTCGTGCAGAACGTGGCGCCGGAACTGCTGCCGCGCACGGGAACAGGAGGCGGGCTGGATGGCGCCATGCTTCCACAGGCAATGCATCCGGCCTTGATGCCGGCTCACGGCGCCGTCCCGCATGCCGTGCTGCCCGGCTCCGGCCCGGCCGCGCCGTTCACCGCGCCCCTCCCGACACCCTCACCTATCCCGGCGGAATCGGCGACGGCCGTACTGGCCCGCTTCGGCGGACGGCGCGACGCCGCCGCCGACTACCTGGGCATCAGCCGCACCACACTGTGGCGCAAGCTGCGCGCGGAGAGCGGCCGGGAAGTATGAGAAACCGGTCAAGTTGAAGTAGCATGAATTCACCTGGCAGACGCTGCCAGATGAATCACAGCCGAAAGGACATCTATGCGCAGAGTGCACCGGGAACAGCACAAGCTTGAGAATATTGGATGGCTACGCGCGGCAGTATTAGGGGCGAACGACGGAATTGTATCGACGGCCAGCTTAATATTGGGCGTCGCTGCCTCGCACGCCAACCAGTCCAGTATCTTGATTGCAGGCGCGGCGGGTGTCGTGGCAGGTGCCATGTCCATGGCCACTGGTGAATACATCTCGGTGCAATCACAAGCAGACACTGAAGCTGCCGCACTGGAAACAGAAAAGCATGAGCTCCATACCACCCCTGCCAGCGAACTTCTCGAGCTGTCTGCCATCTACGTCGCGCGCGGTTTGGATGCGCCACTCGCAAAGCAGGTGGCGGAGCAGCTCATGGCGCATGACGCACTTGGCGCCCACGCACGGGACGAACTGGGCATCACCGAATCGATGAGCGCACGTCCGCTTCAGGCTGCTTTCGCTTCCGCCGCCAGCTTCGCGGCTGGCGCACTCATGCCGCTCATTGCGACACTGTTACTGCCCTCCTATGGCTTAATTCCTGGCGTGGTCGTGGCGTCGCTTGTATTCCTGGCGCTGCTGGGTGGCCTTGCGGCCTATGCTGGTGGCGCACGCATCACCACTGGCGTCGCGAGGGTCACTTTTTGGAGCGCTTTATCGATGGCCCTATCCGCCGGAATAGGGACTTTACTCGGTACTGTCGTATAGACCACTGCAAGTCTTGGGCCGATGTTTCCCGGTTGGGATAGCGACCTCGATTCCGCCGCCTGACACCAACACCCTGCGAACTTGCTCTGACATTCAGGACTTGTCCGCGATGCTGGCGGCGCCGCTGGCGCGGGCCAGGCTTGAGCGCGCGCCCGCCACCGCGCGCAGGCGTTCCTCAAGGTAGGCGCTCACGCGGGGATGCTGGCTGAAGGCGACGTTGAAACGGATGTGCTGGTCGGGCGTGTCGTTGGCCGAGAACGCGGCGCCGCGCATCAGCAGGATCTTGTTGCGGTAGGCGTCCTGCACCAGCAAGTCCACGTCCAGCCCTTCGGGCATGGTGCCCCACAGGAAAATCCCCGCGTCGCCGGGCTGCTCGAACAGCACGCCGGCCGCGCTCAGTTGCCGCGTGCTGGCATTGCGCGCCGCCATGATCTTGCGTTGCAGTCGGTCCAGGTGCTTGCGCAGGTTGCCGGCCTTGAGCACTTCCAGCAGCACGTATTCGTTCAGCGCAGGCAAGGTCATGATGGCGTGGATCTTGGTCCGCATCAGCAGCTTGAGCAGCGCGGGCGCCGCAGCCAGATAGCCCATGCGCAGGGCCGGGCTCAGCGCCTTGCACAGGCTGGAGTAGTAGATCACGCCGTCCAGTCCGGACAGCGATGCCAGCCGCGCGCTGTGACCCTGCTGGAAATGGCCGTGCACGTCGTCTTCGGCGATCAGGAAGCCATACTGCTGCGCCATGTTCAGCACCTTGTGCAGGTTGGCGGCGCTGCTGCTCCAGCCGGTGGGATTGTGCAGCGCCGTCTGCACGAACAGCAGGCGCGGACGGTGGGCGCGGCAGGCGGCTTCCAGTTCGTCCAGATCGAGGCCATCGGGGCGGCGCTTGATGGGCACCAGGCGCACGCCGTCCTGGCGCAGCCTGCCGAACATCAGGAAATAGCCGGGGTCTTCCACCAGCACCGTATCGCCGGGCTGCAGGAACGTGCGGCAGATCAGATCGATGGCATGGGTGGCGCCGAACGTGGTGAGGATGTGGCCGGCGTCGGCGGCGATGCCGATGCCGCGCAACAGCAGCGCGATCTGCTCGCGCAGTTCGGCCAGCCCTTGCGGCGGACAACGCGAGGCCATGCCGGCCGCGCTGCGGGCCAGGCCACGTTGCACGGCGGCCGCCGGCAGCGCCTCCTGCAGCCAGGTGGGCGGCAAGGCGCCGCTGCTGGCAAGGATCACACCCGGCCGCTGGTCGTTGACTTGCTGGATCAGCCAGACCGGCTCCTGCTCCTGGCCCGCTTCCAGCGCCACCTCGTCGGGAATGGCGCGGTCGCTGTCAGGTGTTGCGCAGACAAAGAAGCCCGCCGTGCCGTGCGTGCCGATGACGCCTGCCGCCACCAGCCTGTCATATGCCACCACCACGGTGTTGGTGCTCACCGCGAGCTGCGTGGCGAGTTGACGGATCGACGGCAGCTTGGCCCCGCCAGGCAGGATGCGTTGCGCGATCTGCTGGCGCAAAGCGGTCTCGATCTGCTTGAACAGGGCGATGGGCGAGGAGCGGTCGATGGGGAGCATGGCGGAAGTCTAGCGTAAAAACATCACGGCGAGGAACAGCAGGACGGCCCCCATCGTCAGATTGAATATGCGCTGGTTGCGGGACGCTTGCAGCACGCTGCGGATCGAGACGCCGAACAGTGCCCACATGGCATTGCACGGCATGCCGACCATGGTGCCGATCACGGACACCAGCAGCGCGCTGGCGAACATGTTGCCCTGAGCGGGCATGAAGACCGAGGCCATGGTGATCGCCTTGAGCCAGCTCTTGGGGTTCAGCGCCTGGAACAGTGCGGCCTGCATCAACGACACGGCCCTCGGCGCGCTGGCTCCCGCCACCGAGGTGCCCGTCAACTTCCAGGCCAAAAACATCAGGTACAGCGCGCCTGCGATCCGCAATACCTGCTGCGCCAGCGGGTACGCGACGAACACGCTGCCCAGCCCCACGCACATGAGCATGGTCTGCACGAAGATCCCGACCTGGATGCCGAGGATCACCGGCAGCGCACCGCGATAGCCGAAATTGGCGCCGGTGGTGGCAAGCATGACGTTGTTCGGCCCGGGCGTGGCGGACATCACAAAGCAATAGCTCATCAGGGGAAGGAGTTCGGTCATGGTATGCGGTGGCAGCGTTGAGAAGGCCCCAGTCTAGGAGCGCCGCACAGCACGGACAAGGCACAAGGCGGCGCCTGCAAGCACATGCTGTATCAGTCGAACGACTGCTACAGCGGCGGACGCCTGTCACAGCTTGGCCTTCAATCGTGCGCGGCCTAAGCTAAAGAGGCGAGTCCGTGCGCATCGTGCGGGCCAATGAAGCCGGGGCGCGATGCAAAGCCTATATGAACCCAATTCGCTGAAAGAGCAGATGCGCAACGTGATCGAGGAGGCGCGCATGGTGCTGCCCGGCATACAGGCGCTGTTCGGGTTCCAGACGATTGCCGTGTTCAACCAGCGCTTCCTCGACCTGCCCGACGCGATGCAAATCTGCCACCTGCTGGCATTGGCGCTGGTGGTGCTGTCCATCGCGCTGGCGATGGCGCCAGCGGCCTATCATCGCATCGTCGAATCGCACCAGGTGTCGGAACGCACCGTCAGCGTGTGCTCGTGGCTGATCTGCGCCGCGCTGGCGCCGTTGGCGGGCGGGCTGTCGCTCGATATGGCTGTGGTGCTCTACCTGGTCGTTCCATCCTATTGGGGCAGCGCCGCGGGTGCCGCCGGCACGCTGGCGCTGTTGCTGGGACTGTGGTTCGGTTTCCCGCTTCATGCCCGTCGGCGGCGTCACCAGCAAAGGGCTTATTCAACAACCGGGTTCATGACATCGGGTTCGCAGGGGCATTTCACGACCGACGCCGGATTACCGATCACCAGACTATAAGGGGCCACGCTCTCGGTCAGGAAGACGCCTGCGGCAATACGGCTGCCACGCCCCACCGTCACACCGCCAACGATGACCGCATGGGGACCAATCCAGACGTCATCCTCGATAATCGGATAGCCTACGACGCGGCTGCCATCGGCAGCGATGCGGTCCTTACGGCCCAACGTCACACCATGAAACAGCGTCACGTTTCGTCCGATCCGCGCCCCTTCGCTCACCACCAGCCCCCAGCCATGGGTGATGCACAACCCCGCACCAACTTGAGTTCGCCAAGGAAAGTCCATTGCCGCGAGGTGGGTGGCGAATCGATGCACGAGCAACATCAACGGCAGGGCCCAACGGATGACTGCTGGGCCGCCCGCCAGGGCCTGGCATAAACGCAAAGTCAAAACGGGGCGCAAGGTGCGGTTGAGCAACGCGCCCTTGCAAACTTGAAACCAGCGCCTTACGCCGGTCTTCCGAAAGGTGTCGGACTGCAATAACCATTGCACTCCGCGTCGTTCGCGTTCAGCGAGAAATGGCGTCTCTGTCGGCATGCGTCCCCTGCAAAATTATTCAAAACATAATAATTATAGCATTTCATGCATCGGTGGAGATGGTACGCCGGTGGCCGCTTTTGGTCGGGCCGTGCACAAGGCAAACGGCCACTCAGCCCGCCGCCCGGCCGGGCGGCGGAAACTGAATGGCCATTTATAGGAAAGATTATTCCACTTCCACCGTCTCCGGCGGCGGCGTCGGCGCGGCGTCCGATTCCGGGAATTCCAGCTTGACCTGGTCTTTGTCGTCCAGGTCCACCGTCACCCGGCCGCCCGTGACCAGACGGCCGAACAGCAGTTCGTCGGCCAGCGCCTTGCGGATCATGTCCTGGATCAGGCGCGACATCGGGCGGGCGCCCATCAGCGGGTCGAAGCCCTTCTTGGCGAGGAACTTGCGCAGCTTCTCGGTGAAGATGGCTTCCACCTTCTTCTCGTGCAGCTGCTCTTCCAGCTGCATCAGGAACTTGTCGACCACGCGCAGGATGATCTCCTCGTCCAGCGCGCGGAAGCTGATGGTGGCGTCGATGCGGTTGCGGAACTCAGGCGTGAACATGCGCTTGATGTCTGCCATCTCGTCGCCGGCCTGCTTGGTGGTGGTGAAGCCGATCGACGTCTTCTGCAAGCTCTCGGCGCCCGCGTTGGTGGTCATGATGATGATCACGTTGCGGAAGTCGGCCTTGCGTCCGTTGTTGTCGGTCAGCGTGCCATGGTCCATCACCTGCAGCAGGATGTTGAAGATGTCCGGATGGGCCTTCTCGATCTCGTCCAGCAGCAGCACGGCGTGCGGCTTCTTGGTGATGGCTTCGGTAAGCAAACCACCCTGGTCGAAGCCCACGTAGCCGGGCGGTGCGCCGATCAGGCGGCTCACGGCGTGGCGCTCCATGTACTCGGACATGTCGAAGCGGATCAGCTCGATGCCGAGGATGAAGGCCAGCTGCTTGGCCACTTCCGTCTTGCCGACGCCGGTGGGGCCGGAGAACAGGAAGGAGCCGATCGGCTTGTCGGTCTTGCCCAGGCCCGCGCGCGCCATCTTGATGGCCGAGGCCAGCGCTTCGATGGCGGGGTCCTGCCCGAACACGACGTTACGCAGGTCGCGGTCGATGGTCTGCAGCTTGCTGCGGTCGTCCTGGTTGACGGTCTGCGGCGGGATGCGCGCGATCTTGGAGATGATGTCCTCGATCTCGGTCTTGCCGATGGTCTTCTTCTGCTTCGATTTCGGCAAGATGCGCTGCGCGGCGCCGGCCTCGTCGATCACGTCGATGGCCTTGTCGGGCAGGTGGCGGTCGTTGATGAAGCGGGCCGCCAGCTCGGCCGCCGTCGACAGCGCCGACGACGAATACTTGACGCCGTGGTGCTCCTCGAAGCGCGACTTGAGGCCGCGCAGGATCTGCACGGTCTGCTCGACGGTCGGTTCGTTCACGTCCACCTTCTGGAAGCGTCGGCTCAGCGCGTGGTCCTTCTCGAACACGCCGCGGAACTCCGTGTACGTGGTGGCGCCGATGCATTTGAGCTGGCCGTTGGCCAGGGCCGGCTTGAGCAGGTTGGACGCGTCCAGCGTGCCGCCCGAGGCCGAGCCGGCGCCGATGATGGTGTGGATCTCGTCGATGAACAGGATGCCGTTCGGGTTGTCCTTGAGCTGCTTGAGCACGGCCTTCAGGCGCTGCTCGAAGTCGCCGCGGTACTTGGTGCCGGCCAGCAGCGCGCCCATGTCGAGCGAATAGACGACGGCGTGCTGCAGGATGTCGGGCACGTCGTTCTGCGTGATGCGGTAGGCCAGGCCCTCGGCGATGGCGGTCTTGCCCACGCCGGCCTCGCCCACCAGCAGCGGGTTGTTCTTGCGGCGGCGGCACAGCACCTGGATCACGCGGTCGACCTCGTCCTCGCGGCCGATCAGCGGATCGATCTTGCCCTCGGCGGCGGCCTTGTTGAGGTTCTGGGTGAACTGGTCGAGCGGGCTTTCCTTCTGCTGGCCATCGGATGGCGCGCCCTCTTCCACGCCTTCGGACGCCTTGGCGCTCTCCGATGCCTGGTCCTTGCGCACGCCGTGCGAGATGAAGTTGACCACGTCCAGCCGCGTCACGCCCTGCTGGTGCAGGTAGTACACGGCGTGCGAGTCCTTCTCGCCGAAGATGGCCACCAGCACGTTGGCGCCCGTCACTTCCTTCTTGCCGTTGGAGGCGGACTGCACGTGCATGATGGCGCGCTGGATCACGCGCTGGAAACCGAGCGTGGGCTGGGTGTCCACCTCGCCCGTGCCCGGCACGGTGGGCGTGTTATCGCCGATAAAGTTGGTCAGCGTCTTGCGCAAGTCCTCGATGTTGACGGCGCAGGCGCGCAACACTTCAGCCGCCGACGGGTTGTCCAGCAACGCCAGCAGCAAGTGCTCGACGGTGATGAATTCATGCCGTGCCTGTCGGGCTTCGACAAACGCCATGTGCAAACTTACTTCTAATTCCTGCGCGATCATACTTCCTCCATCACACACTGCAGGGGGTGGCCTGCCTTGCGCGCATGCGTTAAAACGAACTCCACTTTGGTACAGGCTATGTCCTTGGAAAACACGCCACACACGCCCTTGCCGTGCTGGTGCACGCTGAGCATGATTTGCGTGGCCGTCTCTCTGTCCTTGTTGAAATACTCCTGGATGATGGCGACGACGAATTCCATCGGCGTGTAGTCATCATTGAGCAGCGCCACCTGGTAGAGAGGTGGCGGCTTCAGCGTTTGCCGCTCCAGCAGGGTTTCAGTGTCATGCTTGGTTGCCATACGCTTATATTCTAATGCTTTCGGGTTTGATGCAATGCGCATTTCTCAGCGCATATCCAATTGTTGTCCATCTTACGCGCTTTCTCATCCCCGCGCAGATGGCGCCCGGGGCGTGGAATTCAAGAGTTGTTTTTGTGCCAATTGTCTTAAAAATAGCAAAAGCCCCTCGAAAGCGCTTGACTTTAAAAATCCACGCGCTAACAATGCGTTATCGACTCTGTGCAGAACTGTACAAGTTGATAAGAAGTGAGGCGTGAGGAGGGGGCAAGAAGCTTCTTGCCTTTATGGCTCGTGTGATCAGTTTTTATTTGAAAGTTCTTTTTATGGCAACAGGTACTGTTAAGTGGTTCAATGATTCCAAAGGTTTTGGCTTCATCACTCCAGATGACGGCGGTGAGGATTTGTTCGCTCACTTCTCCGCGATCAACATGAACGGTTTCAAGACCCTCAAAGAAGGTCAAAAAGTTCAGTTCGAAGTCACGCAAGGCCCTAAAGGCAAGCAAGCTTCCAACATCCAGTCGGCGTAAGCGCCCACTACGGAAGTCGAAAACCCCGCCCAGCGGGGTTTTTTTTCGTCCCGCCGCCGGGCCGGTTGTTGCGCCGGCGTCACGTCCCCTCCCCGCGCCCAGCAAAAAGCCCCGCCTCTCGCGAGGACGGGGCTTGCGGGCGGTACGGCGCGGACCGCGCCGACGCGCCGATGTTACATGTTTGCGATCATCACGTCGCCGAAGCCCGAGCACGACACCTGGGTCGCGCCTTCCATCAGGCGCGCGAAGTCGTAGGTGACGCGCTTGGAGGCGATCGATTTCTGCATCGAGTCGATCACCAGGTCGGCCGCCTCGGTCCAGCCCATGTGGCGCAGCATCATCTCGGCCGACAGGATCAGCGAACCGGGGTTCACATAGTCCTTGCCCGCGTATTTCGGCGCGGTGCCGTGGGTGGCTTCGAACATGGCCACCGAGTCCGACAGGTTGGCGCCCGGCGCGATGCCGATGCCGCCCACCTGGGCCGCCAGCGCGTCCGAGATGTAGTCGCCGTTCAGGTTCAGCGTGGCGATCACGCTGTACTCGGCCGGACGCAGCAGGATCTGTTGCAGGAATGCGTCAGCGATCGAATCCTTGACCGTGATCTCGCGGCCGGTCTTGGGATTCTTGAACTTGCACCATGGGCCGCCATCGATCAGCTCGGCGCCGAATTCCTTCTGGGCCAGTTCGTAGGCCCAGTCGCGGAAGCCGCCTTCCGTGTACTTCATGATGTTGCCCTTGTGAACGATGGTCACCGATGGCTTGTCATTGTCGATCGCGTACTGGATCGCCTTGCGCACCAGGCGCTGGGTGCCCTGGCGCGACACGGGCTTGATGCCGATGCCCGACGTTTCCGGGAAGCGGATCTTGGTCACGCCCATTTCCTTGACCAGGAAGTCGATCAGTTTCTTGGCGCTGTCCGAACCTTCGGCCCACTCGATGCCGGCGTAGATGTCTTCCGAGTTTTCGCGGAAGATCACCATGTCGGTCTTCTCCGGCTCTTTCACCGGCGAAGGCACGCCCGTGAAGTAGCGCACGGGGCGCAGGCAGACGTACAGGTCGAGCTGCTGGCGCAGCGCCACGTTGAGCGAACGGATGCCGCCGCCGACCGGCGTGGTCAGCGGGCCCTTGATGGACACGACGAAATCTTTCAGCACTTGCAGCGTCTCTTCCGGCAGCCACACGTCGGGGCCGTACACGGAGGTCGACTTTTCGCCGGCGTAGATTTCCATCCAGCTGATCTTGCGCTTGCCGCCATAGGCTTTGGCCACGGCCGCGTCGATCACTTTGATCATCACGGGGCTGATGTCGACGCCGGTGCCGTCACCCTCGATGTAGGGAACGATGGGGTTATCTGGTACATTCAGGGAAAAATCGGCATTGACGGTGATTTTCTGGCCGTCAGCAGGTACTTTGATATGTTGATACATCGTGTTCTCCGAAGTGGACGCTCGGCAAGCGACAACGTCGTTGCGCTTCCAGGGCATGATCTGCAATCTGATTTCTTACCAATTTACAACGGTTTTTTCTCAGTCTTCTATAAGACATAAGACAGGCGTTTCACATTATGCACCAGTATTTTGCCAGGCGCTATGGCTTTTTCGTCGCCGGCGACTAAGCCTACACCACAATCGATCCTCAAATAAATATGTCTTTGATACTATTCAACAAGCCGTTTCAGGTTCTGTGCCAGTTCTCGCCGCAGGAAGGACGCCCGACCCTGGCCGACTACCTGCACATCCCCAACATCTACCCGGCCGGCCGGCTCGACGCCGACAGCGAAGGCTTGCTGCTGCTGACCGACGACGGCAAGCTGCAGCACGACATCGCCCACCCCGACCACAAGCAACCGAAGACCTATCTGGTGCAGGTGGACGGCGTGCCCGACGCGGACAGCCTGGCCAGGCTGCAGGCGCCGATCGACCTGGGCGACTTCACCACCCAGCCGTGCAAGGCCGTGCGCATCGCCGAGCCGGAATGGCTGTGGCCGCGCAATCCGCCGATCCGCCAACGTGCCGACCAGCCCACCAGTTGGCTGGCCATCACGCTGCAGGAGGGCAAGAACCGCCAGGTGCGGCGCATGACGGCGGCCGTCGGCCTGCCCACGCTGCGGCTGGTGCGCAGCGCCATCGGCGCCATTTCGCTGGCCAGCCATCCGCTGATGCCGGGCGAATGGCGGGCCGTGACGCCGGCCGAACTGACCGGCGCGGACCCACGCTGAGCGTGCCGGTCATCATGCGGTGCAACAAAAAATTTTCAGAGAATCTGCAATTATTTTGAAAAATCATGTCAACCGACAATTTCCCGGCCCCGTTAAGGAGAGCAGATTCACTTGAATCCCTGTTTTCTTCAACCGCCAAAGGAACTGAAATGTCTAAAATCATCGCTGCTCTGGTTGCATCCCTGTTCGCCGCTTCCGCTTTCGCCGCTGCACCAGCATCGGCGTCCGCTGCCGCTTCCGCTCCTATGGCTTCCGCTGCCTCGGCATCCGCTTCGGCTGAAGCCGCTGCGCCTGCGAAGAAAGCCAAGAAAGCCAAGAAAGCCAAGAAAGCAGCTGCAGCATCGGCTTCCGCTGAAGCCTCGGCACCAGCCGCCAAGTAATCTTTCCGGCTCCATCAAAAAGGCAGGCGCGTCCTGCCTTTTTTTACGCCCGTCGCCGGCGCATCAACACTGCGACGCGCACCACCATCGCGCATGAACTGCGCGCGCAAACGACAAAACCCGCGCTGACCGGAGGTCAGGCGGGTTCTTGCTGTACTCCCTGTTGCGGCCGCGGCCGCAAGCAGCAGGAAATTAAGCGGACAGTGCTTTCAGGGCAGCTGCCAGACGGCTCTTGTGGCGAGCGGCCTTGTTTTTGTGGATGATCTTCTTGTCGGCGATGCTGTCGATGGTCGACACGGATGCCTGGAAGATAGCGGTCGCAGCCGCTTTGTCGCCACCCTGGATGGCCTTGCGGACCGCTTTGATCGCGGTGCGCAGGGTCGAACGCTGGGACGAGTTGTGTGCGTTTTGCTTAACTGCTTGACGAGCGCGTTTGCGCGCTTGTGCGGTATTTGCCATGGAATTTCCTAAATCAGGGTCAAAGTGCGTTTGCAAACATTATTGTTTGCCAAACAGGTGCGTTCAGTGCAGCTGCCGAACCATGTGAGTCAAACTACTGCCTGCCAAACATTAGTGTCTGCGTAACAGAATTCTGTACAGCCTTCGATTATAGCGATGTTTTTCAACCGGAGCAATTCAAAAAATCAGAAAATTGCATGACGCCACGAGCCAACCGGGGTCGCCAACGCCAACTATTCTAGCGCGCCATGCGCGTGGGCACTATTGCAACCGTTATAATCTCGGCCCATGAACTTGCTCAAAACCCTGGCTGGCATCTCCAGCATGACCCTGCTCTCGCGTGTGACTGGCCTGTTGCGCGAAACCCTGTTCGCGCGCGCCTTCGGCGCCGGCGCCTACACCGACGCCTTCATCGTCGCCTTCCGCATCCCCAACCTGCTGCGCCGCCTGTTCGCCGAGGGCGCGTTCTCGCAGGCGTTCGTGCCCATCCTGTCCGAGTACAAGACCCAGCACGGCCAGGAGGCGAGCAAGACGCTGGCCGACCACGTGGCCAACACGCTGGTGTGGGCCACCTTGCTGGTGAGCGTGGCCGGCATCCTCGGCGCCCCTGTGTTCGTGTACCTGATCGCCACCGGCCTGCGCGCCGAACCGGGCGCCTTCGACGCGGCCGTGTGGATGACGCGCCTGATGTTCCCTTATATTAGTTTCATGTCCTTCGTGGCGCTGGCCGGCGGCATCCTCAACACCTGGCGCGAGTTCAAGATACCGGCCTTCACGCCGGTGCTGCTGAACCTGTCGTTCATCACCGCCTCGCTGTTCCTGCAGTCGCATCTGGCGCAACCGATCTACGCCATGGCCATCGCCGTGTTCGTCGGCGGCGTGCTGCAGGTGGGCATGCAGATCCCGGCCCTGGTGCGCATCGGCATGCTGCCGCGCCTGTCGCTGAACCCGGCCGCCGGCCTGGGCGACCCCGGCGTGCGCCGCGTGCTCAAGAAGATGGGGCCGGCCGTGTTCGCCGTGTCGGCGGCCCAGATCAGCCTGATGATCAACACCAGCATCGCCTCGCGGCTGGCCGAGGGCAGCATTTCCTGGCTGTCGTACGCGGACCGGCTGATGGAGTTCCCCACCGCCATGCTGGGCGTGGCGCTGGGCACCATCCTGCTGCCCAGCCTGTCCAAGGCCAACGCCGATGGCGACACCGCGGAATACTCGAACCTGCTCGACTGGGGCCTGCGCCTGACCTTCCTGCTGGCGCTGCCGTCGGCCGTGGGCATGGCCACGCTGGCCGAACCGCTGATCACCACGCTGTTCCACTACGGCAAGTTCTCGGACCACGCGGCCGTCATGTCGGCCCGCCCGCTGATCGCCTACAGCGTCGGCCTGCTCGGCATCATCCTGGTCAAGACGCTGGCGCCGGCGTTCTACGCGCGCCAGGACATCCGCACCCCGGTCAAGATCGCCGTCGGCGTGCTGGTGGCCACCCAGGCGATGAATATGCTGTTCGTGCCCTACATCGCCGTGGCCGGTCTGGCGCTGTCGATCGGGCTGGGCGCGTGCGTGAACGCCGGCTTCCTGTACACGGGCTTGCGCAGGCGCGGCATCTACCATCCGCTGCCGGGCTGGGGCTGGTTCTTCGTGCGCGTGGCGCTGGCCTGCGCCGTCATGGGCGCGACCGCCTGGTACAGCGCCAGCCTGGTGGACTGGCTGGGCATGCAACACCACGTGCTGCTGCGCGCCGGCGCCCTGGCGCTCGTGATCGGCGTCAGCGGCGCCGTCTATTTCGGCGCCCTGCTGGCCATGGGCTTCCGCCTGCGCGACTTCAAGCGCATCACGCGCTGAGGCGCGGCCGGACGCCGGACGCAAAAAAACCCGCCGCGGCGGGTTTTTTTTATTGCAGCTTGCGGCGTATCAAGCCGACTTCTTGGCCTTGCGGCGGGCCACGACGCCCATCAGCGCCAGGCCGCCCAGCAGCATGCCATAGGTTTCTGGTTCAGGGACGGCCGACACGTTGTAGGTGCCGCTGTAGTTGGCGCCTGCATAAGCGGTGCCTGCCAGGTCCAGCACGAACGGGCCAACGCCGTTGTATTCCACGCCGAAGAACTTCAGGCTGCCGATGGACAAGGTCTGGCCCAGCGTGCCGTTCAGGTTGGAGTTGACGGCATCGAAGCTCAGGTTCTGGCCGGAAACGGTCAGGCCGATGTTGTAGGTGCCAGCGCCCAGGTTGCCCAGGGTGATCAGGTCGTGACCACCGGACAGGATGCCATCACCGACGTCGGCCGTGAAAACGTGGGTCTGACCGTCAGCGATGATGCTCAGGGTCTGGTCGCCGGCCGAAGCGGAGAACGAGGCTGCGGCTAACAAGCCTGCAACGATATATTTCAATTTCATGAGGAAAATCCCTAAAAAATGAACTTGGTTGCGCTTGCGCCAACCAATGGGTTAATGGGGTACCGCTGTTCGCAATAGTAGCATATTTGCACTAATTCATCTTGTAAATTTTCCATTTTGGATTATTTTTTGTCAACATATCGTATGGCGAGAAAAGCATTTCTATAGCGCACTACTTTCGTGACAATAGGTGATTTTTACGGACCTGCCGCGTGAACGTTATTGATGGTCGGCCGCTTGCGGCGCCGCTTCCGCCGGCGCCGCAGGCGGTTCGGCCGGCGCCACCGGCGCGCCGTTGTCGGAGGGCGGCGCCGGGGCCGGCGCTGCGGACGGCGCGGCGGACGGTGCCGCCGAGGGCGCCGACGCGGCCGGCTGGCCGCTGGCCGGGCCGTAGCCCTGCTTGAGCGGAATCGAAGGTTGCGCGGGCGCCACAGGCGCGGCGGTGGCCGGCTTGCCCGTCAACGTGAATTTCCAGTCCGAAATGTGCGCCCTGCCCTCGAAGGCCTGGAACCGGGTGGGGAAGTTGCCGACCTTGACGGGACGCGCGTCCGACAGGCTGTACACGGCCACGATGCCGCCCTTGCCATCGCCCTTGCCTTCGGCATCGCCCAGCCGCACCAGGCCCCACTCGGCCTTGCCGGTGATGGGGTCGACGAAAATCCTGCGCAGGTGGCGGCGGGTGCCGGGAAAGCGCGGGTCCTTCAGCAAATCCTTGAGCGAGGCCGGCTGCGCGGGCTGGCCGGACGGGGTGGCGCCCGCATAGCTTTGCAGCGCATCGCTGAACGCGGCCCCGATGTAGAGCAGCTCGCGCTCGGCCCGGCTGCGTTGCAGCACGCTGCCCACCTTGAGCGTGGTGGCCGTGACCAGGCCGATGATGGCCACCAGCACGATCACGCTCAGGTAGGTGAAGCCGCCCTGCGCGGCCGCCCCGCTACCACTCGCTGTATGGTTTGCCGCTGCGGTCATTGCCGGGCGCTCCGCTCCTGATGGTGTAGACCCCGCCCTTGCTGCCATCCTCGGGCGGCAGCACGATCCAGGTGGTGGTGCTGTCCGTGATCGGGTCCACGGGCATCTCGCGCAGATACTTCTTCTCCACCAGTTGTTCCAGCGAGTCCGGATAGCGGCCGGTGTCGCCGTAATACTGGTCGATCACGCCGCGCAGGTTGCGCAGGTTATCGGCCAGCACGATCTCCTTGGACTTGTCGATGCTGGGGAAGTAGCGCGGCACGGCCAGCGTCAGCATCAGCGCCACGATGCCCAGCACCACCAGCAGCTCGATCAGCGTGAAGCCGGCCGCGCGCTTCATGCGGCTCACCATTTGCGGTACGGGATGCCGTTCAGGCCCACCCGCTCACTGGTGCTGTACACGTCGTACACATCCTCGCCCTCCTTCGGCTCGTCCGCCTCGCTGGCGTAGCTGCGCTTGCCCCAGGACGCGGCGTCGCTGGCGGCCGTGTCGGGATTGAACGGATCACGCGGCACGCGGCGCAGGAAGTAGATCTTGCTGCGCTTGGGATTGCGCAGATCGGGCACGCCATCGACCAGCACCTCCAGCGTCTTCGGATAGCCGTTCGAGGCCATCGTCTTGGCGATGCGGCCATCGTCGTATGCTTGCTTGTAGGCGTCGATCGCCTCGCGGATCTCGTGCAGCGCGTAGCGTAAGTCCTGTTCCTGGCGGCGCTGTATCGTCACCTGCGCGGCCGGGATCACGAGGGTGCCCAGCAGGCCAAGGATGGCCAGCGTGACCAGCAGTTCGATCAGCGTGAAGCCGCCGCGCCGCGCGGGCCGCATGGAAGCCATCACTGTCCCTGCGCGCGCGCCGGCACGGCCGGCGGCGCCGTCTCCGGCACGGGCACGGCGACGGGAACGGCCACCGGCACCGGCTGCGCGGCCGACGGCGGCAGTGGCCCCGGCTGCGCTTGCGAAGGCGGCGGCGACACCATCTGCGCAGGCGCGGCCACGGCGGCGGGCCCAGGCTGCGGCGCGACGACGTTGGCCGCGCCGGCC
>NZ_JBXANP010000025.1:0-62681 GCF_058801745.1 Rugamonas sp. GW822-FHT03B10 | reverse complement strand
CCGTTTGCCGCTCATACTCACTCCTTTAGCCTAGAATTATGGCTCAGGAGTGTCTACAAGAGTCGTGGCGATTCATAAACCCAAAGAATGGTTCGTGGCTAACTTGTGCAGCAGCTTGGTCCTTGCATTTATAAATCTGATGAAAGAGATAGTGAAACTCAGTGATGTAATCTTTCAGATAGGAAGGCATAAGTAAAATATTGCTCGATGCCCCGTTTCGCTCAATCATGAAGTGTTCATGATCATCAACGATTTTGGTCTTACCCTCTCCCGCAGGAATTTTCTTCTTGGGAATAGAGAGGCGCTTAAGATACTTCAGGAAGTCTAGGTTGTGTGTCGATATAAAAAGCTGCTTGTATCGATAACTATTAGACCCGTCCGCATTCTTAATAGGCTTTGCAATCAAGCTCTCAATCAGGCTAAACATGAAAAAAATATGATTACCATCCAAACTGGAAATTGGATCATCAATATAAATGATGAGATTCTTACCCTTGCTTTCAGGCTCATCTAGTCTGGCAATGAAATAACAAAAGGCAATTAAACTGCACTCGCCTTCGCTGAGGTTATACGCTGGCTTGCCACTTCGAGTGATCTCAAACTTCACTGTGGCTGTGGCCGCATCATCTCTGGCTTCAAGTTTTATACCATCATGGCCAAAAAAATTATTGAGTAGGGAGTTAACCCGCTCTGCGCCCTTTCGTTCGTCTTTCTGCTTGGCTCTGAGCGTATTGACCTGCGATTCAGCAGCGCTGATTTCCTTCTCCGCGTCGACATAAACAGTGTTCGCCGTCTCCGCTTGCGATTTGAGGGTAGCAACTCGGTCAAGCTCAGTGTCGTAGGTTATCGTCCCAATAAACTCGAATACGTCATTCAATCGAAGCGCATCCCTAGCGGCAGTCTTGTCTTTCTCCAGCGTCTTCGTCCTAGCGTTATTCGCAACAATCAACCCATTTATGGCATTAACCTGCTCTTGGATTTCTACTGCGTCGTGCGAGAAATCTTTCAGCACAACTGGCTGGAACAGGCTATTTTTGCGCGCCTCTAGCGATTTTTTAAGAGATTCCAGGTCTTTCTTGTAGAGGCTCAAAGCACTGGAAAGAGCCTTGCTACTTACGTCAAAAGCGGCTCGCTCCTCAGCGTAAAATTGAGCACTTTCGAAGGTAATGAAGCCAGCTAGGGCTGTAACCTCCTCAGTGACTGAAGAAATTGCCGTGTCTAAAGCCGATTCAAGATCACTCGATTCCTTGCTGAAGTGTTCGTCAATCACTTGCCATAATTCGTGCGGCAAGCTTTGGCGGCAAAAAGCGCAAGTATCGCGTTTATCCCGATGGAGCCCGATACCTTGCTTAACCCACAGTTGTAATACGTTGTCGTTAAGAAGCTCCTGGATAGGAGAAGTAGGCGTTATCGTTTGCGAAAGAAGAGGTTCAGCGGTTGCTCTTAATGACTCTAGCTTAAGGGTAATTGCCAGAGTGTTCGTGATATCAGGTAGTGCCTCCTGCTTCAGTAGAGCAAGCTTACTTGTTTGCTCTTCCTCCGTTAGCCTTGCAAAGCCCTGCTTTTTCGTTGAGGCAATATCCCGCTTGATACTTTCAATGTTGTAAGTAGCAGTACCATACTGACGATTCTTTTTTATTTTCTCATTAGCATGGGCGCGCAGTTTGTCCTCAAGCCCGCTAGATGCAGTACTGTAATTGTTCTTGGTTCGATCACGTTCTTTCTTCTTTGCTTCAAGGTCAAAGCGAAGACCAACCTTGCCTTCCATACTTCCAAGCTTGGCCTCTATGGCGGCAATAGCATCGTCAATTTCCTTATTCTGTTCACCAACAATAGCAAACGTTCTGATCTCGCCGCCGATTTGCTGGTTCACCAGAAAGCTGAGGTTGTCAGTTACGAAGTCGCGGTTGTAGACCCTCACATCGTAGTTATGACCAGCTAGGCCCGCGTGCGCAACGTTGCCCTTGTCTCCGTAAACAGTGAAAGATGAATTAGCGTAGTTCAGCGGGATCTTGCGCGTCTCTAGCGCACGGAAGACACGAGAGAGCGTGGTCTTGCCTGAATAGTTGCGCCCGTAAAGGATGTTCAGACGTTGAAACGGCTTTACATTCTTGCCGCTGTCCCGGACGGCACTCTTCCACTGCAAGCCTTGGTAGCTCCCGAAACTGGCTATGTCGATCTGATTGATCATCGCCCCTCCCCCTGATAGTGGACTTATTTCTGTTTGTGTTCTTAACTGGCTACTCTAGGCCGCAATGGGCCATCATTGAGAATAGCATTCTTGCCTATTCGAAATACTCACAAATTCTCACTCCACTAACATGCTTCCGGTGTACATCGCTCTCTGGGGGATATAGGGAGCGGAATTGAAACCGACTGCGGATTCCCCCTGGGTTCCGATTGCTATGGGCGCCGCTTGGGTCGATGCAGCTTGAACCGCATGCTGAGGTATGGCCTAAGCTCCACGGCCTCAGCCGCTAGCCTTCTTGTCACCAAACGCTGTGCTGGCGTCTCCCACCTGGCTCCACCCAGCCGCTCCTGACTTACGAAGCTGGAGATGGCTTCCCTGATCGTGGCAACGTTCACGCGGGCCGTCTCGCCGTTCTGCTTGTTCGTCAGCCGGTGACGCAGATCGATCTCTGCGCTTCGCTGAAACGGGCTGATTATTGGTGTGGCCACCCTCTTGGTCTTTTGACATTCCATCTCGATCCCAATTAATTTCTTGGCCTTCCCGCCCACGGGCAGCTCCATGTTGATCAACAAGACCCTGCGGACCGGCAACGCGAGGTGGTGTTCTACCTCCCTGATGAAGCCGTCTATCGCCTGCAAGGCGGGTACTGCGGGGGAGATGACGTGGAACGCACGCACGGCCTACCAAGATTCATCAAAAAAGCCCACGAATTTCGGTTCGTGGGCTTTTTTTGTTTCTGGTCGCTCTCCGGTCGCGGCGGGACTAGCAGAAACGGAGAGTTGTTCAGCCAGGAATCCTGGCAATGACTTTGATCTCGAAGTCGAATCCTGCCAACCAGTTGACGCCCAGTGATCTTGCCCCCGTATGACCGGACACAACCTATCGCTTAATTAACGCCGATTTCCTGAGCCCGGCGCAGCAGCTCCCTCCTGAACATGCGAGGCGATTTCAACTTCAACGACGAGTGTGGATGAACCTCATTGAAATGTGTAAAGGCGTCCGGCAGTTGAGCGAGAACGACTTCGGCATTGCTGCGGTCCATCAGGCTGACGTAATCCCGTTTGAAGGTGTTCACAAAGCTTTCAGCGATCCCATTCGACTGCGGGCTGCACACCGGCGTATGAATCGGCTCCAGGCCCATTGCACGCGCCAACGCATGCGTTTCGTGGGCTCGGTAGGCGCCGCCATTGTCGCTCAAGAACTCCAGCTTTGCCGAGCCAATGCTGGCCTGGCCAAATCTCGCTTCGACCGCTTCCACCAACATATCGCGGACTGGCTCGCCAGGCAGGCCACGTTCAGCCCAGGCTCGCCAAGCAATGATTTCACGACCACAGCAGTCCTTCATAAACACACCAGTGACGACCTCGCCGTTGTCGCAGGCAATCTCGAATCCGTCCGAACACCAGCGCTGATTCGGCTCGGCCACCGCGACGACACCGTCATGCACACGGCTGCTGACGCGGCGCTTCGGCGCTTTCGGCAGCAACAGGCGGTGTTCCTTCATCACGCGATAAAAGCGCTTGTGGTTGATCGCTTGCAGGCCCATCAAGGCCCTCGTGCGATTGACCAGGGCGCCGGCCCTGCGGTAGCCATAGGTCGGCAGCGCCGTGATCTCGGCCCGCACCGCGTTGACCAGGATGGCGTCAGCGGGCTGGTGGAACGTCTGCGTAGTACGACCGTCAACCCAGCCGCTCGGGCGCGCCGCCAGCACGCACACATGCGAGCGCGCTACGCCCAGCGCCGAACAGACTGCCTTCACTGGCCGTCCTTGTCCAACAAGGGCGAGCGCGCAATCCACTTTTTTTCGCGAGCGAACTCGACTGCCTCCTTCAGGATCTCCGCTTCCATCGTCTTCTTGCCCAGCATCCGTTGCAGCTGCGCAATCTGGGCCCGGGCAGCAGCCAATTCACTTGCCGGCACCGCCGATTCACCAGCACTGACGGCCGTCAGCGCGCCTTCGCGTTCAAGCTTGCGCCAATTGAAAAGCTGGCTGGCGCCGACACCATGTTTGCGGGCGACCAGCGACACGCTCATGCCCGGTTCGTATGTCTCGCGTACCAACGCCGCCTTTTCATCAGCGGACCAGCGCCGCCGGCGTTCTTGGCTCACCGTCACCACTTCGATTGTTTGCTTATTCCTAGTCATATGCACAGTCCTATTCCTATCCGTAAGAATAGCGCATAGGCCGTGTCCGGTGATTCAGGGGGCTATCTCACCCAGGGCAGTCCAGTTCGGATAAGGTGCTTCAGGAAAAACCTCGTTCTTGACCGCCATGATTGTAGCGAACTGATTTTCCGGATCCGTGTGGAAAGTCGTCACGTCAACGATGTCATCGAACCCGCATCCCGCCGCCTTCAGTGTCGCCTTCAGATTCTCAAACGCCAGGCGTACCTGGGCCTCGAACTCGGGTTCCGGCGCGCCGTCTGTGCGGCTGCCGACCTGGCCAGATACAAACAGCAAATCCCCTGAACGGATCGCGGCTGAATATTTATGGGCCGCGTACAGTTCATGCCGCCCGGCTGGAAAAATGGTTTCGCGTGTTGTCATGTGCTTGCTCCTGGTGTTGTCAGTGCGAGCACTATAGCCCGCTCAATAGTTTGGATAAACCACAAAACGGCTGCTACACTGTTTGAAAAATTCAAACTATTGCCGGAGCTGTGTGATGGACAAACTGGAAGCCATGCGGGCATTCGTTCGGGTTGTAGAGGCTGGCAGCTATACCAAGGCCGCCGAAACGCTGCATGTGAGCAAAACCACGGTCACGCAATTAGTGCAGCAACTTGAAGCCGAGCTGCACATCAAGCTACTCAACAGAACGACGCGTAAAGTGAACTTGACGACGGCCGGCGCCGCTTATTACGAGCGCGTGATTGTCCTGCTGGCCGAGCTTGAGGACATCGAGGACAATATCCTCAGCGACGCCGCCGCGCCACGCGGGCTGCTGCGGGTGGATGTTCCCAGCCCCTTCGCGAACATCATCCTGGTACCGGCGCTACCTGAATTCCACGCGCGTTTCCCGGAAATCCAGCTCGATATCGGCGCCAGTGATCGCAAGGTCGACCTGATCGGCGAGAACGTCGATTGCGTGGTGCGCGGTGGTGCAATTGAAGATGGATCGCTCGTCGCGCGACGCATCGCCGACCTGCAGTTGGGCGTTTATGCTGCGCCATCGTACTTGGCGCAAGAGGGAACGCCGACACATCCCGACGATTTGCATAACCCCGGCCACCGTATCATCCACTACCGCTGGCGCAACGGCTTGCCATACGCCATGGAGAAATCAGGAGAGCGTGTCAAAGTCGATGGCCGCTACTTCCTGGCGATCGATGACGGCAATGCTTATCTGACCGCCGGGCTGGCCGGGCTCGGCGTGTTGTTGCTGCCGCAATATATGGCCAAGGCGCATGTGGACAGCGGCGCGCTGGTACCTCTGTTCACGGACTGGCGTATCGAGTCCATGCCGCTCCACGTGGCATATCCACCCGACCGCTACGTTCGCAAGCAGCTCCGCGTGTTCATTGATTGGATCGTCGAACTGATGGCGCGGCATGAACTATAAAGGCGTGAGCTGCCATCGCCAGGACAGGTGACGCATTGAAAGGAATGGGCCACTTGAAGAAATTTTAATCCGTTGATCGCGGGGTAGTCCTCCCATGACAGCAGTCCGGACGTGAAGAGGTTGTCGGCGCAAGGAAGTCCCTGCTGGGGCACTTCTCGACATGGTAAAATCTCGCAACATGATGCCTGCCGCTCCAGGGATTTTTAATCCGTTGGTCGCAGGTTCGAATCCCGCACAGCCTACCCAAAATTCAGCGGTATAAAAAAAGGTTAAGCGTTTCGGCGCATGGTCCTTTTTACTTTCCTCCACCGCACACACCCAAGAAAGCAACTCCATGAGAAAGACCGATCTGGCGAAATTCGACGCTAAAAAACTGATGGGCAAAATGTCCGTTCCCGGTGGCGCCGAATTCGGCAAGACCGCAGTGGTGGTCGATCGCCGCGAGCAGCGCCGTCGCGACCAGGCGCTTGGCCTGGTGCCCTTCGCCGTCAAACTCAATAGCGACCTCGTCGCGCAGATCAAGGCGCTGGCGGCCGAACAAGGTGCTGATCTCAACGAAGTTGTCGCCGCGCTGCTGCAAAAAGGTTTGGCGGGCTGAGGTGGATGTTGGCAGTGGCCTTTCAATTCGACTCTGCGAATCGGAACCGGGACGCGACGCCAAGTGTGACATGGCTCAATGAAACAAGTCGGCCCGGCATACCGCACTCCGTCTGCCTTATAATCAACCGATCATGAGTGAAAATCCATCCAGGGTCGAGTCCGAGTTCGCGACGGTTGAAGAAGCCGAGGCCTATGATCGTTGGTTGCGGGAGAAAGTTCAGAAGTCGCTCGACGATACGCGCCCTACTGCCAGCCACGAGGACGTTATGGCTGCCGCGAGGAAGATAATCGAAGCGAAGCGTGACGCCAATGCTTCCGATTCGATGGCGGACTGAAGCGCAAGCAGATTTGGCGACGATTCTCGCCTACATCGCAGAGCGCAACCTACAGGCCGCAGCCGATCTGCACGACCGAATCGATCACGCCGTTTCCCAGCTCCCGCATCATCCCTATCTGTACCGAGCGGGACGAGTTGCAAACACACATGAGATGACTATTCATCCAAGCCACCTCATCGTGTATCGCGTGGGCACGACTGCAATAGAAATTCTTGCCGTTGTCCATACCCGACAACGGTATCCCTGACCAGCTCTGGCAACGATGGCGCATCGTAGCAACGCGTCGTGGTTGCCGTCTAAGCCGCGTACGAGCCGGTGCCTGAGCCAATGTCAGGTCCGGCATTTGGACAAGCGGACAATGTCCCTGAGATCGACCAAGGGGTGCGGAGGTCGAACGTAGTAGATAGGCTCCTCTTGTCTCCATTTTCATAATCGAAAACACGCGCCATGAGAAAACGCAAAAGTACATGGCGACTGTCCGAAAGACAGACCTGACACCGGATTTTTCTTGCCGGCCACGCCGTCTCCGCTTCAACGCTGCCCGTAAAAATGCGTGACGACGGGCTTGCGGAAGCTTTGGTGACAGCCCAGGCATAAGGTTTGGATAGTCGCATAGGCGGCGATCACGCCCTTGCCATCGCCCCGCACCGCCGCCTCGTGCATCGCCTCCGCCGCGTGGTGGGTCTGCTCGTCGTAGTGTTCGAATTTTTCCGCGTCCTTGCCGACGAAGGACAGCACGCGCTCCTGTTCGGCGGCCGGCGGTTGCGGATGCTCGGCGATGCGCGGCGCCAGCTTGGCGATCATCGGCCAGTCCTCGCGCGCGATGCCGCCAGCAATCGCCTGCATGTCCGCGTCCAGTCCCTGCATGATTTTGCGCAGGGCCAGCGGTTTGACGCCGCCCCCTGCCTTCGCCTGCGCCTGGGTATCGGCCGCCGGCGCCGCGCCGGCCATCATCAGTGCCGCCGCCATCACGGCCATGCTCACATATTTCATCGTTGCCTCCTGGTTCAAAGTGTCAATCTATGGGGCGGCCTTCGCCCGCTTCTTCATGCGTGACGCCGTCACGGATGTGGTAAATGCGTTTAAAGGTCGGGATGATCTTCTCGTCGTGCGTGACGACGATGACCGCCGTCTGGTAGCGCTGCGCCATGTCGTTCAGGATGCGCATCACGGCCATCGCGCGCTGGCTGTCGAGAGGCGCGGTGGGCTCGTCGGCCAGGATCACGGGCGGACGATTGATCAATCCGCGCGCGATCGCCACCCGCTGCTGCTCGCCGCCCGACAGCCGCGATGGCATGGACGTGGCGCGGTGCTGCACGTCGAGCGCCGCCAGCAGTTCGAGCGCGCGCGCGCGTGCGGCGCCATTGGCCATCCCGGCCAGCATGGGCAGCAAGGCGACGTTGTCGGTCACGTCAAGAAACGGGATCAGGTAAGGCGCCTGGAACACGAAGCCTATCCGGTCGCGCCGCAGCGCGCGCAGATCGCGCACCCGCCAGCCCTCGTCGTAGATCACGTCGTCGCCCAGCGTCATGCGGCCGGCCGTCGGGTCCACCACGGCGCCCAGGCATTTGAGCAGCGTGCTCTTGCCCGACCCGGATGGACCGATCAGTCCAACCACCTCGCCCGGCGCCACCTGCATATCGACATTCCTGAGCGCGTCGACGGCGGTGTCGCCATGACCGTAACGCTTGCGCAAGCCTTCGATGCGGATGCCTTTGCCCCGCGCGTCTGGTCCGGTACCGCGTTCGTTCAAGTTAGCCATCTTAGCCTCCGATCGCTTCGGCCGGGTCGATCTTCAGCGCCACGCGGATCGCGACCAGGCTGGCCAGCGCGCACAGAACCAGCACAGCGATGAAGCCGGCCACCGTGTCGAACGGCACCAGCAGCACGTATTTCGGGAACAGGGGCGCGGAAAGGCCGGCCGCGATGCGGCCGACGACGAAGCCGATCACGCCCAGCACCAGCGCCTGCTGCAGGATCATGCCGGCGATCACGCGGTTGCGCGTGCCGATCAGTTTGAGCACGGCGATCTCACGCAGCTTGTCCATGGTGAGCGTGTAGATGATGAAGGCGACGATGGCGGCGCAGACGATGGCCAGGATCACCAGGAACATGCCGATCTGCTGTGCCGAGGTGGCGATCAGCTTGCCCACCAGGATGCGCTCCATCTCGGGGCGGGTGTAGACGGTCAGGCGCTTCCAGCGGCGTATTTCGGCGGCCGTGTCGTCGGCCGGCTGGCCGGGCTTGAGCGTCACCAGCACCGCGTTGACGGAGGCGTTGGCGCTTTGCGCGGCGATCACGGCGTCGAGCAGACCCGGCACGCCGGGGCGGTTGAGGGCCGGATTGGCCGCCGTGCGGCGCCGGCTTTGCCAGATCGCGTCGTTGTCCTTCAGGAACTGGGCCTGCTGCGCATCCTTGAGCGGGATGAAGATCATCGGGTCGCCGCTGGACGACACCGTGCGCCGCGTCAGGCCGACCACCGTGTACAGGTTGCGGCGGATGGCGATACGCTCGCCCAGGCGCATGCCGGCGGCAACGTCGGCCACCGCCTCGTAATGGCCGCGCGTGATGTGGCGACCCGCCACCAGTTGCGGCGGCCAGCCCGGCGTCTCGCCGGGCGCGCCGGGCGCGATGCCGACCACCATCGCCCGCACGTCGCGCTCGCCCTGGCGCACCTGCATGGTCAGATAGGTGGCGTTGGCCGCCTGCGCCACGCCCGGCATGGCGCGGATGGCGCGCCATGCGTCGTCGCTGACGCTCGACGATTCGGCGTACGGACCGAGCGTGTCGCGCTGTACCACCCACAGGTCGGCGCCGCTGTTGTCCAGCAGCGCCTTGGCGTCGTCCACCATGCCCCGGTAGACGCCGGCCATCACCAGCGTCACGCCGATCAGCAGCCCCAGTCCCACGCCCGTGAACACGAACTTGCCCCACGAGTGGAGAATGTCGCGCCCCGCCAGGCTGATCATCGCGGCACCCCGGACAGGCGCGGCACGATGCGGATGCGGCTGTCCGGCGTCAGCGCCCTGTCGCTGTGGACGACGATCTGGTCGCCCTGCCGGAGGCCGGCGCGCACCTGCACCCAGCCATCGAGATCGGCGTCGCCCAGCGTGACGGGCGTGAACTGCGCCTGTCCGGCCACGACCCGCCACACGCCCAGCGCCTGCCTGCGGCGCTGGATCGCCGCGTTGGGGATGACCAGGGCGGCCGGCAGCGTCGGCAGGCTCACCGTCACCTCGGCCAGCTCGCCGATGGGCGGCAGGGCGTCGGGCGCGGCGTCGAAGCGCACCTTGGCCAGCGTCTCCTCGGTCACGGTGTCGGCCAGCGGTTCGAGCCGCGCCACGTGGCCGGCCAGGCTCTGGCCGGCGCGCGAGCGCAGTGCTATCCGGGCCGGCAGGCCGGGCGCCAGGCCGGCCGCGTGGACCTGGTCGAAGCGCACATTGATCCACAGGCTGCCGGGGTCGATGACCTCGACCGCCGCCTGCCCGGCGACGATGGTGGTGCCGGGATCGGCGTCGCGCGCGACCACGATGCCGTCGACCGGCGCCACCAGCCGCAGGTTGCCGTGCTGCGCGCGCAAGGCGCCACGGTCGGCGCGGGCCCGGGCCAGCTCCTCGCGCGCGCCGGCCAGCGCGGCGTCGGCCACCTGCCCTTCCTGCCGCTTGGCCGTGCCCACCTCCTCGCTGACCATGCGCACCGCGACCAGCTGCTCGTAGCGCCGCAGTTGCGATTGGGCGTAGGCCTGGCGCGCCTCGGCCTCGCGCACCGCCGCCTCGGCGCGGCGCAACACCGCGTCCTGTGCGCTGGCGCGTTCGTCCAGGTCGACCGGGTCCATTTCACCGAGCAGTTGGCCGGCCCTGATCCGGTCGCCGACGTGCACATCGAGACGCTTGATGCGTCCGGCGTAGGTCGGCCCGATCTTGTAGCTGTAGCGCGCCTCCACATTGCCGATGCCGAACAAGGCCGGCGTGATGGCCCGCGATTCGACCGTCGCCACCGTCACCGCGACCGGCGCCAGCGGGCCGGAGCGCAACGCGACCCACAGGAACAGGACCAGCAACGCGGCCCCGCCACCGGCCAGCATCAGCGTGCGCCGCTGTGGCAACCAGCGGCTCATGACGCGCTCACAATGCCGCGCCGGAAGACGGCGAACATGCGCGGCGCCTGGCGGCGCATCTGCTCCACGTCGTCGGCGAACAACGATTGCATCACCAGCCCCTGCACCATGCCGATGAACAGCAGGATGGCCGCGTCGACATCCAGCGCGGGCGACAACTCACCGCACGCCCTGCCCCGTTCGAACAAGGCCAGCAGCCTTTCGCGGTAGCGCGCCAGCAGCACCTGCACCATGCGCTTGGCCGGCGTCGATTCGGGTTGCTGCAACTCGCCGAACATCACGCGCGGCACGCCCGGGTGCGCGGCGACGAAGTCGATGTGGGCCATGAACATCGCTTCCAGCGCCGCCAGCGGCGAGGCCACGCCTTCACTGGCCTGGTCGAGCCGGGACAGCAGGCGCTCGGCCACCCATTCCATCACCGCCTGCCAGATCGCGCCTTTGCTGGGGAAATGGCGGAACAAGGCGCCCTGCGTGACGTGCATGTGTTTGGCGATGGCCGCCGTCGTGATGTCGCTCGGATTCTGGACGCTGGCCAGTTGGACGACGGCTTCGACGGTCACGGCGCGCCGCTCGTCGGCCGGCATTTTGCCGCTGGGGGTGTGCATCATGGCTCCATTTAGCTAGTAATTGGTTACTATCTTACAGGGCTAAAAAAAATTTGCAAGCCGGGATTGCGCCAGATCGCGCGCATCCACGCACCAGCACACACCAGCGCACCCCGGCACAGGCGAGCGCGGCGCCTGGCGTGACGCCGCCGGACGGCGGCGTCACAGACCTGCGGCAGCCGGCATGCTCACTTGGCTTCGGCGGCGGCCTTCGGCTTGCGCGGTGCACGCGGCTTCTTGGGCTTCTCGGCGGTCGCTTCGCCACGGCCTTTCACGGCCTCGATCAGGGCGGCGGTGTAGGCATTGCGCGCCGTTTGCGCGATCGCGATCTGCTGTTGCAGTCGCGCCAGTTCCGCGTCCACGACCAGGATGTTGGCGGCCTGCGATTGCGCTTCGGCGCTCAGCTTGTCGGATGCGTAGGACGTGCCGTTGATCGTGATGTATTGAGGTAAAGTCATTGCGTTCCTTGTTTAATTATTGCAAGGGATAATTCCCGGCAGCCCGTGATTGTATGTCCAACCAGTGTGCCGGGCAAAGCCTGCGCGGATGCCGGCGCCACCGACGGAACGGCGCCAGCGCCTATAATGCGGATCCCGCTTGCCCCATCGTCCCTGCCGCGCCATGCCGTCCACCCTCGCCGCCCCCGCCCACAGCGAACTGCTGATCAAGAAGAGCCGCTTCATCGGCTGCGTCCAGCCCATGACGGACCGGGCGGCGGCGCAGCAGGTGGTGGCGGGCTTGAAGGCGCAGCATCCGGACGCGGCCCACGTGTGCTGGGCCCTGCTGGCCGGCGGCCAGTCGGCGGCCGTCGATGATGGCGAACCGAGCGGCACGGCCGGCCGGCCCATGCTCGACGTGCTGCGCCACCAGGACCTGGAGGGCGTGCTGGCCACCGTGGTGCGCTACTTCGGCGGCGTGAAGCTGGGCGCGGGCGGCCTGGTGCGCGCTTACACCGACAGCGTGGCGCAGGCGCTGCTGACGGCGCCCAAGGTGGCCATCATCAAGACGCGCATCCTGCGCTGCGCCGTGCCCTACGCGCTGGAGGGCTGGCTGCGGCGCGAACTGGCCGCCGTGCAGGCCCAGCTGCTGGAGGTCGGCCATGGCGACGCCGTCGACTTCAGCTTCAACCTGCCCGACGACGCGGCCCCGGCACTCATCGTCCGCCTGAACGAGGCCGGCGGCGGCCGCGTTGCCTGGCACGACGGCGACGGCGACGACACGCCCCACCCCGCGTGACGCTCTGACACCGCCCGGCGCGGTCGCTTCCGGCCATGGCGGGCGCGCCCCGGCAGGCGGCGCGCGGCCGCCCTCATTGCACGCGGCGCACCCTGGGCGCGCGGTGCGCGCCGTCGATATCGAGGAAGATGGCGCCGAGCAGACCGCGCCTGACGGTGACGTTGGGATGATCGGCGTCCAGCACGTCATCGCTATCGTCGACCACGGCCCACACCTGGCCGTTGGCCAGGCGGATGCGTTGCCCGGCGACCCAGCCGTCGAATTTGCCGTCGATGCGGCTTTCGATCGATTCCAGCCGATACGCTTGCAGCGCGGACGGCTCCTTGCCAAACATCTGCTCCATTTCCGCGCGGCCGGGCACCGGCATCACATAGCCGACCGGCGCGGCGACCGGCGCAGCGCGGGCAGGCACGGCGCTGGACACAGGCGCGCCAGCGATGGCGGCGACGGCGGGAATGGCGTCGTAGCACGCAAGGCGGGCCGACACATCGGACAGGGCGCGGCAGCGCAGCAGCGCGCCATCATCGGCCGACGCGGCACCGGACAGGCAGGCGCCGGCAACGAACAGCAGAACCAGGTGATTCTTCATCGCAGCTCTTTCAAGGAAACAAGGGATCGGACCGGATGGCATGACGCCAGGCGTTGCAATCGTATCAGCATAGCTTAAAAGGCAACAGCGTCGCCAGCGCGGACGCGGGCGCGTGCAGCGCACGTTAAAGCCCGATAGAATGGCTTTTTTGCTGTGCACCGCCGCAGCCTGGCCCGGCGACCCGCCTGCGCCGGGAAGCGGATGGTGCGCTCGGTCACTCTACCCAACCGCGTATAAAGGCTGTCCATGGTACTGCACGTCATCCTCAATCTGCTGGCCGCGCTGGCCCTGCTCGGCTTCATGGTCGGCCAGCAACGGCGCAACGCCACCTTCACCGTGCGCGTGTTCACCGGCCTGGGCCTGGGCGTGCTGCTGGGCGCGGCCCTGCAGGCGATCTACGGCGCCGGCGCGCCGGCCCTGCAGACCACCAGCGACTACCTCGACATCGTCGGCAGCGGCTACGTCAACCTGTTGCAGATGATCGTCATGCCGCTGATCATGGTGTCCATCATCGCCGCCATCCTCAAGCTGCAAGGCGCCTCGTCGCTGGGCAAGATCAGCGTGCTGACCATCGGCACGCTGATGCTGACCACGCTGGTTGCGGCCGGTATCGGCATCCTGATGGCCAAGGCATATGGCCTGAGCGCCGTCGGCCTCACCTCCAGCGCGGCCGAGGTGGCGCGCGGCGAATACCTGCAGGGCAAACTGGGGGCGGCCAAGGCGCTTAGCGTGCCGGGCATGGTGCTCAGCTTCATCCCCACCAATCCCTTCCTCGACATGACGGGCGGGCGCAAGACCTCCACCATCGCCGTGGTCATCTTCTCGATCTTCATCGGCGTCTCGGCCACCGGCATCCACAGCCAGAAGCCCGAGGCGTTCGCCGCCTTCCAGCGCTTCATCGACGTCGCGCACGCGGTCGTGATGCGCATGGTGACGCTGGTGCTGCGCCTGACCCCGTACGGCGTGTTCGCGCTGATGGCGCAGGTGGTGTCGACCTCCAGCTACGCCGACATACTCAAGCTGATCAACTTCGTGGTCGCGTCCTACAGCGCGCTGATCCTGATGTTCGGCGTGCACCTGGCCATCATCGCGGCCGCCGGCCTGCATCCGCTGCGCTATGTGAAGAAGGTGCTGCCGGTGCTCACGTTCGCCTTCACCTCGCGTTCGAGCGCCGGCGCCATCCCCATGAACGTGCAGACCCAGACCCAGCGCCTGGGCACGCAGGAGGGCATCGCCAACTTCGCCGCCTCGTTCGGCGCCACCATGGGCCAGAACGGCTGCGCCGGCGTCTACCCGGCCATGCTGGCCGTGATGATCGCGCCCACCGTCGGCATCGACCCGTTCACGCTGCACTTCCTCGGCCCGCTGCTGGCCATCGTCACGATCGGTTCGGTGGGGGTGGCCGGGGTGGGCGGCGGCGCCACGTTCGCGGCGCTGATCGTGCTGTCGGCGATGGACTTGCCGGTGGCGCTGGCCGGCCTGCTGATCTCGGTCGAACCGCTGATCGACATGGGCCGCACCGCCCTCAATGTCAGTGGCGCCATCACGGCCGGCACCGTCACCAGCCGCGTGCTGGGCCAGACCGACATGGCCGTCTTCCAGCGCGACGAGGAACCGGGCGACGACGACCGCCTGGTGGCCTGAGCCCGTAAAAATGGGGACCTAACTCAAAATGTGGCCGCGCGTCCCACAAGCCTGACGCGCAAAAAAATGCCCGCGTTCATCACGCGGGCATTTTCATTGGTGCCGCCGCGGTAGCGGTCAGAACTTGTAGTTGTACGCCACGCCCAGCAGTTGCAGATGGGTCTTGTAGGTGCCGCGCGTGGTTTCGCCGTTGCCGGTGCAGGTCGGGATCAGCGGGCTGCAGCTGTTGGTGTAGGTGGTGTCGGCATCCTTGAAGTGCAGGAAGCTGTAGGCCACGTCGATGGTCGATTTCGGGCTCAGCTTGTAGGCGGCGCCCAGCGAGAACTGGTAGCGGTCGCTGTCTGGCAGGGCCGGATCGCGCAGCTGGGCGCTCGGCACCGGCGACTGGTCGTAGGCCACGCCGCCGCGCAGCGTCACCTTGTCGTCGTAGCGGTAGTTGGCGCCCACGGCCACGCGCACGGTGTTCTTCCACTGCTGGTTGATCACCAGGTCGCCCTCAACCGTGTTGGGGAACTGGATGTGCAGGTCGCTCAGGCGCGAGTGGCGGCTCCAGGTCAGGTCGGCCATGCCGTCCCATTTCGAATCGAACTGGTGGAACACGTTGGCCGACAGGGTTTCCGGCGTGCGCAGCTTGACCATCGAGGCCGAGTTCTGGCGGTGGCCACTGGCGGCCAGCACCTTGTTGGTGATCTGGTCGGTCGTCACCATCGAGAAGTCCCACACGGCGTCGCCCTTCAGGCTGTGCGCCACCGACGAGCGGTAGGCGAAGCCGAAGCGGGTGTTCTGGTCCAGCGTGAACATGTAGCCGAGGTTGAAGCCGTAGCCCCAGTCCTTGCCCGTGATCGAGGCGTGCGCGTCGTGGGCCGAACCGAGCACGGCGGGGTTGCCGCCCAGGGCGACGATGGTGCCGATCAGTTGGGCGCGGGTGGCGGCGGCGGCCGGGCTGGACAGCGCGGCGACCGTGCCCGGCACGTCGACGGCCTGGCCCAGGTCGGCGTTGAAGTGTTCAGCCATGATGCCGAAGCCGAACGCGTGGTGCTCGTTCAGCTTGAACGAGGCGGACGGGTTCAGGGTCACCGCCTCCAGTTTCACGTCGGTCAGGGCGTAGCGGCCGGTCCAGGTGTTGCCGTAGTTGAGCTTGGCGCCGTAAGGCACGAACAGGCCCAGGCCCACGGCCCACTGGTCGTTCAGTTTCTTGCTCGCGTACAGCGACGGCGCCGTCACGTTGTCCGGTGCGTAGCCATGGGCGGCGGTGCCGCCCGTGGGCGCGCCCGTGAAGTGGGTGGAGCCGGTGTCCTGGAAGGTCGAGTGCGGCACCACGACGGTGGCGCCGAAGTTCAGTTGCGTGCCATCCAGACGCGACATGCCGGCCGGATTGTAGAAGATCGTCGATGCGTCGTTCGCCTCGGCGGCGTTGGCGTCGGCCGTACCTTGGGCGGCCACGCTTTGCGAACCGAAGCGGTAACCGGATGCCAGTGCGCTGGCGGACAGGGAGCTCAGGGCGACGGCGATGATGAGGGGCAGGTATTTTTGTTTCAAGGTGGTCTCGCTTTATAGGTGATGGCTGATCGACGTCAGATTATTCTGGTGGCCGGCATCGCGCTGGCCTGCGTAGCGGGCATGATGCTGGGTGGCAAGTAGCATACACCAGCAATAAAATATTAAAGTAGAGTAACAGTACTAATTATGCTACGAGGATGGAAAGATTGCCATTTCCGCACGCTATCAAACCGGACGCAGGCAACGATGTGTTGTAAATGGAAAAGGGCCCCGCAGGCCCTTTTCCATTGTGCAATCAATGCGCGATCAGTATGCGATCAGTGCGCATCCAGCGCCGGGCCCGGCGGCACGGCCTTGCCGCCGCGTCCCAGCGCCTTGTTGACGCCCCACAACACGAGCCGGAACACGAGCCGCACGAACACCAGCGTCAGCAGCGCCTCCACCAGCGTCATCAGCAGCGCCGGCACCGTGGTCCAGCGCAGTTCGCGGCGGCGGAACTTGGCCAGCGCGCGGTCGCGGGCGATCTCGATGCTGTCGTAGAAGGTCGGCACCACCAGCAGCGTCAGGATGGTCGAGGTGATGGTGCCGCCGATGATGGCGATCGCCAGCGGACGGTAGAACTCGCCGCCCTCGCCCAGCCCCAGCGCCACCGGGAACATGCCGGCGATCAGCGCGAAGGTGGTCATCAGGATCGGGCGCAGCCGCATGCGGCCCGCGTACATCAGCGCGTCCTCGCGGCCGTAGCCCTCCTGCTCGCGCTTGCGGGCCGCGTCCAGCAGCAGGATGGCGTTCTTGGCCACCAGGCCCATCAGCATGATCACGCCGATGAAGCTCATCAGGTTCAGGGTGCTGCCCGTGACCAGCAGCGCCAGCACCACCCCGATCAAGGACAGCGGCAGCGACAGCATCACGGCCACCGGCGCCGTGAACGAGCCGAACTGCATCACCAGGATCAGGTACATCAGGCCGATGCCCATCACCAGCGCGATCGCCATCTCCGTGAACAGCTCGGCCTGGTCCTTGCCGGCGCCGCCCAGGTCCAGCCCGTAGCCGGGCGGGAAGTCGATGGCCTTGGCCAGCTTCATGGCGTCGTCCGTCACCTCGCCCGGCGAGCGGCCCTGCACGTTGGCCGACACCGTCACCGTGCGCTTGCCGTTCTTGTGCTCGATGGTGGACGGGCCCTTGCCCATCGTGATGGTGGCGATCTGGTCCAGCGGCACCATCTGGTTGGTGCCGGTCACCGAGATCGGCAGGCGCTCGATGTTCTCGGCGCTCACGCGGTCCTCCGGCGCCAGCCGCACGGCCACGTCGCGCGACTCGCCGGTCGGATCGACCCAGTCGCCGACCTCGACGCCGGCGAACGCCACGCGCAGCGACTGCGCCGCGTCGTTGACGGAGATGCCCATCGAGTTGGCCAGCCCGCGGTTGAGCTCGATCTGCAGCTCGTTCTTCGGATCCTGCTGCGACAGGCCCACGTCGACCGCGCCCGGCACCTGGCGCAGCTTGTCCATGTAGGCGCTGGTGATCTCCATCAGGCGGCGCGAATCGGGGCCGGTGAATTCGATCTGCACCGGCTTGCCCTGGTTGCCCAGGTCGTCGACCACGGAGATCTCGGCGCCCACCACGTGGCTCAGCTTTTCGCGCAGCTCGGCGCCGATCTGGAACGCGGTGCGCTTGCGCGTGTTGCGCTTGCCGATGTCGAGGTAGATGCGGCCGCCGTTGGCGTTGATGTTGGAGTTGGTGTCCTTGACCTCGGGGATGGCGCGCGCCAGCTCGGCGGCCCGCTCCATCTTCAGGCGCGCGTATTCCACGCTGCTCGACGGCGGCGTGCGCACGTCGATGGCGATGGTGCTGCGGTCGGCCGCCGGCAGGAACGAGGAGCCGCCGAACTTGGCGTGCAGCACGATGGCGCCGACGAAGGTGCCGAGCGCGATCACGGCCATCCAGCGCCGGTGGTGCAGCGCCCACGCGATCACGTGGCCGTAGCGGTCGGACTGGTGGTCGAACCAGTCGTTGAAGCGCTGCAGCAGCTTGCCCAGGCCCTTCTTCGGCGCCGTGTGGTGGTCGACCGGGTCGCCCCAGTAGGCCGACAGCATGGGGTCGAGCGTGAACGAGATGCCGAGGCTGACCAGCACCGAGCAGGTGACGGTGAGCGCGAACGGCCGGAACCACTCGCCCGAGATGCCGGGCATGAAGGCCACCGGGATGAACACGGCGATGATGGAGAACGTGGTGGCGGCCACGGCCAGGCCGATCTCGGCCGTGCCGTTCAGGGCCGCCGTGCGGCGGTCCGCGCCCATCTGCATGTGGCGCACGATGTTCTCGCGCACCACGATGGCGTCGTCGATCAGCACGCCGATCGCCAGCGACAGGCCGAGCAGCGTCATGAAGTTGAGCGTGAAGCCGCACAGCCAGACCGCGATGAAGGCCGCCACCACCGAGGTCGGCAGGCTGAGCGCCGTGATCATGGTCGAGCGCCACGAGTTGAGGAAGGCGTACACCACGAAGATGGTCAGCACGGCGCCGAACACCAGCGACTCGATCACGTTGTTCAGGCTGCGCTGCGACTCGTCGCCGCCGTCGCGCGTGATCTCGAGCCTGGTGCCGGCCGGCAGCGTGGCGTTGATGGCCTTGATCTCGTCGCGCAGGCGGGCCGCCACGGCCACGGTGGAGGCGTCGCGCGAGCGCGAGATGGCGATGCCGACGTTGGGCTTGCCGCTGCGGATGCTCAGGCCGTTGATCTCGGCGAAGCCATCGGCGATGGTGGCCACCTGCGCCAGGCGCACGATCTCGTCGCCATTGCGCTTGACCACCACCTGCTCGAATTCGCGCGGCGTCTCGATGCGGCCGACCAGGCGGATGCTCTTCTCGTCCAAGGTGCCGCGCACCTTGCCCACCGGGGCGTTGGTGTTCTGGTTGCGCAGCGCGTTGACCACATCGCCCACCGACACATTGTATTCGCGCAGCTTCTCGGCCTTGAGCAGCACCGACAGCTCGCGCTTGAGCGAACCGTTGACCTGCACCTGCGACACGCCGTCGACGGCGCGGAAGCGGTCCGACAGCGTGTCCTCGGCCAGGCGCGAGATCTCCGCGTGGGTCTGGCTGGTGGACGACAGCGCGATCTGCATCACGGGGTCGGAGGCCGGGTCGATCCGTTGCAGGATGGGTTCGCGCATCTCGGTGGGCAGCTTGTAGCGCACCGAACCGATGGCGTTGCGGATCTCGTCGGACGCCTCGATCAGGTTCTTCTTGAAGCTGAACTCGATGAAGATGGAGGCCGAGCCCTCATTGGCCGTGCTCTCGATCTTGGTGGCGCCGGAGATGGCCAGCAACGGCTTCTCCAGCCGGTTGACGATCTCGCGCTCGACCGTGTCGGGCGAGGCGCCCGGATACGGCACGTTGACGATGATGAACGGCACCTCGACGTCGGGGTTCTGGTTCACGCGCAGCTTCTTCAGCGCCAGCAGGCCCAGGCACATCATGGCCACGATCAGCACCAGCGTGGCGATCGGGCGCTTGATACTAAAATCGGATAAGAACATGGATCAGTTCCCTTTCGTCGCGGTGGCGGCCGGGGTCGCGGCCGAGGCCACCACCTTGGGCACCAGCAGTTCCACCAGCTGGCCGTTGGCGTAGCCGGCGTTGGGCACGCGCAGCACGCGGTCGCCGGCGGCCAGGCCCGAGCGCACCTCCCACTGGCCGGTGCGCGGATCGCGCACGCCGATGTTGAGCATGGCCTTGCTCAGCGTCTTGCCGTTCAGGCGCCACGCGTACGACTGGTCGCCCGAGCGCACCAGGGCCGAGTCGGCGATCATCAGCGCGTCCGTCACGTCGGACTCGACGCGCCCTTCCGCGTACAGGCCGGCCACGCCGGGCAGGCGCTTGTCGGCGAACTCGACCAGCACCTCGACCTGGCGCGTGACCGGGTTGGCCGACGGGTCGACCCGCTTGACGCGGCCGGCGAAGTCCTGGTTGGCGTAGCCGTTGACGCGGAAGCGCACCGGCTGGCCGACCTTGACCACGCCGATCTTGTCGGCCGACACCAGGCCTTCGAAACGCATGCTGGCCGGGTCGATCACCTTGATCAACTCCTTGCCGACGGCGGCCGTGTCGCCGCTCGACACCTTGCGGTCGCTGACGATGCCGTCGAACGGCGCGCGCACGCTGGTGCGGCTCAGTTGCTGGCGGGCCGAGACGGACTTGGCGCGCGCGGCCGCCAGTTCGCTCTGCAGATTGTTGCGGCGGATCTCGGCGTCCTCCAGGGCCTGGGTCGACACCATGCCCGAGGCGCGCAGCGTCTTCTGGCGCTGGAACGCGCGCTCGGCCTGCTCCAGGCTCTGGGCGGCGGCGCGCGTGGCCTCCTCGGCCGAATTGAGGCTGTCGCGGATGGCCGTCTCGTCCAGGCGCACCAGCACGTCGCCCTGGTGCACCACCTCGCCGTTCTCCTTCAGCACCTGCAGCACCACGGCGTTCACCTCGGCGCGCAGGTCGGCGCGGCGCTCGGGCTGGATCGAGCCGGTGATGACGGGACCGGACGCGAGCGCGTTGGTGTCGACCGTCAGCAAGTCCTCCGGCGCGACCTGCAGGGTCACCGCACCCTTGCCGTCCTTGCCAGCCTTGTCCGGCGCCTTGGTGGACTTGCCGCAGGCGACCAGGGCCGAGGCGACGGCGAGAGCAACTAAGGTTTTGCGCAACATAAAAAATCTCCGAATGAATTGAACGTCGGTGCGGTTGGAATTTTTGTTAAAACTGCAAGGCGCAGAGTATTCACCAGCGCCGCCCAGCCGTCAATCGCACAATGGCTGGATTGCCGGTTTCCATGGCTGGAACGCGGAATCGGCGGATAAACGGGGGGTGGGAGTGAGAATTGGTGAGAGTGTGGCGCCCGCCACCCATGGGGGGATGGGTGGCGGGCGCCGGGGCGGACCGGCGTGGCCGGGCCGGCGCCCCGGGGGCGCGGTCAGCCGCGGCCGAACAGCGCGAAGATCACATGGCCCATGGCGATGCCGGTGGCCAGGCCGCCGCCGATCTCGACCAGCGTGTGGCCCATGCGCTCGCGCAGCCAGGTGTGGCCGCTGTCGCCCTTGGCCAGCCGGTTGATGGCGGCCGCCTGCTTGCCCACGTGCTGGCGCAGGCTGTTGGCGTCGATGATGACGATGAAGCACAGCGTGACGGCCACGCCGAAGGCCGGATGGCCGATGCCCTCGCGCAGCGCGATCAGGGTCGCCATGCTCGACACGACGGCGCTGTGGTTGCTGGGGAAGCCGCCGTTGCCCACCAGGTTGAACGCCCACTTGCGGGCGCGCACGCTGTTGATCAGGAACTTGATCGGGCCGACCGTGATCCAGGTCAGCAAGGGGGTAACGAGGTAGGCGAGGTCCATCGCGGTGTCCTTCATGAAAAACGTGGCTTAAGGGTGCCCGTGGGGGCGAATTGGCGGCCATTATCGCAGAACACCATGCTGTCGCATAAGCAAGTAATATAAAATCGGGCCACGTCCACCCGCCAGAACCCAGGAACATCCATGCAGCATTTCAAATTCTCGTTCGCCGTCACCGCCATCCTGCTGGGCCTGGCCGCCTGGTGGGGCTACCATCACGATGGCGCGGCCGGGGTGCTGCAAGCCGTGTGGATCGCGGCCGTGCTGGGCGTGATGGAAGTGTCGCTGTCGTTCGACAACGCCGTCGTCAACGCCTCCGTGCTGCGGCACTGGAACCCGTTCTGGCAGCGATTGTTCCTGACGGTGGGCATCGTGGTGGCCGTGTTCGGCATGCGGCTGTTGTTCCCGCTGCTCATCGTCGCCTTCGCCACCGGGCTGGGGCTGGTGGAAGTGTGGCACATGGCCACCACCACGCCCGACGTGTACGCGGCCCACCTGACGGCCTCGCACGCGCAGGTGGCCGCGTTCGGCGGCGCCTTCCTGCTGCTGGTGTTCCTCAATTTCCTGTTCGACGAGGAGAAGGAATTGCACTGGCTGGGCTGGATGGAGAAGAAGATGGGCGAGCACGGCACGGACAGCCTGGCCGTGCTGCTGGCCCTGCTGGCCGTGTTCGCCTGCATGGGCGTGGCCGGCAAGGACGAGCAATTCGGCGTGCTGACGGCCGGCGTGACGGGCGTGGCCACCTACCTGGCGGTGCACTGGATCAGCACCTTGCTGGAGGAGGACCCGCAACCGGAGGACGACAGCGACGCCACCGAGACGGGGGTGGAGGCGGTGGGCGCCGGCGCGGCCGCGCTGGCCCTGTCGGCCGCCACGCGCGGCGGCATCGGCGCCTTCCTGTATCTGGAAGTGCTGGACGCCTCGTTCAGTTTCGACGGCGTGATCGGCGCGTTCGCCATCACCAGCGACGTGGTGGTGATCATGCTGGGGCTGGCCATCGGCGCCATGTTCGTGCGTTCGCTGACCGTGTTCCTGGTGCACAAGGGCACGCTCGACGAATTCGTCTACCTCGAGCATGGCGCCCATTACGCGATCGGCATCCTGGCCCTGATCATGCTGGCCAGCGTCAAATACGACATCCCCGAATGGTTCACCGGCTTGTCGGGCGTGGCCTTCATCGCCATCTCGCTGTGGTCGTCCATCCTGTACAAGCGGCGGCGGGAGCGTTGATCGCCGCGCTGGCCGTCCGGTGATAAGATGTCCAACCTTGCTTCAACCTCAACCCGAACTACATGACCACATCCAAACGCATCCTGCTGTCCATGATCGGCCTGGTGGCCGCCGCCGTGCTGGCGTTCTGCGCCTACACCTGGATCACGCTGCACCTGACCTACTCGGAAGGCGAGCGGGCCGGCTACCTGCAGAAATTCTCCAAGCGGGGCTGGGTGTGCAAGACGTGGGAAGGCGAAATCCTGCTGACGTCGATGCCGGGCGCGATCCCGGAGAAGTTTGAATTCAGCGTGCGCGACGACGCCGTGGCCCAGCAACTGCTGGCCGCCACCGGCAAGCGCGTGCTGCTCACCTACGAACAGCACAAGGGCGTGCCCACCGCCTGCTTCGGCGAGACCGAGTACTACATCGCCAAAGTGCAGATCAGCCAGTAACAAACCTAAAACCGGGGTCAGGCGGCTGATGACGTCGCGGGCGATGCTGGCCGATTGCTCGCGCTCCTTGCGGGCGCGGGCGGCGTCCAGCGAGGCGACGCGGGCCTGGGCTTCGGCTTGCTGGCATACGCCCTGCTCCGCTTCCACCTTCGCTTGCAGCGCGGCCAGCGCGTTGCGCGCGGCTTGCTGACGGCGCGTTTCCAGTTCCAGCAGTTGACGCTTGGCGGCCGTCATGGCGGCCGTGGTGTCGGCCACCTTGCGCTGCATGGCGGCGTGCTCCATGGCGGCGGCCAGCAACGCTTGCTGCGCTTGCGCCTTGTCGGCGGCGGCCATGCGCGCCGCGTGCTCGGCCTGTTCGCGCTGACGCATCGCTTCCAACGCGGCCTGCTCCGCTTCGGCGCGGGCGCGCGCTTCGGCGGCCACTTGTTTTTCCGTTTCCAGACGGCCGGCGATGGCCTTGGTGGCGCGCGCTTCGGCCGCCGTGGCCTGGCGCTGCTGGGCCAGCTTTTGGTCGATCAGCGCCAGCGATTCGCGCTCCGCCGCCACGAATTCACGCTCGGCCTGCAGCAGCGCTTCGGCGGCGGCGGCCTTCTCCTGTTCCACGCGGGCGCGCTCGGCCTGCACCACGCCCAGCTCGACGGCCAGACGCGCTTGCGCGGTCAACGCGGCGGCAGCGGCGGCCTTGTGTTCGGCTTCCTGCGCCGTCTGCTCGGCGACCATGCGGGCGGCGGCCGCTTCCTGCTCGGCGGCGGCGGCCAGGCGCGCGTCGGCGTCGTGCTGCTGGCGCAGCGCGGCGGCCTGGGCTTGCTCGGCGGCGATGCGGTGCTCGGCGGCGGCGGCGGCGATGCGCTCCGTCTCCATCTTGTCCTTCATGGCGGCCAGCGCTTGCTGTTCGGCGGCGGCGCGGGCCTGCTCGGCGGCCAGCAGTTCGGCGGCGCGGGCCGCTTTCCGCTCGGCCAGGGCCTGGGCCTGGCTTTGCGCCTCGACGTGCTCGGCCAGCAGGGCGACCTCGCGCTGCTCGGCGGCGTTCTGGCTGGCGGCCAGTTCGGCGGCGGCGCGCGCCAGCGCGGCACGCTCGTCGGCCTGTTGCGCGGCGCGCTGCTGTTCCAGGCTGTCGGCGCGGGCCGCTTCGGCGGCCGCCTCGTCGGCGGCCTGGCGCAGCTTGGTCTGCTCCAGCGCGTGCGCTTCCGCTTCCACCTTGGCCAGCGTCTTCAGCTCGGCTTCCTCCTCGGCTTGCACGCGGGCTTCGGCCACGGCGCGCAACTGGCGGTCCACTTCGATGCGCGCCTCGGTCGCCTGCAGGATGCGGGCTTCGGCGTCGCGCCGGGCCTGGGCGGTGGTGGCGGCCATCATCTCCAGCCGTTCGCGCTGCAGGGCGGCGTCGCGGATTTCCTTTTCGGTCTGCAGGCGCAGGTGCAGCGACTGGGCGGCGCTGCGCTGCGATTCGGCCTGGGCCAGCGCGATCTGTTCGCGCTCCTGCTCCAGGTGGGCCAGCGCGCGGGCTTCCTCCAGCGCGCGCACTTCGGCGGCGGCGCGGTTGAAGGCCGATTCCAGCGCGATCTGGTCGGCGCGCTCGCGCTCGATGGTCAGCTCCAGCGCTTCCGCTTCGGCCTTGGCCAGGTTCTCGGCCGTCTGGCGGGCGGCGTGGGCGTGGCGCTCGCGCTCGCGCGCCAGCGTGGCCACGCGGGCGTCCGCCTCGGCGATGCCGACCACTTCTTCCTTGGCGGCCTGCACGGCGGCCACGCGCTCGACGGCTTGCAGGCGGGCCTGCTCCGTCTGCGCCTGCAGTTCCTCGGCGGCGCGGGCGGCCTGGGCGGCCAGTTCCGATTCGGCGGCCATCTGTTCGGCGGCGCGCTTGCGGCTTTCCTCCTCGGCGCGGGCGCGCTGCTCGGCGGCCTGGCGGATGGCGTTGTCGGCTTCGACGCGGGCCCGCAGTTCGGCCGTCTCCTGCTTGACGGCGTCCAGCCGGGCCACGCTGGCCTGGGCGGCGGCGCGCAGCGATTCGAGGCGATCGCGGTTGGCGGCGATGGCTTCCTCGGCCGCCTGGGCGTTTTGCAGCGCGACGGCGGCGGCGGCGGCGTCCATGGCGGCGCGGTCCTCGGCCAGGGCGCGGGCGCGCGCCTCGGCGTGGGCCCGGCTCTCGGCGGCGCACGCCGCTTTCGCTTCCGCCTCCACGCGGGCGATGGCTTCCTGGATGGCGCGCATCTCCAGCGCGGCGCGCGGCGGCTGCGGCGGCGTGGCGCTCAACTGGTCGTGGTCGTGCGCCGCCGACGCTGGCGCGTCATCGGCCGAGAATGCGACGGTGAGGTTGGCGCCTTCGCGCTGAGCCAGTTGTGCTTGCATGAGAGTTCTCGCTTTCCGCTGCGTCCCGGCACCAACCGGGACTTCTGAGTTGCCATTATCAAACATGGCCCGGACAAGCAGAGCGGCAAGGAGAGCGGGAAATACCCGCTATTTCCCTGTTATGCATTGCAATATAAAACATATCACCCAGCGACGGTGATACAAAGTTCAAATGGCAGAACTCATTCCGCCCAGTGGCGGCTGATGTCCTTCAGGCCCCATTTGGCCGCGTCCTCGCGTGCGGCCACCGTCTCGCGCGCGCCCGGCGCGGCCAGGTCCACCGTCTCGGGCATGATGTAGTTCATCGACTTGGCGGAGAAGAACACCCGCACCTTGGGCTGCAGCAAGGAACCACTGTTGTCGACCACCACGCCCATGCGCCCCGAGCTCAGGCGCAGCAAGGTGCCGATCGGGAAGATGCCGATGCAGCGCACGAAGGCGTCGAACACGGCCGGGTCGAAATGGCCGTTGCGGGTCCATTCGGCCATCTTGCGCAGCGACTCGGCCGGGCACCAGCCGGCCTTGTACGGCCGGTTCGAGGTGATGGCGTCGTACACGTCGCAGACGGCGCCCATGCGCGCCTGCAGGCTGATGGCCTCCCCTTTCAGGCCGTGCGGATAGCCGCTGCCGTCGAACTTCTCGTGGTGGTGCAGGCATACGTCGAGCGCCGTGGCAGGCACGTCGCTGCCGGTCAGCAGCAGCGCGTGGCCGGCCGCCGGATGGCCTTTGACGGTGTTGAACTCGGCGTCGCTGAGCTTGCCCGGCTTGTTCAGGATCTCGGCCGGGATGGCCATCTTGCCGACGTCGTGCAGCAGGCCGGCCAGGCCGCAGGCGCGCACGCCGGCGTCGTCCTGGCCCAGCTGGCGCGCCAGCGCCACCATCATGGCGCACACGGCCACCGAGTGCATATACGTGTAGTCGTCGGCCTGTTTCAGGCGCACCAGGCTGATCAGCGCGCCCGGATTGCGCAGCACCGACCCGGCGATGTCGTCGACCACCGGCAAGGCCGTGGCCATGTCGGCCAGCCGGCCCATGCGCGCCTCGTGGAACATCGACGCCACGGCCTTGCGCGACTTGTCGACCAGCCGGGCCGCCCGCTGCAATTCCTCGCCGACGGAAACGGGCGCGGCCGGCGTGAAGCGGAACGGCGCGGCGGCGCCATCGGCCGCGGCGGTCGCGCCAGCCGCACCGGGCTGCGGCGCGCCGCCCTTGGCGGGCTCGACGTCGACACCCTTGCTGGTGTCTATCCACAGCTCGGTGTAACCGCAGCTGCGCACCTTGTCGACGGTCTCCGGCCGGTCAACGAGAAAGGACGTCTTCCAGAACGGACTGTCGAGCCAGGACATGCCGATCTGATGGATATACATCCCGGTGCGCACCTGGTCGGTGTGGATTTTTCGCAGCATGTTCATCGTCGGCTCCGGCAACAGCGTGATCAATGAACTCAATTATACCGATTTTGACGATTTTAAATTAGCCAAATGCAAAATATTTTTCCTGTAAGCATGGAGGCAACACGACAAATCCCTGATTCCATGCGGGTCTTTCGTTAAATTTGCTTAAATTTAACTTAAATCAATTTAATCAATTTCATTAAATATTATTCATTTCAACAACCCCGCCGGCGCCGCTCAGCCCAACGGCGGTTCCTGCATGATCGCCACCTGCTCGCGCAGCTCCAGCACGCGGTCCTGCCAGTAGCGCACGCTGCCGAACCACGGGAACGCGGCCAGGAAGGCCGGGTCGTGCCAGCGGCGCGCGATCCAGGCGCTGTAGTGCAGCAGGCGCAGCGTGCGCAGCGCCTCGACCAGCTGCAGTTCGCGGTCATCGAAGTCGCGGAAGGTTTCATAGCCGCGCAGCAGCACCGCCAGCTGGCGCCGCATGGCCGCGCCATCGCCGGACAGCAGCATCCACAGGTCCTGGATGGCCGGCCCGCTGCGGCTGTCGTCGAAGTCGACGAAGTGGGGACCGTCGTCCGTCCACAGCACGTTGCCGGGATGGCAATCGCCATGCAGGCGCAGCGTCTGCACGGCGCCGGCGCGCTGATACGCATGGCGCACGGCGTCGAGCGCCTGGTCGGCCACGCTGATCCAGGCCGAGCGCAACTCCAGCGGCAGCCAGTCGCCCTGGACGAGGAAGTCGCGCGAATCGACGCCGAAGCTCTGCACGTCGAGCGCGGGACGCACCTGGTAGGCGGCGCCGGCGCCGACCACATGGATGCGGCCGAGGAAACGCCCCATCCATTCGAGCACGTCCTCGCGGTCCAGCTCGGGCGCCCTGCCGCCGCGCCGCTCGAACAGGGCGAAGCGGTGCTCGCCATGGCGGTGCAGGGTCTGCCCGTCGATCCGCAGCGGCGGCACGGCCGGGATCTCCTGCGCCGCCAGTTCGAGCGTGAACGCATGCTCCTCGAGGATGGCCGCGTCGCTCCAGCGGCCGGGCCGGTAGAACTTGGCGACGCACAGGCCGCCATCCTCCAGGCCGACCTGGAACACGCGGTTCTCGAAGCTGTTCAGTTGCAGCAGCCGCCCGTCGCAATACCAGCCGAGGCTGTCGATGGCGTTGAGCACCGACTCGGGGGTCAGGTCGGCGTAGGGCGTGTCGTGGTCGATGGCTTGGGTGTTCACAGCGAAATCCGTTCATTGAAGTGCGTGGCGCCATTGTACGTGGCCCTCCTCCACCCCGCGCAAACAACTGGGCGGCGCGGCGCCGCGCAGCGTATACTGTCGCCTTCAACCCCATAAAAAGAGCTAAATATGCAACTCGATCAGCCTCTGAGCGAAAAAGAATTCAACGAACTCGATAACTTCCTGCTGTCGGACCGCGCCCCCGAGGACGCGATGACGATGGACACCCTGCACGGCTTCCTGACGGCCATCGCGATCGGCCCGGAAACCATCATGCCGGCCGAATGGCTGCCCAAGATCTGGGGCCAGGACGGCAAGGACGTGCCCAAGTTCAAGAACGCCAAGGAAGAGGAACGCATCGTCAACCTGATCATGCGCTTCATGAACGAGGTGCTGGTGACGTTCGAGGTGGCGCCCAAGGAATTCGAGCCGCTGTTCGTCGAGCACGAGCACGAGGGCCAGACCCTGATCGACGCCGAGGCCTGGTGCTGGGGCTTCTGGGAAGGCATGGAGCTGCGCCCCGGTTCGTGGGACGAGATCTGGGACTCGGAGGTGGGCGACCTGATGCGCCCGGTCTACCTGCTGGGCGCCGACGAGATCGAGGAGGACGAACTGCCGCTGGTGGAGGACCCGGTGCTGGCGCACAAGCTGGCGCTGGAACTGGAGGCCAACCTGCCGGCCATCCACAAGTTCTGGGTGCCGCGCCGCAAAGCGCCGGTCACCACCGTCAAGCGCGAGGAGCCGAAAGTGGGCCGCAACGACGATTGCCCTTGCGGCAGCGGCAAGAAGTACAAGAAGTGCCACGGCGCCGCCGACACGGCCGCCGAGTAAGCATTAAAGAGAAGATATCAGCCCGCGCGTGCGGGCTGATCACAGCGGGCGGCGCGCAATGCCGCGCCCCCGCCCGCCTCGCCTCAGGCCGTCGCGCCGGAGGATGGCAAGGTCAAACCGAACACCTCGCGCACCACAGCGCCCCGCTCCTCGGGCCCCATGCTGCGCTGCTCGACCACCCCACGGGTGATGGTTTTCAAGGTGTCGCCCAACAGGATGGAACGGCCATCGGCGCGGTGCTGCACCAGCAGCAGCGTCTTGACGAAGATCGATTCGGGATGGGTGGAGTTCAGGTAGTTGGCCGGCATGAAGTCGATCCACTCCTGATGCGACAGGTCGAAGCCGAACTGGTTCATCCACTCCCCGCCCACGCGCGCCTGCACGAGAAATTCGCGCTCGTTGGGCTTGCTCAGCTTGAACACATCGTCATCCTGCACCAGTTCCGTGTCGAGCAGGTCGAGCCGCATCGGCGCGCGGATGCCGTAGCTGCCGAAGCCAAGGTCGCACAACCACTGCACGCCGTCGAGCGTGACGACGATGACCATGTGGGTGCGCGGCCGCCTTGCCGGATAGAACATGGGCCGGGCCGCCACCAGCTGGTAGGGCACGCCCAGCGCCTGCAGCGCCATGGCGAAGATGCCATTGACCTCGTAGCAATAACCGCCGCGGCGGCGCGCCACGATCTTGTCCACGATCTCCTCCGGCACCAGCGACACGATCTTGCCGGCCTGCACGTCGAGGTTCTCGAACGGCACCGTGAACAACTGCCGCCGCATCATGGCCGTCACTGTGGCCAGGTCGGCGTTGGCCGCGCCGGCGTAGCCGATGCGGTCCAGGTAATCCTGCAATACGAAGTTCTCTGCTTGCATGGCGCTCCTTGAATGAAGGTCCGCTTACAGCTTGATGAAGTGCTCGCGGTAGTATTTGAGTTCTTCGATCGACTCGATGATGTCGGCCATGGCCGTGTGCATCTGGTGCTTCTTGAAGCCCGACACGATCTCGGGCTTCCAGCGCTTGCACAGCTCCTTCAGCGTCGACACGTCGACATTGCGGTAATGGAAGAACGCTTCCAGCTTGGGCATGTAGCGTACCATGAAGCGGCGATCCTGGCCGATGGTGTTGCCGCACATGGGCGACTTGCCGGCCGGCACCCACTGCTTGAGGAAGGCGATCAGGTCGGCCTCGGCCTGGGCTTCGGTGACGGTGGAGGCCTTGACGCGCTCGGTCAGGCCGGAACGGCCGTGGGTGCCCTTGTTCCAGGCGTCCATCTTGTTGAGCGTCTCGTCGCTCTGGTGGATGGCGAACACGGGGCCTTCGGCCAGCACGTTCAGGTGCATGTCCGTGACGACCACGGCCACCTCGATGATGCGGTCGGTATCCGGCTCCAGGCCCGTCATTTCCATGTCCACCCACACCAGGTTGAGTTCATTCGGACGCTGGGGCGCGGGGGCGACACCTTGGGTTGCTGCGGAGGCGGTAGCTTGTGACATAATTCTCTCTTGTGGCGAAATCAATCCGCCATTTTCTCACAGGCCCAGCATGTATTCACTCGCGTTTTCGATTTTGTTTGTCTCCTTCCTCATTTTGACGCTGGCGGTGCGCTTCTGGCTCGCCTCGCGCCACATCCGCCACGTGCTGCGCCACCGCGCCGCCGTGCCGCCCGAATTCGCGCAAACCATCCCGCTGGCGGCCCACCAGAAGGCGGCCGACTACACGGTGGCCAAGACCAAGTTCGGCCTGCTGGGCCTGCTCGTCAACACCCTGGTGCTGGTCGGCTTCACGCTGCTGGGCGGCCTGCAATGGCTGTCCGTGGCCGTGTACCAGCACACGGGCCCCGGCATGACCTACCAGCTGGCCCTGATGGCCGGCTTCGCCATCATCTCGGGCCTGATCGACCTGCCGTTCGACTACTACAAGCAATTCGGCATGGAGCAGCGTTTCGGTTTCAACAAGATGACGCCCGGCCTGTTCTTCGCCGACCTGCTCAAGGGCGTGGCGCTGGGCGCCGCGATCGGCCTGCCGCTGGTGTGGGTGGTGCTGACGCTGATGGCCAAGGCCGGCGACCTGTGGTGGCTGTACGCGTGGTTCGTGTGGAGCGCCTTCCAGCTGCTGATGATGGTGCTGTTCCCGACCGTGATCGCGCCGCTGTTCAACAAGTTCACGCCGCTGGCCGACGAGGCGCTCAAGGCCCGCATCGAAGGCTTGATGGCGCGCGTGGGCTTCGCCTCCAAAGGGCTGTTCGTGATGGACGGCTCCAAGCGCAGCGCGCATGGCAACGCCTACTTCTCGGGCTTTGGCGCCAACAAGCGCATCGTGTTCTTCGACACGCTGCTGGCCCGGCTGGCGCCGCAGGAGATCGAGGCGGTGCTGGCGCACGAACTCGGGCACTTCAAGCTCAAGCACATCATCAAGCGCATCGCCATCATGTTCGCCTTGTCGCTGGCCTTCCTGGCCCTGCTCGGCTACCTGAAGACCCAGCTGTGGTTCTACACGGGCCTGGGCGTGGACCCGCTGCTGCTGCCGGGCCAGAACAACGACGCCATGGTGCTGCTGCTGTTCATGCTGGTGCTGCCCGTGTTCACCTTCCTGCTGGGGCCGCTGACCTCGCTCAGCTCGCGCAAGCATGAGTTCGAGGCCGACGCCTTCGCGGCCCGCCACACCGACGCCAACGACCTGGTGTCGGCGCTGGTCAAGATGTACGAGGACAACGCCTCGACGCTGACGCCGGACCCGCTGCACTCGGCGTTCTACGATTCGCACCCGCCGGCCAGCGTGCGCATCCGCCACTTGAAGCAGGCGGCATGATGCAGAACGCCCTGCTCACCACGGCCGACCTGCTGCAGGCGCGCTGCGCCCACAAGACGGACGCGCTCGACGCGGCCGACGTCACGCGCCTGCTGGCCCAGATTCCCGGCTGGCGGCTGGAGGACGGCCGGCTGTGCCGCGACTTCCCGCACGCCGACTATTACCGCACCATGGCCTTCGTCAACGCGCTGGCCTGGCTCAGCCACAACGAAGACCATCACCCCGAATTGACCGTGACCTATAACAACTGCCGGGTACGCTACCACACCCATTCCGTCAACGGCGGGCGCGGCGGCCTGTCCCACAACGATTTCATTTGCGCGGCCAAGGCCAGCGTGCTGGCGCAGGACGCGACGGCGCAGGCCGGGGCGGTGCAGCCATGAGCCGCGGCGCCACCACCGTCCGCGCCACCATCATCGCCGCCCACGGCCGCCACTACCTGGCCGACGCGGACGGCCTGCGGCTGCAATGCGTCACGCGCGGCAAGAAGACCAACGTGGCCGTGGGCGACCATGTGCAGGTCACGCTGACCTCGCCCGACCAGGGCGTGATCGACCGCATCGACGAGCGCGACACCCTGCTCTACCGCTCCGACCAGTACAAGTCCAAGCTGCTGGCGGCCAATGTGACCCAGTTGTTCATCGTGGTGGCCACCGAGCCGGGCTTCGCCGACGACCTCGTGTCGCGCGCGCTGGTGGCGGCCGAGGCGGCCGGCATCACGGCCCGCCTCATCCTCAACAAGACGGACGTGACGGCCTCGCTGGACAAGACGCGCGACCGCTTGCGGCCCTACGCGGCGCTCGGCTATCCCGTGCACGAAGTGTCGGCCAAGGGCCGGCCCGAGGAAACCGTGGCCATGCTCACGCCGCTGCTGGCGGGGCAATCGTCGATCCTGATCGGCCAGTCCGGCATGGGAAAATCGTCGCTGATCAACCTGCTGGTGCCGGACGCCGACATCGCCGTGCGCGAAATCTCGGCCGCGCTCGACACGGGCAAGCACACCACCACCTTCACCCGCCTGTACCAGTTGCCGGCGCTGGGGGAAGGCTCGTCCATCATCGACTCGCCCGGCTTCCAGGAATTCGGTTTATACCATTTGACCGAAGGCATGCTGGAGCGGGCCTTCGTCGAGTTCGCGCCCTACCTCGGCCACTGCAAGTTCTACAACTGCCGGCACCTGATCGAGCCGCAGTGCGCGGTGCTGGCCGCCGTCGAGGAAGGCAAGATCGCGCGCATGCGCCATACGCTGTACGGGCAACTGCTGCACGAATCGTCGCAGACCCTGTATTGATCGCCGGCCCGGCTAATACCGCAAAGAACTGCCGTCCATGGGAGCTATGGTAGGCGCGTCCGGCCCCTTTTTACTACGCTATTCATTTGCCTCTCTCGTTCTATCTCTTTTTGTCTCGTTTGAACTCGACACGAATTTCCGTGCCTCAAGAGACAGAACGAGACAAAACGAGACAACTCCGGAAGGGAGAATGAATAGGGAAGTTAAAACGGGCCAAACGGCCGTGCCACTGGCCGCCTGCTCGGCGCTTTGCAACTATTTGCCCGCTGACGCCGCGTTGGATGCCCGCCCTATCCATCAGGGAACAGCAAGACTGCCCGGATCCAGGCCCAGGGCGATGCTGTTGGCGAGCGTGCGCAGGCGGCCCAGCGTGCCGCTATCGAGCTCGTTGGACAACAGCACAATGGCATTGCCCGCCTCCGGCTGCAGCACCAGCAAACTGGCGAAGCCGGGAATGGCGCCATCCTGCCAGATAACGCGCTGCGCGCCCCGCCGCAGCATCTGCCAGTTCAGGCCGACCGCATAGTCATCGCTGGCGAAGGTCGGCTGATGCGACAGCACCACGGCCGCATCGCGCTCGGCCAGCTGCCAGCGGGCATACGCGAGCATATCGGGCAAGCTCGACTTAAGCGCGCCGGCCGCCTGCGCCTGGACCGGCCCGTACGGCTGGACGGCGCCGGCCTCGTCGTAGCCGACCACCAGCCGGCCTTGCTGGCCGCTGTCCGGGACGATGACCGTGTCGCGCATGCCGAGCGGGATGGCGATGCGCTGCCGGACCAAGGCCTCGAAACTGCTGCCGTAGACGCCCTCCAGAATATAGCCGGCCAGTTGCGCCGCCGCGTTGGAATACTGGAAGTGGCTGCCCGGCGCGGCCGTCAGCTGGACGCGCCGCAGGTCGGCGTAAAACTCCTCGCGGCTGCTGCCGGCCATGATGGCGTCTATCCGCTGCGGGAACGGCACGGCGTCATGGCCGTAGCCTGGCGCGGCCTCGGGCTTGTTGGGCAGCACGAAGGGCAGCCCGGAGCGGTGGTTCAGCAGGTGGTACAGCCGCACCGGCTGCTGCCCGTAGCTGAGGTTGTCGTAGCCGGCATCGAGATAGCGGCGCACGTCGTCGTCCAGCGCCAGCTTGTGATCGAGCGCGGCCTGCGCCAGCAGCGCGCCGGCGAACGTCTTCGTCAGCGAGGCGATCGGATAGATCGTCGCGTCGTCGGGACGGCGCGGGCGAGCCTTGCTGACCGTGCCGAAGTGGTAACGGTGCGCGCCGCCCGCGTGGATGACGGCGACCGACAGCCCGACCGCCTGCGGCGCGGCCATGAAGCGGGCGGCGGCCCGCAGCACGAGGGCGTCCACGTCCGCCCCCGCTTCCGGTCGCGGCTCCGGCCCCGCTTCCGGTCGCGGTTCCGGGCCAAGCTCCGGCCCCAGCGCGGCCGCCGCCGCCAGCCGCACCACCAACACCCCGGCCAGCGGCGCCAGCCACCGCAAGCACGCGGCCAGCCGCCGCAAAGTTCGCCCCTCCGCCATCCGCCCCACCTTTCCGCGCCGCGCGCATCAAACCAGACGGGCCAGTGTACGCGGCAGGCCGGCAAGACCACCCCGGTTTCAGACAGCCTGCACGATGAGCGGCACAGAACGTAAAAATCGCAGGATTGCCAGCCAGAACCGCATGCCCGATCATGGCCGGCAGCGGCCCGGCGGCCGGGCGCCAGTCCCGTAAAAAAATCATCATTGCCGGTTGCACAAACGCCACCACTCGGTATTACAATGCCTTGAGGCAATGAATCCCCCCGGTCCGAGGTAGACGATGGAAATGTTCGCGGTCGATGAAGCGGTAGCGCAATGGGAGGTGGCCCTGCTGCCCCTGCGCGGCCCGGCGCGCCTGTTGCCGCTGCTGCGGCTGGCCTGGCACCTGCGCCAGCGCGACCCGGCCCGCGCCGCCATCCTGGCCGACGAAGCCGAGGACCTGCTGGCCGGCGCCGCCCCGGAGCCGGCCCGTGCCGGCCTGGCCCGGCTGCAACTGGTGCGCGGCGAGAGCCTGTGGCTGCAGGGCGACCTCGAAGGCGCGCAAGCGCTGGCCGACGAAGCCCATGCCACGCTGTGCGCGCTGGACGACCGGGCCGGCTGCGCCGACGCCCACTGGCTGCGGGCCTGGATCGCCATCGACCGCGGCGACCACCTGCGCTGCGACGAGGAACTGGACCAGGGGCTGGAAGCGGCCCGGCAGGCCGGCGACGCGGTGCGCGCCACGGTGCTGGAAGCGACCATGGCGCGCTGGGACGTGCTGCGCGACGCCCGCGCCGCCCAGCGGCGCTGGGGCCAGCGCATGGCGCAACTGGGCGCCGGCGCGGCGCCGGCCGCCGCCGCCTGGATCAGCGACTTCCACGGCCTGTCGGGCAGCCTGCTGAGCCAGTTCGGCGCGGCCGCCGGCCACTACATCCAGTGCTACGAGGCGGCCCTGCGCACGGGCCAGGTGCGCGCCGCCATCACGGCCGCCACCAACATCGGCGAGGACTTCACCAACCTGAACGACCACCACGCGGCGCTCGAATGGATGCAGTGCGCGCTCGATCTGGCCCGCCCCACCGGCTGGCCGCGCAGCGTGGGCGCGTGCATGATGCACACGGCCGACACCATGCGCCGCCTGGGCCGGCTGGACGCGGCCGAGGAACTGCTGCAGGAGGCGCTGGCCATCCTGGCGCCGCTGTCGGGCGCGCGCAGCTACGCGGTGGCGCTGCTGTACCTGGGCGAGCTGGCGCTCGACCAGGGCCGCTACGAGCGCGCGCTCGACACCTTCCGCCAGCTCGAACAACGGGCCGACGCCCTGCGGCAGGCCGACTTCCAGACCGTGGCCCGGCGCGGCCAGGCGCACGCGCTGTGCTTCCTCGGCCAGGGCGAGGCGGCCCTGGCGACGGCGCAGCAGGCCGTGGCGCTGGCCGCCGCCCAGGCCAACACCTACCACCACATCGCCGCGCTGCGCGTGCTGTCGCTGATCCACAGCCAGCACCGGCTGCCCGCGCCGGACGGCATGACGGAGCAGAACGCCACCCTGCACTACCTGCACCAGGCTCTGGCCGTGGCCTCCACCATCGACGGCTACACCCTGCCCGGCGACCTGCTCGACGCGCTGGCGCGCGAGTACGCGCGCGTGGGCAACTACGCCCAGGCCTACGAGGCGGCGCTGGGCGCCAGCGCCGCGCGCGACAAGACCCACAGCCAGGAGGCCACCAACCGCGCCATCGCCATGCAGGTGCACCACCAGACCGAGCACGCGCGGGCCGAGGGCCAGCACCACCGCGAACTGGCCGCCTCCGAGGCGCGCCGGGCCGAGGTGCTGCAGCAGACCAGCGACACGCTCGAACGGCTGTCGGCCATCGGCCAGGAGATCACCACCCACCTCGACGCGCAGGCCGTGTTCCAGGCGCTGGACCGCCACGTGCAGGCGCTGCTGCCGGCCGACACCTTCGCCATCTACCTGACCGATCCGGGCGGCGCCTCGCTGAGCCGGGCGTTCGGGGTGGAGTCGGGCCGGCCGCTGCCCGTCAACACCATTCCGCTCGACCACCCGCACGCCCATTCCGTGCGCAGCCTGCGCGAGCGGCGCGAGGTGGTGATCGAACACGTGCCCAGCGAAGGCCCCAGCACGCTCACGCCGGGCACCCTGGCCAACCTGTCGGCGCTGTTCGCGCCCATGCTGGTGGGCGAACGGGCGCTGGGCGTGATGACGGTGCAGGCGCTGCGCCCGTGCGCCTATGGCGAGCGGGAACGGCTGATCTTCCGCACGCTGTGCGCCTACGGCGCCATCGCCATCGACAACGCCCAGGCCTACCGCCAGCTCAAGGATGCCCAGGCCCAGCTGCTGTCGCAGGAGAAGCTGGCCGCGCTCGGCTCGCTGATGGCCGGCGTGGCGCACGAACTGAACACGCCGATCGGCAACAGCCTGCTGATCGCCAGCACGATGGCCCAGAAGACGGACGAACTGGAGCGCCGCATGAACGGCCCCGGCCTGCGCCGCTCCGACCTCGGCGCCTACGTGGCCGACGCCAGGAAGGCGTCCGAGCTGGTGATGCGCGGCCTGACCAGCGCGGCCGACCTGGTCAACAGCTTCAAGCAGGTGGCCATGGACCGCACCACCGAGCAGCGCCGCATGTTCAACCTGCACCAGGTGGCGCACGAGCTGATCGCCACCATGATGAACCGCATCCGCGCCTCCGGCCACGGCATCGAGTCGGACGTGCCGGCGCGCATCGCGCTCGACAGCTACCCCGGCCCGTTCGGCCAGGTGATCGCCAACTTCATCAACAACGCCCTGCTGCACGCGTTCGGGCGCGGCCAGACCGGCCGCATGTGGCTGCGCGCGGCCACGCCCGTCGAGGGCCGGGTGCTGGTCACCTTCGGCGACGACGGCGGCGGCATCGCGCCCGCGCACCTGTCGCGCATCTTCGACCCGTTCTTCACGACCAAGCTGGGCCAGGGCGGCAGCGGCCTGGGCTTGTCGATCAGTTACAACATCGTCACCTCGCTGCTGGGCGGCCAGATCAGCGTGGCCAGCGGCGCCGGCGGCACCGTGTTCACCCTCGACCTGCCCCTGACGGCGCCCCAGCACGACGCGGCCAGCGCCGAGCGCATCTACCACTGACGGCCGCAACCTGTATAGACAGCATAATCTGCCGCCGTTAGACCGTTGCACCAAATTCCCTTTATAATGGATCGGCTATGCTGGCCGCCCAGGCACACCGCCCCGCGCCACGCCCCAATTCGTTGTGACTCGTTGTGACTATGTCTATCCAAAAACCGATCAAACACTATCTGCAGTTTTCCGACTTCACGCTGGCCGAATACGAGTACGTCATCGAGCGGGCGCACCTGATCAAACGGAAATTCAAGAACTACGAGATCTACCACCCGCTGATCGACCGCACGCTGGTGATGGTGTTCGAGAAGAATTCCACCCGCACCCGGCTCTCGTTCGAGGCCGGCATGCACCAGCTGGGCGGCGCCGCCATCTACCTCAACACGCGCGACTCGCAGCTGGGCCGCGGCGAGCCGGTCGAGGACGCGGGCCAGGTGATGAGCCGCATGTGCGACATCATCATGGTGCGCACCTTCGGCCAGGACATCATCGAGCGTTTCGCCGCCAACTCGCGCGTGCCGGTGATCAACGGCCTGACCAACGAGCACCACCCGTGCCAGGTGTTCGCCGACATCTTCACCTTTTACGAGCACCGCGGCCCGATCGCCGGCAAGACCGTGGCCTGGATCGGCGACGCCAACAACATGCTGTACTCGTGGCTGCAGGCGGCCGAGGTGTTCGGCTTCCACGTCAACGTGTCCACGCCCAAGGGCTACGACATGGACATGTCGCTGGTGTCGACCGACCGCTACACCTTCTTCGCCAACCCGTCCGACGCCTGCGAGGGCGCGCACCTGGTCAACACCGACGTGTGGACCAGCATGGGTTACGAGGCCGAGAACGCGGCCCGCATCGCCGCCTTCGACGGCTGGATCGTGGACGCGGCCAAGATGGCGCGCGCCGCGCCCGACGCGCTGTTCATGCACTGCCTGCCGGCCCACCGTGGCGAGGAGGTGGCGGCCGACGTGATCGACGGCCCGCAGTCGGTGGTGTGGGACGAGGCCGAGAACCGCCTGCACATCCAGAAGGCGTTGATCGAATACCTGCTGCTGGGCCGCCTGGACAGCAAAGAATAACCGTAGAACCGTAGATTGGAATCGAAAATGAGCGACATCAAAAAAGTAGTGCTGGCCTATTCGGGCGGCCTCGACACCTCCGTCATCCTCAAGTGGCTGCAGGATAACTACCAGTGTGAAATCGTCACCTTCACGGCCGACCTGGGCCAGGGCGAGGAGCTGGAACCGGCCCGCGCCAAGGCGCTCAAGTTCGGCATCAAGCCCGAGAACATCTACATCAACGACGTGCGCGAGGAATTCGTGCGCGACTTCGTGTTCCCCATGTTCCGCGCCAACACCGTGTACGAGGGCGAATACCTGCTGGGCACCTCGATCGCGCGTCCGCTGATCGCCAAGCGCCTGATCGAGATCGCCAACGAGACCGGCGCCGACGCCATCTCGCACGGCGCCACCGGCAAGGGCAACGACCAGGTGCGCTTCGAGCTGGGCGCCTACGCGCTGAAACCGGGCGTGAAGATCATCGCCCCGTGGCGTGAATGGGACCTGCTGTCGCGCGAGAAGCTGCTCAAGTACGCGGAGGACGCCGGCATCGAGATCGACATGAAGCACAAGAACGGCGGCGCGCCCTACTCGATGGACGCCAACCTGCTGCACATCTCGTTCGAAGGCCGCCACCTGGAGAACCCGAGCGCCGAGGCCGAGGAATCGATGTGGCGCTGGACGGTGAGCCCGGAAGCGGCGCCCGACGCCCCGGAATACCTGGACATCGAATACGAGAAGGGCGACATCGTGGCCCTGAACGGCGTGCGCCTGTCGCCGGCCGCCGTGCTGACCGAGCTGAACCGCCTGGGCGGCAAGCACGGCATCGGCCGCCTGGACCTGGTGGAGAACCGCTACGTCGGCATGAAGTCGCGCGGCTGCTACGAGACGCCGGGCGGCACCATCATGCTCAAGGCGCACCGCGCCATCGAATCGATCACGCTGGACCGCGAAGTGGCGCACCTGAAGGACGACCTGATGCCGCGCTACGCCTCGATGATCTACAACGGCTACTGGTGGGCGCCCGAGCGCGTGGCGCTGCAGACGCTGATCGACCACACGCAATCGACCGTCAACGGCTGGGTGCGCGTCAAGCTGTACAAGGGCAACGTGATCGTCGTCTCGCGCGACTCCAAGACCGACTCCCTGTTTGATATGAACATCGCCACCTTCGACGAGGACGGCGGCGCCTACAACCAGGCCGACGCCGGCGGCTTCATCAAGCTGAACGCGCTGCGCATGCGCATCGCCGCCAACGCCCGCCTCAAGCGCGGCCAGTAAGCCGCCGCCGGGCTGCGGAGCGCCACGCGCTCCCGCCACCACGGGCCGCTATCGCAGCGGCCCGTTTTTTTTTGCGCCGCGCACGCGGGCGCACCTGCGCGGTCCTCGCGCCCCTCGCGCCGCGCCCGGCAAAATGTTACATTGCCATCATCTTCCCCCCTGCCGCGCACCGGAGCCATCGTGACCAAAGACCTGAGCATCAAAAGCAAGCTGTATCTGGGCTTTGCCGCCATCCTCGGCGTGATCCTGATTCTGCTGATCATGGCCTACGCCAATTTCCAGCGCCTGTCCGAGGCCAACGGGTGGGACCGCCACACGCTGGAGGTGCTGCACGAGAGCGACAAGGTCGACATCCTCGCGCTGGAAATCCAGGTCAACGAACGGGGCTACCTGCTGACCGGCGAACAGCGCTTCCGCGACAGCGCCGGCAACGAGGCGCAACTGCGCCAGCACCTCGACAAGCTGCGCACGCTGACGGCCGACAATCCGGTCCAGCAGGAGCGCATCGCCAAGCTGACCACGCTGTTCGATGGCTGGCTGACGGAGGTGGTGCGGCCGGTCGTGGCGCGCCGCGCGGAGGCCGACAAGAGCGGCGTCACGCTGGACCAGAAGCAGGTGGCGCCCCTGATCGCGGCCGGCCTGAGCCACGTGACGGCCATCGAAGGCCTGCTGGCCGAACTCAGCGGCGACGAGGAAAAGCTGCTGGCCGTGCGCGCGCAGCAGTCGGCGCGGCTGCAGCAGAACATGCAGCTGACGCTGACGGCCGGCGGCGTGCTGTGCGTGGCCGCCGCCTTCATGGTGGCGTGGCTGCTGGCGCGCGCCGTGCTCGATCCGCTGGCGCGCCTGATCCAGGCCGTGGGCGCCATCGCGGCCGGCCGGGCCGGCGTGCGCGCCGACGTCCGCGGCAACGACGAGTACAGCGAGGTGGGCCGCGAATTCAACCGCATGGCGCAAGCCGTGGAGGACAACTTGGCGCGCGAGCTGGCCACCACCAACGCCATGCGCGCCAAGGTCGACGCGCTGCTGGCCGTGGTCTCCAAGGCCGCCGCCGGCGACCTGACGGGCCAGGTCGGCGTCACGGGCGACGACGCCGTGGGCCAGCTCGGGCACGGCATCGCCACCATGCTGGCCAGCCTGCGCGACCTGATCAACAACGTGCAGAAGGCCGGCATCCAGGTCGCCAGCTCGGCCACGGAGATCGCCGCCTCGGCCCGCCAGCAGGAGGCCACGGGCGTGGAGCAGGCCCAGACCAGCGTCGAGATCCTGTCGACCACCAAGGAGATCTCGGCCAACACCAGCGCCCTGCTCAAGACCATGGAGCAGGCCACCGCCGTGGCCGACTACACCACCAGCGCCACGGCCGACGCCCAGGCCAACCTGCAGCGCATGGACGGCACCATGCAGCACATGGTGGCCGCCACCGACTCCATCAACGCCAAGCTGGCCGCGCTGTCGGAGAAGGCCAGCAACATCAACAGCGTGCTGGTGACCATCACCAAGGTGGCCGACCAGACCAACATCCTGTCGCTGAACGCGGCCATCGAGGCCGAGAAGGCCGGCGAGGCGGGGCGCGGCTTCTCGGTGGTGGCGACCGAGATCCGGCGCCTGGCCGACCAGACCTCGGTCTCCACCTGGGACATCGAGCAGATGCTCAAGGAGATGCAGTCGGCCGTCTCGGCCAGCGTGATGGGGATGGACAAATTCTCCGAGGAGATCCGGCGCAGCGTGGGCGAGGTGCGGCAGGTGACGGACCAGCTGTCGGGCGTGATGGACCAGGTGCAGAAGCTGGCGCCCCAGTTCGACGCCGTGTTGCAGGGCATGCAGTCGCAGGCCGTGGGCGCCGAGCAGATCTCCGGCACCATGGTCCAGCTCAACGACGCCACCCAGCAGACGGTGGAATCGCTGAAGGCGACCAGCGAGGCCGTGCGCCAGCTGCAGTACGCGGCCGGCGACCTGCAATCGAGCGTCGCCAGCTTCGCCCTCGCCGCCTGACGCGGCGCCCTTCCCCCTCCTGGAGCAATTCATGCCGAGCATGCTGAACGACCTGAGCATCCGCAAAAAACTGTATATCAGCCTGGGCGCCATCGTCGCCATCGTGCTGGCCCTGCTGGCCACGGCCTACGTCAACTTCATCGGCCTGTCCGAGGCGAGCCGGCTGGACCGCCATTCGATGGAGGTGCTGCAGGCACTGGACCGGCTGCAAACGGACCTGCTGCAGGTGCAGGTGGAGGCGCGCGGCTACTACCTGACCGGCGCCGAGGAGCGCCTGGTGCGCGCCAACGCGGAGCGGGCCGACCTGCCCGCCTCGGTGCAGCGGCTGCGCGCGCTGACGGCGGACAACCCCGGCCAGCAAGCCCACATGAACCAGTTCGACGCGTCGCTGCAAGCGTGGTTCAGGGACGTGCTGGAACCGCAACTGGAGCGCCGCCGCGCGCTGGGCGACCGGCCCGACGCCGCGCTCGCCATCGCCCGCATGCCGGAACTGGCGCACGGCAGTCCCCTCACCGTCAACCTGAACCTGTTGCTCGACAAGGCCCGCGCCGAGGAAAAGCGCCTGCTGGCCGAACGCTCGCAGGACGCGGCCCGCCAACAGCACGCGATGGCGCTGGTGCTGACGCTGGGCGGTCTGGCCAGCCTGGCGCTGTCCGCGCTGGTGGCGTGGCTGCTGGCGCGCGCCCTGCTCACGCCGCTGGGCCGCTTGACCACGGTGGTGGGCCGCATCGCGGCCGGCGAGGCCGGCGCCCGCGCGCCCGTGCTGGGGCGCGATGAACTGGGACAGGTGACGCAGGAATTCAACCGCATGGCGCAAGCCGTGGAGGACAACCTGGCGCGCGAGCTGGCCACCACCAACGCGCTGCGCGCCAAGGTCGACGCGCTGCTGGCCGTGGTCTCCAAGGCCGCCGCCGGCGACCTGACGGGCCAGGTCGGCGTCACGGGCGACGACGCCGTGGGCCAGCTCGGGCACGGCGTCGCCACCATGCTGGGCAACCTGCGCGCCCTGATCAACAACGTGCAGAAGGCCGGCATCCAGGTCGCCAGCTCGGCCACGGAGATCGCGGCATCGGCCCGCCAGCAGGAGGCCACGGGCATGGAGCAGGCCCAGACCAGCGTCGAGATCCTGTCGACCACCAAGGAGATCTCGGCCAACACCAGCGCCCTGCTCAAGACCATGGAGCAGGCCACCGCCGTGGCCGACTACACCACCAGCGCCACGGCCGACGCCCAGGCCAACCTGCAGCGCATGGACGGCACCATGCAGCACATGGTGGCCGCCACCGACTCCATCAACGCCAAGCTGGCCGCGCTGTCGGAGAAGGCCAGCAACATCAACAGCGTGCTGGTGACCATCACCAAGGTGGCCGACCAGACCAACATCCTGTCGCTGAACGCGGCCATCGAGGCCGAGAAGGCCGGCGAGGCGGGGCGCGGCTTTTCGGTGGTGGCGACCGAGATCCGGCGCCTGGCCGACCAGACCTCGGTCTCCACCTGGGACATCGAGCAGATGCTCAAGGAGATGCAGTCGGCCGTCTCGGCCAGCGTGATGGGGATGGACAAATTCTCCGAGGAGATCCGGCGCAGCGTGGGCGAGGTGCGGCAGGTGACGGACCAGCTGTCGGGCGTGATGGACCAGGTGCGGAAGCTGGCGCCCCAGTTCGACGCCGTGTTGCAGGGCATGCAGTCGCAAGCCGTGGGCGCCGAGCAGATCTCCGGCACCATGGCCCAGCTCAACGACGCCACCCAGCAGAGCGTGGAATCGCTGAAGGCGACCAGCGAGGCCGTGCGCCAGTTGCAGTACGCGGCCGGCGACCTGCAAGCCGGCGTGGGCAACTTCACGCTGGCCGCCTGAGGCGGGAACGGACAGCCATGAAACAGCTGCTCTTTCACATCGGCGCCGACCGCTACGCGCTGCGCCTGCGCGACGTGGTGCGGGTGCTGCCGCTGCTGGAACTGAAACGGCTGCCGCTGGCGCCGGACGCGGTGGCCGGCCTGATGGATTTCCACGGCCAGTCGGTGCCCGTGATCGACCTGAGCCTGCTGGCCGGCGCGGCGCCGGGCCGCCAGCATTTCGACACCCGCATCCTGCTGGTCCACCACCACGGACCGGACGGCGCCACCCACCTGCTGGGATTGCAGGCCGAGCGCGTGCTGGGCATCGCCGAGGTGGACGCGGCCGCGCTGGCCGACAGCGGCGTGCGCGCCGCGCCCTTCCTCGGCCAGGTGGCCAGCGACGCGGCCGGCATCGTGCAGCTGGTCGAGCCGGACCAGCTGCTGTCGCCCGAACTGCGCGCCATCCTGTTCCAGCCGGAGGCCGCCGCGCCATGAACGTGCACGCCATCCTGCGCCAGGCCACGGGCCTGAACCTGACCAAGAGCGTGGCCGAGCGGGCCATGGCCAGCCGCATGGAACGGCTGGGCGTGACCGGACGCGACGCCTACCTGGCCACGCTGTCGCCGGACGAGCTGGCGCAGCTGGTGGAACTGGTGGTGGTGCCCGAATCGTGGCTGTTCCGCGACCCGGTGGCGTTCCAGGCCGCCGTCGTCCATGTGAAAGCGATCCTGGCGGGCGCCGACGCGGCCCGCACGGCGCGCATCCTGTCGGTGCCGTGCGCGGGCGGCGAGGAACCGTATTCGATGGCCATGGCGCTCAGCGACGCCGGCGTGGACGCCGACCGCTACACCATCGACGCGTATGACATCAGCCCCGTGTGCGTGGCGCGCGCGCAGGCCGGCGTCTACGGCCGCAACGCCTTCCGCAGCGACGACCTGCGTTTCCGCGAGCGCCACTTCATCCGCACGGGCGAGGAGGAGTACACCATCAACGCGGCCTTGCGCGGCAGGGTGCGCTTTCGCCAGGCCAGCCTGTTCGCGCTCGACGCGGGCCGCCTGCCGAAATACGACATCATCTTCTGCCGCAACCTGCTGATCTATTTCGACAAGCCGACCACCAGGGATGCCGCCGTCCGCCTGAACGCCCTGCTGGCCGACGACGGCCTGCTGTTCGCCGGCTACGCCGAAGTGCCGGCGTTCTGCCAGCACGGCTTCGCGCCGCTGCAGTTCCCGCGCGCGTTCGGCCTGAAGAAGGAAGGCACCGCATCGGTTCCGGCGGGTCCGGTCGCGGCGTCCGAGGTGACGTCGCCCACGCGCACGCGCACGCGCATGCCCACGCCCACGCCCACGCATGTGCCTGCGCCTGCGCCTGCGCGCGCGGCAGCAGCAGCGCCAGCGCGGCGTGGAGTCGCTGAACGCACGCCTGCAGGCGCCACGCAATCTGGCCCGGGCCTGCCCAACACACCGGCACCGGCACCGGCACCTGCAACTGCGGCAGCGCCACCGCCGCCGTCCGCAGCCGACGCCACGGCCGCCTTGCTGGAACAAGCCCGCACGCTGGCCGACCAGGGCCGCTTCGCGGAAGCGGAAAGCGCGTGCCAGGCCTGCCTGGCGCAAGCGCCCGACGCGGCCGACGCCTGGTTCATCCTCGGCCTGCTGGGCGAACAGGCCGGCCAGCTGTCCAAGGCCGAGCAGCACTGGCGGCGCTGCATCTACCTGCGCCCCGACCACTACGAAGCGCTGTGCCATCTGGCCCTGCTGGCCGAGCACATTGGCGACCCGGCCGCCCCCGCGCTGAAGGCCCGCGCGGCGCGCGTCTACCAGCGCCAGCAAGCGTCTTGACGGAGACACGATGACCCCGAACAGCCCCATCCTCGTCAACTGCTGGAACCGCATCGGCGTTTCCGGCGACCAGAGCTGCGACAAACTGGCGCGCCACGTCCACTGCCGCAACTGCGAAGTCTATGCCGACGCGGCCCAGGCCAACATGCAGCGCGCCGTGGGCGACGACTACAAGCGCGAATGGGCCGAGCACTTCCGCCGCATCGACGACGACAGCGCCCTGCTCGACGCCTCGTGCCTGGTGTTCCGCATCGGCCGCGAATGGCTATCGCTGCCCACCGCCATGCTGGATTCGGTGGCGCCGCAAGCCGCCCCGCACCGCCTGCCGCACCGCCACGCACCCGAACTGCGCGGCATCGTCAACGTCGGGGGCACGCTCCACCCGTGCATGTCGCTGGGCGCCCTGCTGGGCATCGACGAATCGGAAACCGTGGCCGCCGCCGGCCGCCACATCTTCCCGCGGCTGCTGGTGGTGCGCTGGGACGAGCAATCGTTCGCGCTGCCGGTGGCCGACCTGCACGGCATCGTGCGCTACGCATCGGCCACGGTGCAGCCGCCGGCCGCCACCATCAACAAGGGCTTGCAGCGCTACCTGTCCGGTGTGCTGTCCCACGCCGACCTGCACATCGGCTGCCTGGACGCGCCCCTGATCGGCCACCAACTCGCAAGGACGCTACGATGAGCCACGACCAGCAAGGCGATTTGAGCCAGTTCTCCATGCGCGACCTGTTCCGCATGGAGGCCGACACCCAGACCCAGATCCTGACGGACGGTCTGCTGGCGGTGGAACGCCTGAAGGGCGACGCCGGCGCGCTGGAGGCCATGATGCGCGCCGCCCATTCGATCAAGGGCGCGGCCGCCATCGTCGGGCTGGACCTGGTGGTGCAGCTGGCGCATGGCATGGAGGACAGCTTCGTCGCCGCCCAGCAGGGCCGGATGCAGTTGACGCCGAACCGGGTCGACGCCCTGCTGGCCGGGGTGGACCTGATCCTGCAAATCGCGCGGCTCGACGATGCCAACGCCGACACCTGGCTGGCCGCCAACGGCGCCCCGATCAGGACCACGCTGGATCTGATCGCCAACATCGCCTTCCTGCCCGAGCCGGCTGGCACGCCGCCGGCAGTCGCCGCGCCCATGGCCGCGCCAGCGCCCTTGGCCACGCCAGCGCCCCCGGTCACGCAAGCGCCGACGCCGATGCCAGCGCCAGCGCCGGCCAGGCCGGACGCCATCGCCATCGCCACCTCCACCGCGCACGCAGAAATTGTGGCGGCGGTCGCATCCACAGCCAGCGCCGCGCCTCCGCTGCCGCAGGACGATGGCACCGCCCTCCCCGCCACGCGCCTGCCCGCCACGCTCAAGGCGGCCCAGAATTTCGACCGCCTGCTGTCGCTGGCCAGCGAGGCGCGCATCAACGCGCACCAGCTGCATCCATTCATCCAGGACCTGCAACGCTTCAAGCGCAACCAGAGCAGCCTGTTCTCGCTGGTGGAGCAACTGCATGAAGCCATCGCCAACAGCAGCGACGCCGGCCTGAAGGAAAAGTCGCTGCTGGCGCTGCAAAAGACCCACCCGCTCAAGCAGTTCCTGCTCGAGCACATCGCCGACATCGAGGCCTACGAGCGGCGCATGCTGGCCGTGTCGCAGAACATGGTGGACGAAGTGCTCACGCTGCGCATGCGCCCGTTCCGCGACGGGGTGCAGGCCTTCCCGCGCATGGTGCGCGACCTGGCGCGCGGCATGGGCAAGGAGGTGCACCTGGAGATCGTCGGCGAGGACACGCTGGTGGACCGCGACATCCTGGCCCGCATCGAAAGCCCGCTCAACCACATCCTGCGCAACGCCGTCGACCACGGCATGCAGACGCCGGCCGAGCGCATCGCCGCCGGCAAGCCCGGCACCGGCACCATCGTGCTGGAGGCGCGCCACCGCGCCGGCATGCTCAGCATCGAAATCCACGACGACGGGCGCGGCGTGGACCTGGAAAAGATCCGCACCACCGTCATCGCCCGCAAGATGGCCGCGCCGCAGATGGCGGCCGCCCTGTCGCCGTCAGAACTGCTGGAATTCCTGTTCCTGCCCGCCTTCAGCCTCAAGGAAAGCGCCAACGAAATCTCGGGCCGCGGCGTGGGGCTGGACATCGTGCACGAGACCATCCGCGAGCAGAACGGCACCGTCAGGCTGGAATCGGAACTGGGCCAGGGCTTCCGCACCTCGATCACGCTGCCGCTCACGCAGTCTATCGTGCGCGCGCTGGTGGCCGACATCAAGGGCGAGGCCTACGCCATCCCCATCGTCAAGGTCGAGCGCGTGCTCAAGGTGCCGCCGGCGGCCATCCACACGCTCGAGAACAAGCAGTTCTTCGACTTCGGCGGCGAGCACCTGGGCCTGGTGTCGGCGGCGCAGGTGCTGGAACTGGGCGAGATGGAGACCGGCGGCGGCGACCTGGCGGTGGTGGTGGTCGGCAGCGGCGCGCGCCGCTACGCGCTGGTGGTGGACGCCATCCGTGGCGAACAAAGCCTGGCCGTGCAGGCCATCGATCCCATCTTCGGCAAGATGCGCGACATCTCGGCCGCCGCCCTGCTCGACGACGGCGAGCCGGTGCTGATCCTGGACGTGCCGGATCTGCTGCTGTCGATCGACAAACTGCTGCACGAGGGCGGCCTGCACCAGCTGGCGCGGGCCGACCACGCGGGCCGGCGCCGCATGAAGCGCATCCTGGTGGTGGACGATTCGCTCACCGTGCGCGAGATGGAACGCAAGCTGTTGCTGGGGCGCGGCTTCCTGGTCGACGTGGCCATCGACGGCATCGACGGCTGGAACGTGGTGCGCAGCGGCGAATACGATCTGGTCATCACCGACGTCGACATGCCGCGCATGGACGGCATCGAGCTGGTCACGCTGATCAAGAAGGACGTCCACCTGCACAGGCTGCCCGTGATGATCGTGTCCTACAAGGACCGGCCGGAGGACCGCGCGCGCGGCCTGTCTGCCGGCGCCGACTACTACCTGACCAAGGGCAGCTTCCACGACGAGACGCTGCTGGACGCCGTCGCGGACCTGATCGGCGAGGCGCCGCTATGAAGATCGCCATCGCCAACGACGTGCCGATGGCGGCCGAGGCGCTGCGCCGCGTGGTGGCCAGCACGGCCGAGCACCAGGTGCTGTGGATCGCCCGCACCGGGCTGGAGGCGGTGCAGCTGTGCGCGGCCAGCCGCCCCGACCTGATCCTGATGGACTTGAACATGCCGGAACTGGACGGCGTGGAGGCGACGCGCCAGATCATGGAACAGTCGCCGTGCGCCATCCTGGTGGTGACCAGCCAGCCGCAGGACAACGTGAACCAGGTGTTCCGCGCGCTGGGCGCGGGTGCGCTCGACGTGACGGCCACCCCGGTGCTGCAGGGCGGCGCGGGCGGCGACGCCCAGCTGCTGGCCAAGATCCACACCATGGACAAACTGATACGCCACAGCGGCGGCAGCCAGGCCATGCAACCGAAGATCGTCAACGGCCAGCCGGCCGCGCCGGCGGCCATCACCACGCTGGTGGCCATCGGCGCCTCCACCGGCGGCCCGGCGGCGGTGGCCGCGATGCTGGCCGGCTGGCGGGCGCCGTCCAACTGCGCCATCGTGGTGGTGCAGCACATCGACCAGAATTTCGCCGACAATTTCGCCAAATGGCTGGGCGAGCAGCTGGCCATGCCGGTGCGCGTGATCGCCGATGGCGACGATCTGCAGCCGGGCACCGTGCACATCGCCAAGAGCAACGACCACTTAACGCTGGATCAAAACGGACGCTTGGGGTACGATGCAGCTCCGCGCGACTATGCCTACCGCCCCTCGGTGGATGTGTTCTTCCACTGCGTGGCCCGGCACTGGCGCGGCGCGGCCATCGGCGTGCTGCTGACGGGCATGGGGCGCGATGGCGCCGAGGGCTTGCTGGCCATGCGCCGCGCCGGCCACGCCACCGTGGCCCAGGACCAGGCCAGCAGCGCCGTGTACGGCATGCCGCGCGCGGCGGCCGAACTGGAAGCGGCCCAGCTGGTGCTGCCGCTGGACCGCATCGGCGCCCTGCTGCGCAGCACCACCGGCGCCCGGCCGTAACCCATGGATCCGCAACCAGAACCGCCACGAGATAGACAATGTCCGATGTGATCCCACCCGCCGCAGAACAGGAACCGGCCCTCACCGCCTACAAGGTGCGGGTGCTGCTGGTGGACGACCAGCTGATCATCGCGGAAGCCGTGCGGCGCATGCTGGGCGACCAGCCCGACGTCGAACTCCACCACGAGGTCAGCGCCGCGCGCGCGCTGGAGGTGGCGCGCCAGCTGCAGCCGACCGTGATCCTGCAGGACCTGGTGATGCCCGACACGGACGGCTTCACGCTGATCCGCCAGTACCGCGAGGACGAGACGCTGCGCCATGTGCCCGTGATCGTGCTGTCGGCCAAGGAGGATCCCAAGCTCAAGGCCCACAGCTTCGCCACCGGCGCCAACGACTACATGGTCAAGCTGCCGGACCGGCTGGAATTGCTGGCGCGCGTGCGCTACCACGCCAGCGGCTACATCAACCGTTTGCAGCGCGACCAGGCGTTCCGCTTCCTGCGCGAGAGCCAGCGCCAGCTGGCGGCGGCCAACGTCGAGCTGCAGAAGCTGGCCGCGCTGGACGGCTTGACCGGCATCGCCAACCGGCGCCGCTTCGACGAGGCCCTGCAGCTGGAATGGCTGCGCAGCCAGCGCGACCGCCAACCGGTGGCGCTGATGATGTGCGACGTGGACCACTTCAAGATTTACAACGACAGCCACGGCCACCCCGCCGGCGATCTGTGCCTGAAGAAGGTGGCCGCTGTCCTGACCGAACATTTGAAGCGCCCGGCCGACCTGGTCGCGCGCTACGGCGGCGAAGAATTCGCCATTATCCTGCCCGAAACGGATTTGACCGGCGCACTGACCGTCGCCGAATCATGCCGCCGCCATCTGGAACAGCTGGCCATCCCCAGCCCGCAAGCGCCGAACTATGGCTGCGTCACCCTGTCGGCCGGCGTGGCCTGCCTGGTGCCGTCGTCGCTGAGCAGCGCCGAGGGCTTGCTGGAACTGGCCGACCAGGCCCTGTACGCCGCCAAGCGGTCCGGCCGCAACCGCGTCGTGAGCGCGGCCGACCTGCAAGGCGTCTCCCCCAACGTTTAAGGAATACCGCAATGAGTGCACAATTCGACCAGGTCAGCGTCATCAAGAAATCGAACATCTACTTCGACGGCAAGTGCGTGTCGCACACGGTGCTGTTCGCCGACGGCAGCAAGAAGACCATCGGGGTGATCTTCCCGTCCAGCCTGACCTTCAACACGGGCGCGCCCGAGACCATGGAAATCCTCGGCGGCGTGTGCAAGGTGCGCCAGGCCGGCGCCACCGAATGGAACACCTATGGCGCGGGCCAGCAGTTCCAGGTGGGCGCCAACACCCACTTCGACATCGAGACGGTGGAAACGCTGGACTACGTCTGCCACTTCGGTTGATACCGTGCGGCTGATCCGGCGGCCGACACGACGCCGCCGGGATTGCCCGGCCTGCGCCGGGCCACGCCGTCACACGAACACCGGCTCCGGCTCCAGCAGCACGCCGTAGCGCGCCTGCACGTCGGCCTGGATGGCCTGCGCCAGCCGCACCACGTCGGCGCCGGTGGCGCCGCCATGGTTGACCAGCACCAGCGCCTGCTTGGCGTACACGCCGGCCGGCCCCAGGCTGCGCCCCTTCCAGCCGCATTGGTCGATCAGCCAGCCGGCGGCCAGCTTCTCGCTGCCGTCGGGCTGGCGGTGGTGCACCAGCGCGGGGAAACGGGCCAGCAGGTCCGCGCAGCGCGCCGCGTCGACCACCGGGTTCTTGAAGAAACTGCCGGCATTGCCGATCTCGGCCGGGTCCGGCAATTTGCGGCGCCGGATCGCGATCACGGTGTCGGCCACCTGGCGCGCCGTGGGCGCGGCCAGGCCTTGCTCCGCCACGGCCTGGGCCAGCTCCGCATAGCGCAGATTCGGCTGCCACGCGCGCGGCAGCGCGAACGTCACATCCACGATGATCAGATCGCACCCCTCGGCGTGCTTGAACACGCTGTCGCGGTAGCCGAAGCGGCAGGCGGCGGCGTCCATCACGCGGGTCTGGCCGGTGGCCGGGTCGAACACGGTCAGACTGTGGAACAGGTCCTTGGTTTCCGCGCCGTAGGCGCCGATGTTCTGGATCGGCGCCGCGCCCACCGTGCCGGGGATCAGCGACAGGTTCTCCAGCCCGCCCCAGCCCTGCGCCAGCGTCCACTGCACGAAGTCATGCCAGTTCTCGCCGGCCGCCGCCTTCACGTAATGGTGGCCGGCGTCGCTGTCCACCAGTTGCCGTCCGGCCAGCGCGATGTGCAGCACCAGGCCGGCCACGTCGCCCGTCAACAACACGTTGCTGCCGCCACCCAGCACCAGCCGCGGCAGCGCGGCCACGGCCGGATCGGCCAGCGCGGCGCGCAGCTGGTCGAGCGCCTCCACGCGCAGGTAAGCCTGGGCACGGGCGGCGATGCGGAAAGTGTTGAGGGACTGCAGGGGAAACTGGTGCTCGAGGGCGGGATATGGATACATGAAGAAAACCGGACAATTTGGACGATTATAGAGCGAAACGGACAAAAAACCAGCGCCTGTATGGGGGCGCATCCCGCTTTGTCCGTTAAAATGTCAGTCTTTGAGGCCGTGCGCGGCCCGCCACACCATTGAGGAATGAACCATGCCGTCGTTTGATGTAGTCTCCGAAGCCGATATGATCGAAGTGAAGAACGCTGTCGATCAATCCAACAAGGAAATCTCCACCCGTTTCGACTTCAAGGGCAGCGATGCGCGCGTCGAACAGAAGGAAAATGAGCTGACCGCGTTCGCCGATTCCGAGTTCCAGCTGAGCCAGGTGCGCGACGTGCTGACCAACAAGCTGGCCAAGCGCAAGGTCGACGTGCGCTTCCTCGAGGATGGCGACGTCAAGAAGATCGGCGGCGACAAGGTCAAACAAGTGATCAAGATCAAGAACGGGATTGAATCTGATGCCGCCAAGAAAATCGTGCGTGTCATCAAGGACAGCAAGATGAAGGTGCAGGCTAGTATACAGGGTGATGCGGTGCGTGTGACGGGCGCCAAGCGCGACGACCTGCAAGCGGCCATGGCCCTGCTGCGCAAGGATGTGCCCGACATGCCGCTCGAGTTCAACAACTTCCGCGACTGATCCCTGCCCTCCGGCGCCCGCGCGCGCCGTCACAAAGCTGTAGTACGCATGGAGTAGAATGGATGGAGCTCCATGCCGGTACTGCCGCGCGACCGCAACAGCCCTGGGCGCTCAGCCCAGCGACCAACCTCGGTAGTCTAAGGATAGCAATGAAACGTGTTGATGATTTCCGCCTGCGATTTGGCAAAAACGAGTACGTGCCCATCATGGTCGGCGGAATGGGTGTCGATATTTCGACTTCGGAACTGGCGCTGGAGGCGGCCCGCCTCGGTGGCATCGGCCACATCTCGGACGCGATGGTGGAGGACGTGTCCGACCGCCGCTTCGATACCAGCTTCGTCAAGGAAAAGACCAAGCTCTACAAGTTCAACATTAACAACATGGACAAGGCCGTGGTCCAGTTCGACCTGGGCCGCCTGGCCGAGGCCCAGCGCCTGCACGTGGGCAGGACCATGGAAGCGAAGAAAGGCCCCGGCCTGATCTTCGTGAACTGCATGGAAAAGCTGACCATGAACGGCCCCAAGGAAACCCTGCGCGTGCGCCTGAACGCGGCGCTGGACGCGGGCGTGGACGGCATCACGCTGTCGGCCGGCCTGCACTTCGGCTCGTTCGCGCTGATGGCCGACCACCCGCGCTTCCGCGACGCCAAGCTGGGCATCATCGTTTCGTCCGTGCGCGCGCTGCAGATCTTCCTGCGCAAGAACGCCAAGCTCGACCGCCTGCCCGACTACGTGATCGTCGAGGGCCCGCTGGCCGGCGGCCACCTGGGCTTCGGCATGGACTGGGCCGAGTACGACCTGCACACCATCGTGGCCGAGGTGCTGGCCTACCTGAAGGCCGAGAACCTGGACATCCCGCTGATCGCGGCCGGCGGCATCTTCACCGGCTCGGACGCCGTCAGCTTCCTCGAGGCGGGCTGCGCCGGCGTGCAGGTGGCGACCCGCTTCACCATCGCCAAGGAATGCGGCCTGCCGGACAAGGTCAAGCAGGAATACATCAAGGCCACCGAGGACGACATCATCGTCAACGGCATCTCGCCCACCGGCTACCCGATGCGCATGCTCAAGAACACGCCGGCCATCGGCTCGGGCATCCGTCCCGGCTGCGAATCGTACGGCTACCTGCTCGACGCGACCGGCAACTGCGCCTACATCAACGCCTACAACCGCGAAGTGGCGGCCCATCCGGACGAGAAGAACATCGTGGTGATGGACAAGACCTGCCTGTGCACCCACATGCGCAACTTCAACTGCTGGACCTGCGGCCATTACACCTACCGCCTGAAGGACACCACGCACAAGATGCCGAACGGCGAGTACCAGCTGCTGAGCGCGGAACACGTGTTCAAGGACTACCAGTTCAGCGTCAACAATGAAGTTGCCTTGCCTGAGAAAGAATTCTAATCAGTCTTGACAATTTCCAAGCGGAAATGAAAACGGCGCAGTCCACGCGGACTGCGCCGTTTTTGCTTTGCGCCGCGCCGCGCTCAGCCGTCCTTGTTGATGCGGGCGATCAGCGCGCCCAGCACCTCGTCGGCGCGCTCGTTGTCGACCTGGCAGGTGCCGGCGTTCTCATGCCCGCCACCGCCGTATTCGAGCATCAGCGCGCCGATGTTGGTGCGCGAGCTGCGGTTCAGGATCGACTTGCCGGTGGCGAACACCGTGTTCTGGTTCTTCAGGCCCCACAGCACGTGGATCGAGATATTGGTCTGCGGGAACATCGCGTAGATGATGAAGCGGTTGCCGGCGTAGATCACATCCTCGTTGCGCAAGTCCAGCACCACCAGGTTGCCGTGCACGGTGGCGCAGCGGCGGATCTGCTCCTTGCATTGCTCGCTGTGTTCGAAGTACAGGTCCTTGCGCTCCTTCACATCGGGCAGCGCCATGATCTGGTCTATCGTGTGGTTCTTGCAGTAGTCGATCAAGTCCATCATCAGGTTGTAGTTCGAGATGCGGAACTCGCGGAAGCGGCCCAGGCCGGTGCGCGCATCCATCAGGAAGTTGAGCAAATCCCAGCCTTCGGGGTTGAGTACTTCCTGCTCGTTGAAGCGGGCGGCGTCGCCCTTGTCCACGGCCGCCATCATGTCGGCCCAGCCGGCCGGGAAGGCCTTGGTGCCGCCGTAATAGTCATACACCACGCGCGCGGCCGACGGCGCCTCGGGATGGATGATGTGGTTGGGGCGCTCGCCCGTGTTGCGGATCGTCTCGGACAGGTGGTGATCGAACGCCAGGTGCACGCCGGCCACGAACGGCAGGTTGGTGGTGATGTCGTTGGCGCTGATGGCAATCTTCCCGTCCTGCATGTCCTTCGGATGCACGAACAGGATGTCGTCGATCATATCCAGGTGTTTCAACAACACGGCGCACACCAGCCCGTCGAAGTCGCTACGGGTTACCAGACGATATTTTTTTACTTCAGCTGACATGGAAAGACCCTTTGTAGAAAGTACGTACTCGCCACACCTTGCACGGTGCCCTGCTGCATCATACAACCGCCCGGGCCGGCATGCGCGGCAATTGTGACTGGACGTTGCATTGCGTCACATCAGCGCCTCGGGCCGACTGACTAGCACCCAGTGAAGTAACAAAACTACGTTAAATAGAGTGCGCACTCGTTGACATCCACTACACATCGGCGTAGATTCCCTCCACACCAGCACACTTTCAGGCATTTTCGAAATCAACTGGTAGTAAAAGTACATAAAAAGAATGCATGACCCCGCACAGGGGCAAGCACAACGGAGATCAGCACCCACCGAAAAAAGTTATCGCCCCGCGCGAGGCCGCGTCACGTCTGTCACATCGTCCGCCGCCCTCGCCGCCCCCATCCCGCGTTCCCGACTATAAACACACGATAAAGACGACCGGAGACATTCATGCAACTTAGCCGCCTCGCCCTCGCCGCCCTGTTCACCTGTTCGCTGGCCGGTGCCCCCGCCACTGCCGCCATCAATGCCAGCCAACTGGGCGCCAGCTATGACGCCACCCACAGCAACATCAACTTCAGGATTTATTCGAGCCGCGCCACCCGCATCGAGCTGTACCTGTACGGCAGCGCCAGCGGCAGCCAGGAACTGGCCCGCATCGTCATGACCCAGGGCGCAGGCGGCGTGTGGAGCAGCACCGTCTCGTCCAGCGCGCTGAGCGGCTACGGCCTCGCGGGCACCGTCTACTACGGCTACCGCGCCTGGGGCCCGAACTGGCCCTACGACGCCGCCTGGACCAAGGGCAGCGCCACCGGCTTCATCAGCGACGTGGACGCGGCCGGCAACCGTTTCAACCCCAACAAGCTGCTGGCCGACCCGTACGCGCTCGAACTGAGCCACGATCCGCTCAACCCGGCCATGACGGACGGCACCGTGTACGCCAGCGGCGCCCTGTACCGCAACCTCGACACGGGCGCCGTCGCGCCCAAGGGCATCGTGCTGGCCGGCGACACGCAGTCGATCGGCGTCAAGCCGACCCGCGCGTTCAAGGACGACGTCGTGTACGAGGTGCACGCGCGCGGCCTGACCATGAACGACGCCAGCATCCCGGCCGCCGACCGCGGCACCTACAAGGGCGCCGGCGAGAAGGCGGCCTACCTGGCCAGCCTGGGCGTGACGGCGGTCGAGTTCCTGCCGGTGCAGGAAACCCAGAACGACACCAACGACGTCAACGGCGCCAACGACACGGGCGACAATTACTGGGGCTACATGACGCTCAACTATTTCGCGCCCGACCGCCGCTACGCGGCCGACAAGACGCCGGGCGGCCCCACGCGCGAATTCAAGGCCATGGTCAAGGCCTTCCACGACCAGGGCATCAAGGTGCTGATCGACGTGGTGTACAACCACACGGGCGAAGGCGGCGCGTGGAACGCCAATGACACCTCGACCTACAACCTGTACGGCATGCGCGGCCTGGACAACCCCACCTACTACGAGCTGACCTCGGACAACCAGTCCTCGTGGGACAACACCGGCGTGGGCGGCAACTACAACACCCACAACCCGGTGGCGCAGAACCTGATCGTCGATTCGCTGGCCTACTGGCGCGACACGCTGGGCGTGGACGGCTACCGCTTCGACCTGGCCTCCGTGCTCGGCAACACCTGCGAGAACGGCTGCTACAACTTCGACAAGATGGACCCGGCCAACGCCCTCAACCGCATCGTCAACGAATTGCCGCCGCGCCCGGCCACGGGCGGCAGCGGCGTGGAGCTGATCGCCGAACCGTGGGCCATCGGCGGCAACTCCTACCAGGTGGGCGGCTTCCCCAGCGGCTGGTCCGAGTGGAACGGCCTGTACCGCGACACCGTGCGCCAGAGCCAGAACGGACTGGGCTCGGTCACCGTCACCACCGGCACCATGGCCACCCGCTTCGCCGGCTCCAGCGACCTGTACGCGGACGACGGCCGCAAGCCGTGGAACTCGGTCAACTTCATCGTCGCGCACGACGGCTTCACGCTCAAGGACGTGTATAGCTGCAACGGCAAGAACAACAACCAGGCCTGGCCTTACGGCCCCAGCGACGGCGGCAACGACAATAACGACAGCTGGTACCAGGGCGGCATCGCGGCCGACCAGCGCAAGGCGGCCCGCAACGGCCTGGCCTTGATGATGCTGTCGGGCGGCGTGCCGATGATGACGGGCGGCGACGAGATGCTGCGCACGATCAACTGCAACAACAACCCGTACAACCTCGACTCCATCGGCAACTGGTTGAACTGGAACTGGACCACGGACCAGAGCAACTTCCAGTCCTTCACCAAGGGCATGATCGCGTTCCGCAAGGCCCACCCGGCGCTGCGGCCGACCAACTTCTATTCGAGCGTGGACAACAATGGCAACGTGATGGAACAGCTGCGCTGGTTCCAGCCCAGCGGCGCCGTGGCCGACGCCAACTACTTCGACAACGGCGGCAACCACGCCATCGCCTGGCGCATCGACGGCACCGAGTTCGGCGACAGCGCCCCGGCCATCTACGTGGCCTACAACGCCTGGAGTTCGCCGGTGAACTTCGTGCTGCCGTGGCCGGGCGCCGGCAAGATCTGGTACCGCGTCACCGACACCTGCGGCTGGGCCGAAGGCGCCAACCAGGTGCGCGCGCCCGGCACGGAGGATGTGATCGGCGGCGAAAACACGTCCTACGGCGTGTGCGGCCGCGGCACCCTGGTGCTGATCGCCAAATAGGATCGAGGTAGTTCCGCCGCCGGCCTGAGGCGTAGTCAGGCCATTCCATCGCGGCGTTCCAGACGTTCGCTTCACCCTTGGCCACCCGCCGCACGCGCCGCCCGCGCAGCGTCGTGCGGCGGCCACGCCAAACGCAGTCCCGCAACCATCGTCACCGCAGTCCTCCGCACCGGTCCGGCAAGGCCCGGCGCGGCGGCGCGCATCCGTCCGTGCGACCGATGCGCGGTGGCGTCGTTGCGCTGTCATCCCCGCAGTCCCACCGCAACCTCAACCTGCAAGGAGATACACCCATGCATTTGCGTAGAAAACCGCTGGCCGTCTGCCTGGCCACCCTGTGCGCCGCCGGCCTGCCCGGCGCGCCGCTGGCCGGCACCATCCCGGCCGCCCACGTCTACCACAACCACATGCCCAACTTCTGGCCGTTCTACGCGGTCGATGTGCAGGCCAGGTACAACGCCACCGCCGTCGGCGCGCCGATCCGCTACCTGTACGACGCGGAGGTGATCAACATGAAAAACAGCCCGCCGTCCGGCTACAGCTACTACCTGCCGGCGTCGCTGGGCGGCGGCATCATGCCGCACGACGACCTGGCCACCTACTACACCCCGGACGCCAAGACGGGCGCCTACCAGTACTGGCCGATGCAGGTGGCGAACGAGCTGCAAAACTGGTCCGGCGCCAAGGGCCAGGTGCACGTGACGATGTCGGGCGCCGTCATCAACAACGTGCAAAGCCTGGAGACGCTGCAGAACGTGGCCGGTTACGCCAACCCCAACTGGGGCCAGAGCTGGGCCAACACCTTCAGCACGCTGAAGACGGCCAACAACTTCCGCACGCTCGACACCATCCACTTCAGCGGCCACCATTCGATGGGGCCACTGGTCGGGGCCGACTACTTCCTCAAGGACCTGCTGTTCCAGAACGCCACGCTGGCGCAGTCCTATTTCCTGGGCGGGAACTTCGTCTCGTCCAAAGGCTACTTCCCCACCGAGCTGGGCTTTTCCGAACGGCTGATCCCCACGCTGGCCAAACTGGGCGTGCAGTGGTCCGTGCTGGGCAACAACCACTATTCGCGCACGCTCAAGGACTACCCCTACGCCACCTACGACGCCGCCGGCGACACCATCGTCTCGCCGCCCAACCGGGCCGACCTGCAGAACACGTCCGGCAGCGGCAGCTGGGTGGCCAACGGCATGGCACACGAGCAGCAGGTGATCGTCAACAAATTCCCGTTCGCCGCCACGCCGCACTGGGTGCGCTACGTCGATCCGGCCACGGGCGCCGTCAGCAAACTGGCCGGGGTGCCCGTCAGCCAGAACGGCTCCTGGCTCGAAGGCTGGGAAGGCTCGACCACGGTCGATGAAATCGCGCCCTACGCGGCGCTGGAGCCGCGCCAGTTCTTCGTGGTCGCCCACGACGGCGACAACTCCGGCGGCCGCGCCGGCGCGCTCAGCACCTGGCAAGCCGGCTACAACACCACCTGCACCGGCAACGGCTACTGCCTCGGCATCGACGAATACCTGCACCAGTTCCCCATCCCCGCAGCCGACGTCCAGCACGTGCAGGATGGCTCGTGGGTCGATACGCGCGATTCCTCGTCCGACCCCACCTGGTATCACTGGCATTTGCCGTTCATGATCTGGAAGGGCCAGTTCGCCGACTTCAACCGCATCAATGGCCTGAACCTGGCGCCCAAGACCAACCTGAAGGGCGTGCAGGAAGGCGCCACCGTGTCGTTCGAATATGGCTGGCACTACCTGGAGCGCAATTTCGCGCTGCTGCAGGCGTCCATGAACTACGCCAAAACAGCCGAGCAAATCTGGCTCGACGGCCATCCGAACTACTGGTCGCCCAGCACCACGCTCGATCACCAGATCACCTACAACGGCAACCAGCTCAATCCGTGGATGATGTCCTATCCCGTCAAGGGCAACCCGGCGGCCGATTACGCGGGCGGCGCCAACCCGGCCGAACTGGCGTGGTACTTCCTGCTGCCGGCCATGGATTCCGGCTTCGGCTACTACGACGAGAACAAGGACGACGACGTCAAGCCCACGCTGGCGTTCAACAACTCGCTGGCATTCTCCAAGCCCTATGTGCAGGCCAACCTGGCGCAGGACCGCACCGGCCCGTCCGTCTGGTGGCCGCAGCGCTATCCCTACAACCCGGGCTCCGTGAACGCATCGAAAGCCGAGGGCTGGACCGTGCAGCACTACAGCAAGGACTTCGCCATCTACACCTACGCCTACGATGTCTCCGGCATCGCCAGCGCCAAGGTCATGGTGCGCGTCCACACCAGCAACAACATCGACGCCAGCGACGACACCTACAAGGTCTATGATCCTGCCGCCATGACGGGCGTGGCGGGTCTGTCGATCACACCGTCGAACGTGGGCGCGTGGGAAGAATATCCGATGCAGGTGCGCGACCTGCAGCCGGACATGAACGGCGTGGCCTGGATCCCGACCACGCGCGACACGCTGTCGGTGCTGCCGGCGCAGGAGATCGGCGATCTGTACTACGCCTACCTGTCCAACTACCGCAATCAGCTGCTGGACTACTACGTCGAGATGACGGACAACGCCGGCAACGTCACCCGCTCCGAGATCCAGCAAGTCTACGTGGGCGCCGGCACCTACTCGCCATCGGCCACCGGTTCGGGCTTCGTAGAGGACAGCAACGGCGCCGTCAAGGGCGTCTATCCGTTCCTCGTGAGCGACACGACGGCACCCAGCACACCGGGTGCCATCAGCGCCACGCAAATCACGGACCGCTCGGCAAAACTGAACTGGCCCGCCGCCACCGACAACGTCGGCGTCACCGGCTACAAGGTCTATCGCAACGGCGTGATGGTGGGCAGCACGCCGTCGGCCAGCTACGGCGACAGCGGCCTGGCCGCCTCCACCGCCTACACCTACGCGGTGCAAGCCTATGACGCGGCGGGCAATTTGTCGGCCATGTCCGCCAGCGCCACCGTGACGACGCAGGCGCCGGACACCGTGGCGCCCACGGCGCCGGGACAACCGGCCGCTTCGGCCATCACCTCCACCACGCTCACGCTGACGTGGAGCGCGGCCACCGACAACTACGGCGTGGCGCAGTACCTGCTCTACCGCGACGGCGTGCAGGTCGGCGGCAGCGTCACCACCAGCTTCAACGACAGCGGGCTGTCGCCATCGACGTCTTACAGCTACACGGTCAAGGCGCGTGATGCGGCCGGCAACTTGTCGCCGCTGTCGCCGGTGCGCGCCGTCACCACGGCGGCCGGCAACGTGGCCAAGGTGTATTACAAGCTGCCTTCCGGCTGGAGCGGGGCCAACATCCACTATTCGCCCACCGGCGGCACGTGGACCACGGTGCCCGGTGTGGCCATGTCGTCGGCGTGCGCCGGCTGGACCGTCTATACGGCGAATCTGGGTAGCGCGACCGGGCTGCAGGCCGTGTTCAACAACGGTTCTGGCACCTGGGACAACAACGGCGGCAAGAACTACGCACTGGGAACGGGAACCTCGGACGTGGCGGATGGCACGGTGTCCGTTGGCGTCACGCCGTGTAACGCCGATACCACCGCGCCTGCCGTACCGGCGGGCCTGACGGCCAGCGCGATCGGCGCGAACGCTGTCACGCTGAGCTGGACCGCATCGACCGACAACGTTGGCGTGACCGGCTACTACGTCTATCGCAACGGCGTGCAAATCGCCAGCGTGGCGACGGGCACCAGCTACACCGACAGCACTGTCGCGGCGTCCACCAGCTACAGGTACACGGTGATGGCGTTCGATGCCGCCGCCAACGTCTCCGCCGCCAGCACGGCGCTGGCCGTCACGACGACGCCCGCCGACGGCGCCTGCCAGATCGCGTTCACGATCGCCAACGCGAACACGGTGATGGGCCAGAACCTGTACGTGGTGGGCAACCAGACCACGATAGGCAACTGGTCGCCGGCGAGCGGCTTTGCGCTGACGATCCAGGGCAGTGGCGCCAACGAGCCATGGAGCGGCACCGTCACCATGCCGGCCAACACGGCGGTGCAATACAAGTTCGTGAAATGGAATGGCTCGACCGCGACCTGGGAGAGCAATCAGGGCACCAGTTCGGGTAATCGCGAGTTCAGCACGCCGGCCAGCTGCAGCGGCACCATCTCTCGGAACGACGGCAACTTCAAGTTCTGATCAAGAGACCTCGTCCCGGCAATGTCGGGACGAAAAAAAACCCCGCCAACACAAAAGTCAGCGGGGTTTTTTCATAATAACTAGCTTGACGATAACCTACTTTCACACTGGTTGCAGCACTATCATCGGCGCAGAGTTGTTTCACGGTCCTGT
>NZ_JBXANP010000024.1:0-63092 GCF_058801745.1 Rugamonas sp. GW822-FHT03B10 | reverse complement strand
GCTGCCGTGCCACGCGATTTCGGCGTTACACGGCATGTCGCCTGACGTCAAATTCCACACGAAACGGCATAGAGCCTGAAATATCTTCATCGTTCCAGCGAATGGTAAGAAGATGATCTCTAATGCGTTCGAAATTCTCTGGCGAATTTCCAGTGTAAGAAACTAATACCGTTAGTGACTTTTCTCCGCGAGGAACTGACAAAAACCAGCCATCCCATTTTCCACCGTCAGAAGCGCGCGTGCGTTTATAAAGATTTCCCTTTATGTACTTTGTATTTATCTTTTCCGGCCGGTTTTTATAAAGAGCGCGCCAGGCCGGATCAGTTTCCAAATTTGATTTGGTTCGTCCTCCTGCGAACGCAATTACCGTTTCACCTGCATCGTCAACTATGAAGCTTCCACTTTTCATTGGAGCCAAATCTGATGGAACATCAATGGTTACTCCTGTTCCAACTATGGAAACAGGAGTTGAATTTGCAGTCGAACTTACAAAATACCCCAAAAACACGAAGGAGATTAATATTGATTTCATGTTATTTTATTTAGACTTTCAACATAAGAGATTTCATAAATTACTTTAATAATTATGGATGTCTGCTCCTGGCCGTTAAAAGAAGCTACTCTTTTCGTCGAACCTGCATCGAAATCGCTACGTTATATTTTCCTGGCAGGCTATAAGAGCTGAAGATCCAGTCTGCAAACGGCCCAGTCGGCAATGCAAGGTGGTAAACCGATCCAGTGACATTGGGATTGCCGCCGATCAGCTCCTCACTTACTTTGAAAGGCGTTGACGGAGGAGGTAAGGCTTTCTTTAATTCATCTTGCACAGCGGCTCGGTCGTCAGCATGCGCAAAAACCGTACACAGCCCGCCTTGCTCAAGGGCGATTGCAATTCCCTCGCCAACATAAACACTTCCGGCCGAGCCCTGGCGTAGCAGGGTTTGTTTTTGCTCGCCAGTCGCTGGACTAAGTCCCAACTTCTGAGCGCTCACTTCGCCTTGGCTTACGTTGCCAAGTGCGCCCATACATACTTTGAAAAAACTATCTACAGGCTTCACCACTTGTGCATCAGCGCCGTTTGCGATAGCCAGTCCAAGCAACGAAATATAAAATTTCTTCACAGATTTCCTTCTTTATTACACATACATCCGGCGGCTATTGGCCGATGAGAGACTACAGCAACGCTTGCTTCCGGCTCTTTGCGGTCATACATCTTTAGTGGCTCGGCGTTTGAATATCAGCGGCAATAAGAGCATCGCAACTGTCATTAACCCAACTAATCCGACTATCACGGCAGGCCCGACCCATAGAGCAAAATTGTGGAAAGAGGCCAAAATTGGCCTGGCAAAGAATGTACCAATTATGCTGCCTACTATCGCGCTGAGTAAAATTCGGTAAAAAGCCCTACGTGACGGTCCGGGCTCGTATCGATTTTTTTTATTCAAAAAAAATGTCCTTTTATCTATTAGCGACGAAAATGTTCTTCGACCGGCTGCTTGTGGCCGGTTGCTGTCACCCTGGGCGGTCACTCGTAGTTTGGCGCACTAAATCAACTTCCAGATGAAATTTAGTCTTACCTATTTAAAACTCGATAACAATACCACGGCATAGCCACACTAAATTTTCCGTTAGGCAATAATTCAACGGCCACACGATCTGAGTCCCATCGCATCCAGACTGAAGTATCTTGAGTGTAGAACTGCACGCCATTTCGCTCGAAACTTCGAGTAAATTTCATCGATTTCAGGAAGGAACGGAGCGCATCATTTGACAACCCATCAACAACTCCATAAACAGGCAAACATATCAAGATTGATGGCAACATACCGATGAATCCGCCAATCAACATAGAGCGCATAAGATGCCTGTCTATGAGCGACAGAAAAAAAGCCGCCTGGCTTAAAGCCAAGATGCCGACAACTAAGGCCGAGACTATTGCCCAGTCACGCTTGGAAGCAAGCGCAGCATATCCAAATGATTGCTTTTGAAAAAAACTCGTCTTCATAATGCTGTTAGCTAACAATTAAGTTCGTTGTACCGCGTGAGTCATCTCGGTAGTCTATAAAAATTCCGAGGGGCCGCTGGCGGCCGACTGCCGACCTTGGCAGAATAGCATCTTGCCAGATGGCAAAAAATCACACTTTGTCACACCCGAGGAACATGTAGCTTCTCTAGTCAAGCTCTGCTCACTCTCAAGCGTGGCCAATCCGCCAGTGCGCATCTGTCAGACGCCAGTCTGCACAATAATCCCTCCTTCTTCGTTGGGGACAGGCGGCCGGGAACTGTCATTCCCGCGCAGGCGCGAATCTCACTATGTTTTTTGGATGGGAACAATTAGATTCTCGCCGCCGCGGAAGGACAGCTGATGGGCGCTAGCCGCAGCGGACAGTTTGCGCTTTATCGCTTGTGTTCGGGGTTTGATAGCTGAGAGCGTCCGAACACTCTTGTCTCACCGCCCAGTTCAGACACTGGTTTCGCGTCCGGCGCCAGCGTGACCATCACCACGCCATCTTTGATCTGAACGCCAATGGGCAAGGGTTCGGTAAGGTGAAGCAATTTGCTTTCCGCACGCCATTTCGCCGCACCGGCCCGGTAGTTGGCGATCAGCTCGGCATCCGATGCCGGTCGGATACCTCTCACCGCTCAGATCCACTGGATCAAGTGCTGCATCAGATCCGAATCTCGGCCATTCAATATAGCCAACCATAGCATCGCCATCGGGTACCCTGACTGAGCTTTTCAGTTCACATTCTTAGATACTTCAAGCTTCTTCCAACTTCCTGAAAAAGCAAAACGGCCGGATCGCTCCGGCCGTCTTGCGCTGTTACCGCAACCCGCTTACTTCAGGTTGTAGAACGCGTCGCGCCCCGGATAGGAAGCCACGTCGCCCAGGTCTTCCTCGATGCGCAGCAACTGGTTGTACTTGGCCATGCGGTCCGAACGAGACATAGAACCGGTCTTGATCTGCAGCGCGTTCAGGCCCACCGCGATGTCGGCGATGGTCGCGTCCTCGGTCTCGCCCGAGCGGTGCGAAATCACGGCCGTGTAACCGGCGCGCTTGGCCATCTCGATGGCGGCGAAGGTCTCGGTCAGCGTGCCGATCTGGTTGATCTTGATCAGGATCGAGTTGGCGATGCCCTTCTGGATGCCTTCCTTGAGGATCTTGGTGTTGGTGACGTACAGGTCGTCGCCGACCAGCTGCACCTTCTTGCCCAGTTCCTTGGTCAGGATCGCCCAGCCGTCCCAGTCGCCTTCGGCCATCGCGTCTTCGATCGAGATGATCGGGTACTTGTCGCACCAGGTCGCCAGCAGGTTGGTGAACTCGGTCGCGGTCAGGCTCAGGCCTTCGCCTTCGAGCTGGTACTTGCCATCCTTGTAGAACTCGGAGGCGGCGCAGTCCAGGCCCAGCGCGATCTGGGTGCCCGGCTGGTAGCCGGCTTCCTCGATGGCCTGGATGATCAGCTTGATCGCCTCTTCATGGTTGGCCACGGACGGCGCGAAGCCGCCCTCGTCGCCCACGGCCGTGGTCAGGCCCTTTTTGTGCAGGATCTTCTTCAGCGTGTGGAACACTTCGGCTCCGTAGCGGATCGCTTCGCGGAACGATGGCGCACCCACCGGGATGATCATGAATTCCTGGATGTCCAGGTTGTTGTCGGCATGCGCGCCGCCGTTGATCACGTTCATCATCGGCACCGGCAGTTGCATACCGCCCGAACCGCCGAAGTAGCGGTACAGCGGCAGGCCGGCTTCCTCGGCGGCGGCCTTGGCCACGGCCATCGACACGGCCAGCATGGCGTTGGCGCCCAGGCGGCCCTTGTTCTCGGTGCCATCCAGATCGATCAGGATGCGGTCGAGGAAGGCTTGCTCATTGGCGTCCAGGCCCATGATGGCTTCCGAGATTTCGGTGTTGATGTTCTCGCAGGCTTGCAGCACGCCCTTGCCGAAGTAGCGCTTCGGATCGCCGTCGCGCAGCTCGATCGCTTCGCGCGAGCCGGTCGAGGCGCCGGACGGCACGGCGGCGCGGCCCTTGGCGCCCGATTCCAGCAGCACTTCGCATTCCACGGTCGGGTTGCCGCGCGAGTCGATGATTTCGCGGCCGGTCACATTGATGATTGCACTCATTGCTACAGCTCCAGTCAGTTGTCGTTCAGCGCGGCTGCGCCGATTTTCATGATCTTCAAGGCGTTGGTGCCTCCCACCACCCCCATGGGCTCACCCCACGTGAGCACCACGTTGTCGCCGGCCTTCACCGCACCGCGCTTGACCAGCAGATTTTCGACCGCACGGAACGCTTGCTCCTTGCCGCCGTCCACCTTCAGTTCCAGCGCCGTCACGTTGCGGTACAGCGCCAGCTTGCGTTGCGTGGACAGGCTGGGGGTCAACGCCAGGATGGGGATGTCGATGTTGTTACGGCTCATCCACAGGGCCGTGGAGCCGGATTCCGTCAACGCGGCGATGGCCTTCACGCGCAGGTGGTGCGCCGTGAACAGCGCGCCGTAGGCGATGGACTGGTCGATGCGGCTGAACGAGGCGTTCGACAGGTCCACGTCCAGCTGGCAGGTGTCCCACTTCTCCGCGTCCAGGCAGATGGCGGCCATGTGCTCCACCGTCTCGACCGGATAACGACCGGACGCCGTTTCGGCCGACGTCATCACGGCGTCGGTGCCGTCCAGCACCGCGTTGGCCACGTCGGATACTTCAGCGCGGGTCGGCACGGCGTTGACGATCATCGATTCCATCATCTGGGTGGCGGTGATGGCCAGCTTGTTGGACGCGCGCGCCATCTTGATCATGCGCTTCTGCAGCGCTGGCACGGCGGCGTTGCCCACTTCCACGGCCAGGTCGCCGCGCGCCACCATGATGCCGTCCGACGCGTCCAGGATTTCCTGCAGCGCCGGAATGGCCTCGGCGCGCTCGATCTTGGCGATCATGAACGGCTTGTGGTCATACGGCTCACCGGCGATGTTGGCCAGCTGGCGCGCCATCTCCATGTCGGTGGCGTTCTTGGGGAAGGACACGGCCAGGTAATCGGCCTGGAAGCTCATGGCCGTCTTGATGTCTTCCATGTCCTTGGCCGTCAGCGCCGGCGCGGACAGCCCGCCACCCTGGCGGTTGATGCCCTTGTTGTTGGACAGTTCGCCGCCGATGCGCACGGTGGTGTGGATCGCGCTGCCCACCACGCTGTCGACCACCAGCACGATCAGCCCGTCGTTCAGCAGCAGCACGTCGTCCGCTTTCAAGTCGCGCGGCAGGTCCTTGTAATCGAGACCAACGCGCTCGTCGTTACCCAGCTCGCAGGCAGCGTCCAGTACGAACTTGGCGCCGGCCACCAGCTCCGTCTTGCCGTTTTCGAATTTACCGACGCGGATCTTGGGGCCCTGCAGGTCGGCCATGATGGCCACTTCACGGCCGCATTCGCGGGCAGCCTCGCGCACCATGCGCGCGCGGTCCACGTGGTCCTGCGCGCGGCCGTGCGAGAAGTTCAGGCGCACGACGTCGACGCCGGCCCGGAACATCTTGACCAGCGTGGCCATGTCGTTCGAGGCCGGGCCGATGGTGGAAACGATCTTGGTCGCGCGATGGGTAACGGTATTGGGCACGTTTGTCTCCTGGTGAGGATAGATTGTTATTTGGATGCGGCCATCAGGGCCACGGTGGTGTCGAGCATGCGGTTCGAGAAGCCCCACTCGTTGTCGTACCACGACGACACCTTGACCAGACGGCCCGACACCTTGGTCAGGGTCGAGTCGAAGTTGGACGAGGCCGGGTTGTGGTTGAAGTCCACCGACACCAGCGGTTCGGTCTGGTAGGTCAGCACGCCTTTCAGCGGGCCTTCGGCGGCGGCCTTCATCAGCGCGTTCACTTCTTCGACGGTCGTATCGCGCTTGGCGATGAACGACAGGTCGACCAGCGACACGTTGATGGTCGGCACGCGGATGGCGAAACCATCGAGCTTGCCGTTCAGTTCAGGCAGCACCAGGCCCACGGCGGCGGCGGCGCCGGTCTTGGTCGGGATCATGCTCATGGTGGCCGAACGGGCGCGGCGCAGGTCCTCGTGCATCACGTCGCTCAGCACCTGGTCGTTGGTGTAGGCGTGCACGGTCGTCATCAGGCCCGTCTCCACGCCGATGGCGTCGTTCAGCGGCTTGACCAGCGGGGCCAGGCAGTTGGTGGTGCACGAGGCGTTCGAGATCACGGTGTCGGTCGACTTCAGCACGTGCTGGTTCACGCCGTACACGATGGTGGCGTCGACATCCTTGCCGCCGGGCGCGGAGATGATGACCTTCTTGGCGCCGCCCTTCAGGTGGGCCGACGCCTTTTCCTTGGTGGTGAAGAAGCCCGTGCATTCGAGCACCACGTCCACGCCCAGCGAACCCCATGGAATCTCGGCCGGATTACGCTGCGCGAACACGCGGATCACGTCGCCGTTGACGATCATGTTGTCGCCGTCCACCTCCACCGTGCCGGGGAATTTTCCGTGGGCCGTGTCGTAGCGGGTCAGGTGGGCATTGGCCTTGGCGTCGCCCAGGTCGTTGATGGCCACGATCTGGATATCCTGCTTCTTGCCGCCTTCGTAGAAAGCGCGCAGCACATTGCGGCCGATGCGGCCATAACCGTTGATTGCTACTTTGATCGTCATGCTCAGTTCCTCGGGGTTGGTTGGAAGGACACATCATTCGTTACGGGTGCTGCGTGCGGAGCTGCGGCGTTTAGCCGCTGTTGCGCAAGCCGGCCGCGATGCCGTTGATCGACAGGTGCAGGCCAACGCGCGTGTCGGCGTCCGCATTGTTGTCGCGATAACGGCGCAGCAGTTCGACCTGCACGTGATTGAGCAAGTCCACATACGGGAAGCGGTTGCGGATCGAACGTTGCAGCAGCGGGTTGTGGTCCTGCAGTTCGCGCTGGCCGGTGATCTGCTTGACCGCGTCCACCGTGCGCGCATGTTCGGCCTGGATGCGGCCGAAGATGGACTCGCGCAGCGCCACGTCCGTCACCAGGCTGGCGTAGCCGCTGGCGATGGCGATATCGCTCTTGGCCAGCACCATGTCCATGTTCGACAACAGCGAGTGGAAGAACGGCCAGTCCTGGTACATCTGGCGCAGCATGGCCAGGCGTTCGGCCGGGGCGTCGGCCAGGAAGGCGGCGACGGCCGAGCCGAAACCGTACCAGCCCGGCAGCATCAGCCGGCATTGCGACCAGCTCAGCACCCAGGGAATGGCGCGCAGGTCCTCGATCTTGCCCGCCGCCTTGCGCGAGGTGGGACGGCTGCCGATATTGAGCGCGGCGATCTCGGAAATGACGGTCGATTGCCAGAAATAGGTGTCGAAGCCTTCCGTCTCGTACACCAGCGAGCGGTAAGCCTGCATGGCCGATGCCGACAACGCCTCCATGGCCGCCAGCTGCGCCGCGTCGGGCTGGAACTGGCGCTCGCCCAGCAAGGTGGCCTTGAGCGTGGCCGCGATCATCACTTCCAGATTGCGGCGCCCCACTTCGGCGTTCGCGTACTTGGCCGTGATCACCTCGCCCTGCTCGGTGACGCGGATGCGGCCCTGCACCGTGCCGGTGGGCTGGGCCATGATGGCTTCGTAGCTTGGGCCGCCGCCACGGCCGACGGAACCGCCACGGCCATGGAACAGCTGCAGCTTGACGCCATGGCGCGCGAACACCCTCACCAGTTCGATCTCGGCCTTGTACAGTTCCCAGCCCGAGGTCAGGTAGCCGCCATCCTTGTTGCTGTCGGAATAACCGAGCATGACTTCCTGGCGCATGCCGCGCGACTGCAGCAGCCGCATATATTCAGGCGCCGCGAATGCCTGTTCCATGATGGCGGGACCGGCGCGCAGGTCTTCAATGGTTTCGAACAGCGGAATGATGTTGACGGCCAGCGTGCCCGCCTCGCGGCGCAGCAGGCCGAATTCCTTGCACAGCACCGCCACTTCCAGCAGGTCCGACAGGCTGGCCGCCTTGGAGATGATGTAGTTGCAGATCGCATCCTGGCCGTAGGTGTCGTGCGCCTGTTTCAATTGCGCGAAGATGGCCAGTTCGCCGGCCGTGGCTTCGGAATAGCCTTGGTATGGGCTGACCAGCAGCCGTGGCGATGCGATTTCCTCGCGCAACAAGGCGCAGCGCTGGGCTTCGTCCAGCGCCAGGTAGTCGCAGCCGGGACGGGCGTGGGCCAGCAGCTCGGCCACCACGCGCTCGTGCACGTCCGAATTCTGGCGCAAGTCGATCGGCGCCAGGCTGAAACCGAACACCTGCACCGCGCGGCGCAACTGGCGCAGGCGGCCCTTGGCCAGCGCGCCCGCACCGTGGGCCAGCAGCGAATGGTGGAGGATGTCCAGATCGTCGCGCAGTGCTTGCGCGCTGGCGTAATGCGGCGCCTGCGGCTGCGGCGCCCGCGCGTCCGCGTCGTCGGCGGCGCCGGTCAGCAGCGCGTGCGTGGCCGACAGCTTGGCGTGCATGCCATGCAGCGCGCGGCGGTATGGCTCGTCCACCTGGTGCGGCGAACCGTCCGTCGCCTCGTCGGCGAGGCGGCGCAGCTCGTCGGAGCTGCCGCTCAGCGCTTGCGCCAGCGAGAACTGCGACGCCAGCGTGTGCAATTCCGTCAGATAGTGCGACAAGGCGACGTTCGCCTGGCGCTGCAAGGTGGCGCGCAGCACATCGGCCGTGACGAAGGGATTGCCGTCGCGGTCGCCGCCGATCCAGCTGCCGATGCGCATGAAGGGGGGCAGTTCGCGCCCCTGCCAGGCCGGGTCCAGCTTGCCCAGCGTATCGTGCATGCTGCCGTACAGCTGCGGCAAGGTGGTGAGGATGGTGCGGTTGAAGAACGACAGGCCGTTCTCCACCTCGTCCAGCACGGACAGCTTGGTCGTGCGCAGCAAGCGGGTCTGCCACAGCGTGACGATGCCGCGCGCCAGCGCCTCCTCGTTCGCGGCCTCCTCCTCGGGCGTCATCTGGATGCGGTCACGCTCGTCCAGCAGGCGGGCGATGGCCATCTGGCAGTTCAGGATGCTCTTGCGCTGCACTTCGGTGGGGTGGGCCGTGAACACGGGGTTGATGCACGCTTCGGCCAGCACCTGCTGCAACTGGTCCGAGTGGCCGTCGTCGACGATGTTCTTCAGCGCCTGCGCCAGGCTGCCGTTGCGCGGCGCGGTGCCGGCGATCAGGTGGGCGCGGCCGCGGCGGGTGTGGTGCTGGTCTTCCGCGATATTGGCCAGCAGAGAGAAGTAGCTGAACGCGCGGATCAGTTGTTTGGTATCGACCGGGCTCAGTGCATGCAGCTGTTCCTGCAGCGCGTCGCGCCCTTCCTGCGACGGACGCTGGCGCAGGCCGATGGAGGTTTGCCGTATCGTCTCGATGGACTTGAACACCTCCTCGCCATGCAGCGAGCGGATCGCATCGCCCAGCAGGCGCCCCAGCTGGCGGATATCCCGGCCCAGCAATTCATCTTTGTCAAATAGTGCGTTTGAACCGTCCATGTACCCGCCAAATTGTAGTGAATTTACGTAGAACATTCATGGACAAGCATAAATGCCCTCAAATTTCAGAATATTCTACTGATTAAAGTGAGAAATTACAATGCACTGCACAATTACGTGAAATTTTACTACACGCATGAAAGAAACTGACAACTTGCCCGCGCATCGAGCGACGCCCAGCGGGAAGCGACCCGCCACGCGGCGCGGCCGGCAAACGATGCTATATTGAACACTTGGGCAAGAGCCAGGAAGGGAAACCGGAGGCGCATATGCATCGACTCCTATTGCCAGCGCTGTTGACGCTGTCCACCGCGAGCGTATCCGCCATGGCCGACAACTACCACTGCGTGTCGCTCGCCTACCCGCCACTGATCCAGCAGGATGCCGGCGGCCCGGCCCATGGCCTGGCGGTGGATGTGGTGCGCGCCGTGTTCGCCCGCCTTGGGCATGAGATGACGGTGGAGGTGATGCCCTGGGCACGTTCGCTCACACTGGTCAGATTGGGCCAGCGCGACTGCGTATTCACCATCTTTGAAACGCCGGAACGCGAGCAGTTCCTCGACTTCAGCAAGCAGTCCATCATCCCGCAGCTGATCTATTTTTACGCGAGAAGGGACGCCGGCCTCGCCTTCAACGGCGACCTGGGCGCGCTGGCGGGACGGCGGGTCGGCACCGTCATGAAGGTCAATTACGGCGCAAAGTTCGATGCGGCCCGCGAGCACTTCACGGTGCACGAGGTGGCATCGCTGGAGCAGAACTTCCGCAAACTGGTGCTCGGCCGCGTCGATCTGGTGCCGAGCAACGTCTACACGGCCACCTACACGCTGGCCAGCATGCACGACCCGGCCGTCGAGGCGGAAGTAGTCCAACTACCGACCCCGCTTGAAAACGTCGCCAGCCACATCGCTTTCGCCAGGAGCCGGCGGCTGACGGCGCTGCGCGACCAGTTCGACAAGGAGTTAAAGGCCTACATCGCCAGCGGCGCCTACCGTCACTTGCTGGAGCGGTACCGCATCGCCATCACGCCGGAGATGGCGCGCTTCCTCGACAATGATTAAACGCGGCGCCACAAGCGAAAGCCATGCGCAGGCGACACGCTACACCGCGCGCGCCAGGCCGCGCCCAACCGGCGCCTGCCGGGGACTGTGCTCAAGCTTGACCACGGCGCCGTCACGCGCCGCCAGCCGGAACACGTTCACCAGATGCCCGAGCCGGACGGCCTGCTGGCGCATGTTCTCGGCGCCGGCGGCGGCCTGCTCGACCAGCGCGGCATTCTGTTGGGTCATGGAGTCCAACTGCACCACCGCCTGATTGACCTGGGTGATGCCCCGGCTTTGCTCGGCGCTGGCATCGCTGATCTCCCCCATGATACTGGCCGAGCGGTCGATCGACAGCGCGATGCCGCTCATGGCGTTGCCCGCCGCGTCGGCCAGCTGGCCGCCCTGCCCCACCTGGCCGACCGCCCCCTCGATCAGCCCCTTGATCTGCTGCGCCGCCGTGGCCGAGCGCTGGGCCAGCGTGCGCACCTCCGCCGCGACCACGGCGAAGCCCCGCCCCTGCTCGCCCGCGCGCGCCGCCTCCACGGCCGCATTCAGTGCCAGGATATTGGTCTGGAACGCGATCCCGTCGATGACGCCGATGATGTCGGTGATCTGCTCCGCGCTGGTGCGTATCCGGCCCATCATGCCCACCACCTCGCCGACGGCGCTCTTGCCCAGCGAGGCGCTGTCGCAGGCGGCCACCACCAGCTTGTTGGCGTCGCGCGCGTGGTCGGCGTTCTGCCGCACCGTCTGCGTCAGCTGCTCCATGATGGACGCCGTTTCCTCCAGCGCGCTGGCCTGCGCCTCCGTGCGCGCGGCCAGATCGGCGTTGCCGGCCGCGATCTCGCTGGCGCCCTGGTTCACCAGCACCGTGGCCTCCTGGATCTGCCCGACCAGCAGCTTGATATTGGTCTGCAGGATGCGCAACGCCTGCATGACGGCGGCCAGTTCGTCGTAGCCGTCCGCATCGATCTTGCCGGACAGGTCGCCGGCGCTCATGCACTCGATGGCCGCCTTGGCCTGCTGCAGCGGCAACAGGATGCCGTGATACAGCAGCGGAACCAGCGCCAGCGCCGTCAACGCAGCCACCACGGCCGTGATGCTGGCCCAATAGCCGGTCACGCCCGCGCCCGGCCACGCGCAGGCGGCGCTCACCAGCGACAGCACCGCCAGCCCGCCGCCGGCCGCGCTCAACCTGGCCTTGATGGTCATCTTGCGGAATGGATTGAGCCGCGCCGACAAGGTCCGCGCGACCGCCTTGCCTTCCCTGATCTCCATGTGCTTGTCCCCGTTATTCATGGCCCGGTAGGCCAGGTCGGCGGCCCGGATCTGCTGCGCCGTCGGCTTGATGCGGATGGAGATGTAGCCCACCACCTTGCCCTCCTCCAGGATGGGCGCCGCATTGGTCTCGACCCAGTAGTAGCCGCCGCTCCTGGTCTTGTTCTTCATCATGCCGACCCACGTCTTACCGCTGCTCAGCGTGCGCCAGAAGTCCTCCGCCACCAGCTTGGGCATGTCGGGATGGCGCATGATGCTCTGATGGGCGCCGATCAATTCCTCGGCCGGGTAGCCGCTGATGCGGACGCAATCGGGATTGACATACGTGAAGTGGCCTTTGATGTCCGTCTTCGAGATGATCATGTCCGACTCGCTGAGCACATACTCGCCGCCGTTCTGGCGGGCCCTGCTCGCGATGGTCCGGGTGGTGATGGGATTGCTCATGGGAGGTTCCAGTGGTGTAAAGGCGGGGCCGGCGGCCCGGCGCGGCGGGCCGATCACGGCCGCCGTCCGTCCCGCCCGCCCCGCCGTCAGGCCATTAGGCCGCTTTGCCCAGCAGCAGGCCGCGTTCACGCGCCATGGTCATCGCCGTGTCGGTGATCATGTCTTCCTGCCCGCCGATCATCTTCTTGCGACCCAGTTCGATCAGGATGTCGCGCGCCGGCACGCCGAAACGTTCGGCGGCGCGCTTGGCATGCAGCAGGAAGGTCGAATACACGCCCGCGTAGCCGAGCGTGAGCGAATCGCGGTCCACGCGCACCATGTGGTCCATCAGCGGCACCACGATATCCTCGGCCACGTCCATCAGTTTGAACAGGTCGCAGCCGGTCTCGATGCCCATGCGTTCGCACACGGCCACGAACACCTCCAGCGGCGTGTTGCCGGCGCCGGCGCCCAGGCCCGCCACCGAGCCGTCGATGCGGCTGGCGCCGGCCTCGATGGCGGCGATCGAATTGGCGATGCCCATGCCCAGATTGTGGTGGCCATGGAAGCCGATCTCCGTCTCCGGCTTGAGCACCGCGCGCAGCGCGCCCACGCGCGCCTTGACGTGCTCCGGCAGCATGAAGCCGGCCGAATCGGTGACGTAGACGGTCTGCGCGCCATACGATTCCATCAACTTGCCCTGCTGGGCCAGCGCATCCGGCTCGCTCAGGTGCGACATCATCAGGAAGCCGGTGGTGTCCATGCCCAGCTTGCGGGCGAACGCGATGTGCTGCGGCGAGGTGTCGGCCTCGGTGCAGTGGGTGGCCACGTGCACACTGCGCGCGCCGCAGTCGTAGGCCGACTGCAGCTCCTTCATGGTGCCCAGGCCGGGGATCAGCAGCACCGATACCTTGGCCTGCTTCATCTTCGGCACCACGGCGTTCAGGTATTCCTCGTTGCTGTGCAGCGCGAAGCCATGCTGCAGCGAGTTGCCACCGAGGCCGCCGCCGTGCGTGACCTGGATCAGCGGCACGCCCGCATCGTCCAGCGCCGTGGCCACGGCCACCATGTCGGCGATGGTCATCTGCTCGCGCTTGGCGTGCATGCCGTCGCGCAGGCACATGTCATGGATGACGACCTTGCGGCCTTTGAGACTGTTCTCGTTCATTATGCGATCTCCATGGGAGAGAGTTGGATGGTGCCGGCGATGATCTCCTCGGCGAACATTTCGGCCGTGCGCGTGGCGGCGGCCGTCATGATGTCCAGGTTGCCCGCGTAGCGCGGCAGGTAGTCGCCCAGCCCCGCCACTTCCATGAACACGGTGACGCGCTTGTCGTCGAAAATGGGACCGTTGACGAGGCGGTAGCCGGGCACGTACTTCTGCACCTGCTCGATCATGGCCAGCACGGCGGCCGTGATGCGGGCCTGGTCCGGCGCCTCGTCCGTCAGGCAGGAGATGGTGTTGCGCATCAACATGGGCGGTTCGGCCGGGTTGATGATGCACAGCGCCTTGCCCTTGCGCGCGCCGCCGACGGCGCAGATCGCGTTGGACGTGGTGTAGGTGAATTCATCGAGGTTGGCGCGGGTGCCCGGACCCACCGAGCGCGACGCCAGGCTGGCCACGATTTCGCCGTAGCCCACGCTCTGCACGCCGGATACGGCGGCGATGATGGGTATGGTGGCCTGGCCGGCGCAGGAGATCATGTTGACGTTCATGACCACCTTCTCGGTCAGCGAACGCAGGTTCACCGGCGGCACGCACAGGGGGCCGATGGCGGCCGGCGTCAGGTCGATCATCATCACGCCCAGCTCATTGAGCTTGCGCGAATTCTCCGCGTGGACATAGGCCGAGGTGGCGTCGAACGCGATCTGGATATTGTCCTCCAGCACGTGCGGCAGCAGACCGTCCACGCCGCCGGCCGTCGTCTTCAGGCCCATGTCGGCGGCGCGCTTCAAGCCTTCCGACTGCGGGTCGATGCCCACCATCCAGACCGGCTCCAGCAGCGGGCTGCGTTGCAGCTTGTAGATCAGGTCGGTGCCGATATTGCCGGAACCGATCAACGCGCATCGTATCTTCTTCATGCTGCCTCCTGCTTGCGTTGGCCGACGGTGATGCCGCCGACGGCGAAATGTTCTTCCGTGTGTTCGGTGATCAGGACGCGGACCTGCTCCGGTCCCACGCCCAGCGTCTCCACCAGCGCAGTAGTGACTGCCGCCACCGCGTTGCGCTTCTTTTCCGTGCTGCGTCCCGCCAGCAGGTGCATTTCGATAATTGGCATGGTGATGCCTCCTTGCTTGTTTAGAATCCGTTATTCGATGAAGCGCATCGACACGCTGCCCAGCTCCTGGAAGCGGGCCACGACGCTGTCGCCGGGCTTGACGGGGATGGCTTCCGTGATGCCGCCGCTCATGACGAAGCTACCGGCCGGCAGCACCTCGCCCTGTTCGGCCAGGATGTTGACCAGCATGGCGATGGCCTCGGCCGGATGACCCAGCACGGCGGCCGAAGCACCCGTGGCCACGATCTCGCCGTTCTTCTCCATCACCACGCCCAGCGTGCGCAGGTCCACGTCGGCCGCGTAGCGCGCGCGGCCACCGGCCACGTAGCGCGCCGACGAGCCGTTGTCGGCGATCACGCTCGGCATGTCGAACTTGAAGCCGGAGAAGCGCGAATCGATGATCTCCACGGCCGGCAGCACGTAGTCGGTCGCATCGAGCACCTGCTGGAGGGTGCAGCCCGGCCCCTGCAACTGGGCCTTGGTGACGAAGGCCACCTCGCATTCCACGCGCGGGTGCACCAGGTCGGAGGTGGTGATGGCCGAGTTCTCGGGCCGCGCCATGTCGGCCATGAGGAAGCCGATCGACGGGGCGTTCACGCCCATCTGGATCATCTTGGCGCGCGAGGTCAGGCCCGCCTTCCAGCCCACCAGCCGCCGGCCATTGGCCAGGAAGCGCTTGCGCAGCGCGTGCTGCACGGCGTAACCGTCGTCGCTGGTCATGTTCGGATATTCGTCCGTCAGCTTGGGGATGGCCTGGGCGCGCGCCTGCGCGCCTTCGATGCGCTCGCACAGGCGCACAACGTCTTCAGGCTTCAACGTGATTTGACGGCTCATACCGCACTCCTTCCGGAAAATTTAACTTGGCAGCTGCCGAGGCCACCGACGGTGCAGGTCAGCTGGTCGCCGTCGGTCACCGGCACCAGCGCCGACTGGGAGCCGGACAGGATGATCTCGCCGGCCTTGAACGGGATGCCGAGCGCGCCCAGCGTATTGGCCAGCCAGGCCACGGCGTTGGCGGGCGAGCCTTGCACGGCGGCGCCGGCGGCGGTGGAGAACACTTCGCCGTTCTTTTCCAGCACCATGCCGGCCAGCGTGATGTCGAGCTGGCGCGGGTCGCCATGGGTCTTGCCGAGCACGAACACGCCGCACGAGGCGTTGTCGGCCACCGTGTCCTGGATCTTGATCTTCCAGTCGGTGATGCGCGAATCGACGATCTCGAAGCACGGCACCACGTAGTCGGTGGCGCGGATCACGTCCATGGCCGTCACGCCCGGGCCGACCAGATCGTGCTTGAGCACGAAGGCCAGTTCGGCTTCCGCCTTGGGCTGGATCAGGCCATTGAGGTCGATGGCGTCGCCCTCCTGGTAGATCATGCCGGAGGTGAGCTGGCCGAAGTCGGGCTGGAACACGCCCAGGAAATCCTGCACGGCCTTGCTGGTGACGCCGATCTTCTTGCCGACGATGGTTTCGCCGGCCTGCAGGCGGCGCGCGACCATGCGCGACTGGATGCGGTAGGCGTCCTCCAGCGTGATGTCTGGCGTGCGCGCCGTCAGCGGCGGCACGGTCTTGCGGTCGACGTAGGCTTGATACAGTTCGTCGCCGTATTGGGTGATGGTGTTATCGTCCATGAATTCCTCAGAGCTTGACGCAAACGTTGCGCATTTCGGTATAGAACTCCAGCGAGTGCACGCCGCCTTCGCGGCCGATGCCCGACTGCTTCGAACCGCCGAACGCGGTGCGCAGATCGCGCAGGAACCAGCTGTTGATCCAGGTGATACCGACCTCGATGCGCGCCGCCATGCGGTGCGCGCGCGCCAGGTTGGTGGTCCAGATCGTCGTCGACAGGCCGTAGTCGTTGTCGTTGGCCAGGTTGACCACTTCATCCTCCGTGTCGAACGGACGGATATGGCAGCACGGGCCGAACACTTCCTCGCGCACCACGGAGGCCGTCTCGGGCAGGCCGGTCCAGATGGTGGGCTGCACCCAGTTGCCCTGCTCCAGCGCGGCCGGCATGTCCGGCACGCCGCCGCCCGTCACCACCGTGGCGCCCTCCTCCACCGCCTTGGCGTAGTAGGACAGCACCTTGCGGCGGTGCTCGTCGCTGATCAGCGGGCCGTAGTTGGCCTCGGGATCGTCGGGGCGGCCGAACTTGACGGCTTCCGCCTTCTGCTTGAGCGCGGCGACGAAGCGCTCGAAGATCGGGCGCTCCACGTACACGCGCTCCGTGCCCAGGCACACCTGGCCCGAGTTGAGGAAGGCCGAGCGGAAGATCCCTTCCACGGCCGCGTCGAAATCGGCGTCCGCGAACACGATGCCGGCGTTCTTGCCGCCCAGTTCGAACGACACGTCGCGCATGCCTTGCGCGGCGGCCTGCATGATGGTGGTACCGGTGCGCGTCTCGCCGGTGAAGGTGATCGCGTCCACGCCCTGGTTGCGGGTCAGGTACTCGCCGGCCGAGGACGGGCCGAAGCCGTTCACCACGTTGTACACGCCGCGCGGGATGCCGACCTTGTTCATCACCTCGCCCAGCAGGGCCGCCGTCAGCGGCGTCTCCTCGGACGGCTTGACCACCACCGTGTTACCGCAGGCCAGCGCCGGCGCCACCTTCCACGTCATCAGCAGGAACGGCGCGTTCCACGGCGAGATCACGCCCACCACGCCCTTGGGCACGCGCAGACCGTAGTTCAGGGCGCTGCGGCCATCGGGCGTCGCCATCTGGAACGACTCGGTCGGCACGTTCTTGATGACGTCGGCGAAGACCTTGAAATTGGCCGCGCCGCGCGGAATGAACACATGGGTCATCACGTGGCGGGGCTGGCCCGTGTCGGCCATCTCGGCCGCCACGAAGTCCTCGAAACGGCGCGTGATCTCGTCGGCCACGCCGTACAGCAGATCGACGCGCTGGTCCGTCGTCAGCCCGCCCCACACGCCATGGCGCGCAGCCTTGGCGGCGCGCACGGCGCGGTCCACGTCCGCCTGGCCGGCTTCGGCCACGCGGGCGATCACGCGGTTGTCGATCGGCGAGCGCTTGTCGAAGGTCTTGCCTTCCACACTGTCGACGAACTCACCGTCGATAAAATTCTTCACTATTTGCATTGCCAACTCCTTACGGTGCTTTCGTCGGGCGAAAGCGGGGATAGTTTTTGCGCGGCGGTCCCCGTTTCAAACGGAGACCGACTGAAAGCCAGTTTAGGGACGGCAAGCCATACCGTCCAATACCTTTGTTCCGGCGCCGTGATACCCGTAAGGTATCAGGCGCCACGCCCTCAGATCGAGCGGAACAGCGGGCTGCGCACCTGCTGCGCGTCGGCCGCCGAGATGAATTTCTCGGTGTAGATGTCGCGCTCGAACAGGCGCCCCTGCATCAGCGTGTTGATGCAAGCGTCGATCATCAGCGGCGGCCCGCACAGGTAGGCCTTGTGGCCACGGAAGTCGTTGTCGAAGTGGGCCTTCGCCGCCTCGTGCACGAAGCCGCGGAAGCCATGCCACGCGCTGCCTTCCGGCTCGCCCGACAAGGCCGGCACGTAGTGGAAGTTCGGGTGCTTGGCGGCCAGCGCCAGGAACTCGTCGTGGTAGTACAGTTCCTCGCGCGTGCGCTGGCCGTAGACCAGCGTGATGGGCAGCGTGCTGCCCTCGGCCAGCAGGTCCAGGATCATCGAACGGGGACTGGACAGGCCGGAGCCGCCCGCCATGAAGATGGTGGGCACGGCCGCCGACTTCTTGACGAAGAAGCGGCCGTACGGGCCGGACAGCCGCACCCGCTCGCCCACCTTCATACTCTGGTGGACGTAGCCGGTGGCGCGGCCGCCCGGCACGATGCGGATATTGAGCTCCACCTCACCAAGGCCGGGCGGGCCGGCCAGCGAGAACGCGCGGCTGCCCATGTCGTCCGGGAAGTGCAGGTTGACGTACTGGCCGGCCTGGAAGTCGATGCCGGCAGGATCATCCAGCTTGATCCACACGCCCTTGATGGTGGGCGTGAGCGACTCGATGCGGCTCACGGTGCCCATGTAATCGCTCACGGGCAGGTTGCGGGCGTCCGCGTCCTCGTCGATCTCGGCCTCGATCACCAGGTCGCTTTGCGGCGTGGCGCAGCAGGCCAGGCACTTCTGCTCGTCGCGCTCGAAGTCCATCAGCGCGAACGAGGAGGCGGCGCCGTGATCGACCTCGCCGTCCACCACCTGCACCTTGCAGGTGGCGCACAGGCCGTGGCAGCAGGCATGCGGCAGGTAGATGCCGGCCCGCAGCGCGGCGTCGAGTATGGTCTGGCCCTCTTCCACCTCGATGGTCTGGCCCAGCGGCTCTATGGTCAGTTGGTAGCTCATTTCAATACCTCAGGCGGCGGCGCACAGCGTGTTCAGGCCCGGCGTGCTGAAGCGGATCTGGTCCTTGTGGCCGATGCCGTTGGCGGCCACGGTGGCGGAAAAGTCCGGCGTCCACGGCTGGTTCGATTTCAGCCACTCGACCTTGCTCCAGTCGATCGCGCCGGCATCGGGGTCCGGCTGCAGCAGCGGCACCAGCATGGTGTCGCGCACGTCGCCCAGCTTCATGTCCGGGGTGACGCACAGCAGGAACGGCGACGCGAACAGCGAGTGCCGGTCCCAGCTCGCGTACAGCAGCTGCTTGCCATTGAAGTTGGCCACCGCATCGCGCGCCACGCCCACGTATTCCTTGATTGAAGTTACAGCCATGATGATTCTCCTCGCATCTATTTGTCATTGCGGCGCCGCCCGCCAGCCCGTGCCGGCCGGCGGCGCCATTCGCGGCGCTTACTTGTTGGCCTTGGCCATGCCGCGCCAGCGGTCGAAGTTGGCCTCGTCCTGGGAACCGACGAAATCGCCGTTGTCCACGCCATCCTTCAGGCTGACCCAGTCCATCCACGCGCCCACGTCGCCGCCCAGCTCCTGGAACAGCGCCGGCATCGGCAGCCAGGCCTGGATGTACTTCTCCGGCTCGTTCTCGAAGATGTCCTGGCAGTGGTCCGAGCAGAAGTGGTACTTCTCGCCCTTGTACTCGGTCTCGCGGTGGCAGCTCAGCGTCGGATCGCCCGGCTCGTTGAACACGGACGGCAGCTGGCAGCACTGGCACAGCTTGGCCAGGCCGAAGTTCTTGAACGGCGTGCCGGCGTCGGCCAGCTTCTTGATGTGCTTCCAGCGCGGCCGGTAGTACTTGTCGAACGTGGTCGGGTACTTGGCCGACAGCCATTCCATGTCGTCCTCGGACGGAATCCAGCTGTGGAAGGCGGTGCCGAAGCTCCACTGGTACAGGCCCAGCATGAACTGGTGCGACATGTGGTCGATCGCCTCGCCGGCGTCGGCCCAACCCTTGGGAGGACGGATGCCGTAGCGCGCCAGGTCGCGGAACAGCGCGCCGCCGTTCTCCTCGCCGTAGATCTCCCACGCCTCGCGCCACGACATGACGCGCTTGGGCAGCATGTAGTCCATCATGGTGCTGACCAGGCCCAGCACGCGGAAGCCGCGCCAGAACCACTTGTCGATCCAGCCCTGCACGATGGGCAGGTTGTCCGGGTCCTGCTCCAGCATGAACTTGATGCACTCCAGGCCCAGCGTCATGTGGCGCGCCTCGTCCGACTGGGCCGAGAAGCCGAAGGTGACGGTGGCCATGTCGCCGTTGTAGGCGGCGCCGGACATGAACGGCACGAACAGCAGGTTGGTCAGCACGTATTCGAACGAGAAGCCGATGGCGATCATGAATTCGAACGGGCCGGCCGACATCGCGTCGTCGAAGAACGAGCGCGCCACCGAGGTGTACCAGATGCGGTCGCGCTGGTCGGCGAAGGCGTGGAAGCCGTTGTAGTACTTGTTGTAGTTCGACAGCGCATGGATTTGCGTCTGCGCGTGGCGGATCTCGTCGATGGCCTGCATCTGGCAAGCCACCTGCGTGCCCACGCCGGGGAACTCGCGGCCCGCGCGCGAGAAGCCCTTGTGCGCCGCGTACTCGCCGGGGCTGATCGCCTGCAGGAAGATCTTCAGCGCGCTCAGGTAGCGCGCGTCCGTGATGTTCAGGTGGCCGTTGTTCTGGGCGTGCGCGTCGATCACGGCGTAGAACTTGCGCTCCTTCTCGGCCTGGTATTTCCAGTACGAGTCCATGGTCAGGCGGAACGGGTCTTCCCACTTCTCCCAGTCGTGGATCTTGATGCCCTCGTAGCGCGCGTACGGGTACACCTCCTCCTGCGGCTGGTAGCTGGTTTCCCAGGCCAGGTCGCGGGTCAGCAAACGGTATTTTTCCTTCAGGCCCAGCTTGGGCTTGGTGACTTTGGTATCCATGTCGTGATTCCTTAATTGTTCCAGTGGAGCGTGAGTTCGTCTTCCGTCTCGTCGACGTTGCCGCTGAGCGTGATCAGGTTGACCTGCAGTTCCTGCAGATCGAAATGGGCGCCGGTCTGCTCCTCGATGGAGCTGCGGCGGATCACCAGGTGGCCGGGGGCGTTGATCTTGACCATGGCCGGATCGCGCTTGATGGTGGCCTCCGGGTTGTCGGCCAGGATGGCGTCGATGATGGGACGGGTCGCTTCGTTCGCTTGCAGTGCGATAAATACAGTGGACATGGTGCCTCCTCAGACTTCGATGCCGATTTTGTTCATACGCGCCTTGAAGGCCGCCACTTCCTCGCCGAGCACCTCGTCGGCCTCCGCGCCCAGCGCCAGACCGGCCACCGGCAGCAACGCGCTCGCCGCGCGGTTACTCCACTTCTGGGTCCAGTCCTGCAGCACGGCGCGGTTATGCGCCGACTCCGCCGCGGCGGTGCGCAGCACGGCATCGACCCACTTGCGGGTTTCGTCGAACCAGTCGTTCATGAACTGGGTGAGCATGGCCACGGCCGAACCGCCGGCCGTGGACCAGGTGTCGTCCACCACGCGCTCGTAGATCAGCGGGTACAGCAAACCGTCCATCGCCGCGTTCTGCGCCACGAACAGCTCGAACGGATCGCGCAGCACCAGGCAATCCTCCATGTAGCGGCGCAGCGGCTGCCACGCGTCGTCGGTCATCCAGGCGCGCTTGCCCTCGGCCAGCGCGTCCGTGCCCTCCAGCAGCAGGCCAAGGCGCGACAGGTACTGCGCGATGCCCAGGTTGTCCATCGCGTGGTACATGCACGGCTGGGTGAAGATGGTGCTGTAGCCGTAGCCGCAGATGAAGGTGTTGTTCAGGTTCGCGCCATAGGCCGCGTGACGCAGCGGCACCAGCACGCGCAGGGCCGCCTCCTTCAGGTTGTCCGGCAGCGCGTCGGCCAGGCCGCGCGATTCGACGAAGCTGAAGTTGGCCTCGGCCGTGTCCTGCTGGCGGGCGCGGGCCAGCGTGTAGGTGTTGTAGTAGAACTGGCGCGGGTCCTTCAACGCGTACCAGTCGGCCATCACGATCTTGGTGATGGAGGCGTCGTACAGTTCCTGGCTCGGGTCCCAAGTGGGGCGATAGTGCAGGTTCTCGGCGGCCTGGATATCGTAGCTGCCCTCCTGGTAGCGCGAGGCTGGCTTGTCGCCAAAGCGGCGCGCCAGGTGGTCGAAGGTTTGCCGCAGGGGCTGGATGCTCAGTGTTTGCAGATCGATTTGCATGGTGGTTCTCAAATAAGATGGTTATGCATCGGTGGACTTGAACGGGTGCGCGGTCGCATCGGACAGGCGCCAGTCCCAGTCGTCGGGCGTGTCGGACGGCGCGGACGCCGGCAGCACTTCCACCTGGTTGGCCTCGCAGAATTCCGCGTAGGCGTCCGGGGTGAGGATCAGCTCGACGAACAGTTCCGGCTCGCCGATGGCGAACTCGAACTCGATGAAGCCCTTTCCGCGCCCGCCGCGCGGACGCACGAAGCGGCGCGTGGTGTCGAGCGTGCGGGACGGCGTGGCCGTGTCCAGAACGGGTTGCATGGCGGCCTCTCAGCTGACCACGGTCAGGAAGGATTCATGCAGCTTGCGCTGCACATAGTCCAGGCCACCTTCGACGATCAGACCATCGAAGGTCCAGGTCAGCGGCGCGTGGTCCGGATACGGCGTGCGGTCTTCCTTGAACGTCTCGAAGCGGTTGCCCGACGGGTCGAACGCGTAGATGGTGCAGCCGCGCGTGACGCCGTGACGGGTCGGGCCGATATCGACCGGCACCTTGTGCATGGACATGATGTCGCCGGCGCGCAGCACGTGGTCCCAGCTGTCCATCAGGAACGAGCAGTGGTGCAGCTTGCCCGGCTCCGGGTATTCGCCGAACGCGATGTCGTGCGACTTGATCGAGCAGCTCAGGAACACCACCTGGTTGGCCTTGCCGTCCGGGGTGAGGATGTGTTCGACCAGCGTGAAGCCCAGCACGTCCACGAACAGCTTGCGCACTTCCTCTATGTTGGGGCCGTACAGCAGCGCGTGGTCGAGGCGGCGCGGCGCGATGCCGCGCTCCGACTGCGGGCTCCACGGCGTGGGGTTGACGGCACCGCAACCGTTACCGTGCGGCGCCTTCTCCGCGTACAGCTCGATGGTGTGGCCGGTGGCGACCACGAAGCGCACACGCTCGCCCGTTTCCAGCATCTCGCGCGCGGGGATGCGCTCGGTCTTGACGCCGTATTCCTTCAGGTCCGCTTCGAGCTGGTTCAGCGTCTTCACATTCAGCACCTTGAAGCCGATGAAGTCCAGGCCGGCGCGGTCGGCCTGGCGCAGCACGACGCTGGCGTGGTCGATCTCGTCCCAGCACTTGAGGTAGACGCGGCCTTGCTCGTCGCGGCCGGTTTCCTCCATGCCCATCACGTCGCGGTAGTGGCGCACGCCTTCATCCAGATCGAGAACGCGGATTTGTACATGCCCTGGACGTAAAACACCTGTCATTGCCATTTGAAGTCTCCTGGTTGTAATAAGAAAAGCTGGGTCAAGCCTGTTTGCTGGAAGGCTGGTCCAGTACTGCGCGTTTCATGTGGCCGAGCACGCGGATTTCGAGGTCCGTGCTCGGGGTGATGCGGCATGCGAGCACCCTGCCCTCGCGTTCATCGTCCGCATCGACGTGGCAGCGGCTCATCGGCTTTTGCGCGTAGCGGCCGGACAGCACCTCCACCTTGCACACACCGCAGGCGCCGCCGCGGCAGCCGAGCGGAATCCCGCGCTTGCCCAGGCGAACCATCCCTTCCAGCACCGACTTGTCGTCGGGGCAGGAAAAGACTTCCTGGGTTTCACTGACCGTTATGTTGAAAGTGGTCACGATCGCCTCCGGCCGTCAGTGGGAACGGTGGGGATGGCGGCAGCGGCCGGATCGTGATGGGGATGACGCCGCGTGGCCGTGGCTGAAGCCGGACCGGGGCGTATTGGACAAGGCTGGCGTACCACCGCCAGCCCGCAGATGGGCTGCTCGTTTCATGGCTGTCTCCTGTGAAATCGGTTTGCCGGCTGTCGCCGACAGAAAAAGATCGCATGTCTTTTTCCAGCTATTTAGCAAGCGCCGTGCCACTTCGCAAGCTATTGATTTAAAAGGAAAATGCAATAAACGCAAACTGGAAGATTCATGCCTGGCTCGACAAATTCGTTAAGCGGTAAACCGTCGTTGGACAAATTTGTCAAATGGCCGGAAGTGCCCTTGAGAGGCAGGGGCGCCGGCAGCTTGAGCGGGTGTGATTCGAACGCGGAGATGGCACCGGGACGCATGAAGCGGATGCTGCTTATTTGCTAACGGGAGTAAGCTAGGTCGCAGGACGGGATACGGCGCGTTATGGCGCGTGCGGACCAGCCCTGGTGATGACCAACAAAGGAGAACAATGATGGCAAAGAATACGATCTGCCTGTGGTACAACCATGACGCGGAAGAAGCCGCACACTTCTATGCCCGCACCTTCCCCGACAGCTCAGTCGGCGGCATCCACCGCGCGCCGTCCGATTTTCCGGGCGGTAAAGCGGGCAATGTGCTGACCGTCGAATTCACGGTCTGCGGCATCCCGTGCCTGGGCCTCAATGGCGGAGATGTTTTCAAACACAACGAAGCGTTCTCGTTCCAGATCGCCACCGACGACCAGGAGGAAACCGACCGCTACTGGAACGCGATCATCGACAACGGCGGCTCGGCCAACGCGTGCGGCTGGTGCAAGGACAAATGGGGCTTGTCGTGGCAAATCACGCCGCGCGTGCTGACCGAGGCGATGACGCAGGGTGGCGAGGTGGCGAAACGCGCGTTCGACGCGATGATGAAGATGCAGAAGATCGACGTGGCCGCGATCGAGGCGGCTGTGCGGGGTTAAACCCTCGTAAGCTAAACTCAAGCTGCTATATGAGCAGGTATATCAAAGTGATCTCCACAAAACAATGCGCCCCTCCTGGGGCGCATCGAAGCAAAAAATTCTGGCCGCATCAAGCTCTGCAAGCGGAAGATATGACATCAACAGCTAACGGTCGGGATGCTCTCGCCGGTTCGCAAATTGAGGCCGATCCAGCAACGGTATTCACTTCCTTTACGACTGTAGATGCAATCGACACCAACTTTCTGTCTCTCTCGATCGCCTTTTTCTTGACTGCAAAGCGGACGAATATCCGGCGCTATCGAATCGAACACTTCCTTAGCAGCCGGCCCTTCAATCGCCACCGTCATCGTGCGCTGGCTCGCCGTCGGCGCCTCTCGCTCGGCGAGCTCACCGGAATAAATCGTGTAACTGGCTTTCATTGGTTTCCATTCCCCAGACCATTCCGCAGCGGAAGCCACCACAAACACCACGCCAAGGCTGAGAATCACCCCGTTGATTTTTCGCATGCTAGCCTCGCATCTGTACATGAAAATGATTGTCATGCTTGATCATTTTCTCTACGAACGGCATATCTGGATCGTTGAAATAGATCAGTGCAACTGGAGCATAAATACGAAACAGATCAATCAGAACCTCTGTGGCGTCGTGGTCATACTCGGCGTCATGCCAAGTCACGGGTTCGGGCAATCCATCCTTGCGCAGTGGTCGTATGTCCACTTCCAGCCCGCTGTGGTGCGTCTTGTGGTCCAGGTTTGCCGCCCCGTTAGCCAGGCTGATATCACCGACACCAAACTTGCGCGAGTCAAGAGCTTGCCATTCCCGCTCCACTCGCAAAATCGCCGTCATCATCGACGGATGTGCATATTGAAAAGCGCCGTGACTTGGGTGGCCGTTTAACCTGCCGTAGACGTAATAACCCGCATCTTCGGGAGCCTGCGGGAGCATGAAGTATTTGCGCTCATCTTTGGGGGCGACTTCAAGCATGATCGCCCCTTATGCTATTTTGTTGGTCGACAAATTCCAGCCACCGGCCGTATTGCCGCCCGCACCACCGCTAATCTTTTGCTGCGTGTACTTCCACTTCACTTGGGAAAACTTCAGGCCGATGGAATCGTGGAGGATGCTGCCTTCGGTCACTAACTGATCCATGCTTCCGACCAGCACATTCTCCAGCTCGACTTCATAATACTTCACGCGTTCACCCTGGCCATCGGCGCGCATGAACTCCATCCTGGCCTTGGGAATTGTCTTGCCTGCCGAGCTGATCTGCATCAGCAATGGGGACGAAAGATCGGCCAGTTTGGTAATTGAGAGAGTCCGATGTTCGCACCGTTCGGCGGTGTGGCCACCGCCAGTCGACGCGGTCGCGCTTTTTGGCTGTGTCACCCCCCAGTGCGCTGAAGTGACCTCGATCCATCCAACGTGCGAGGAATCCGCTGACTCCCCCTTGATGCCATCGATCTGCAGATAGACGTCGATTGCCATGACATTCTCCAAATAAGAAAATAGTCATTGCATAGTCATACATTGGCGCACCGACGCTTAGCGAAAGATCAAGATTAGCGTGCTCACCCAGTAGTCGTCACGCAAGATAGCTGAGCCTGCGGAATTTGAATGAGCCATCACTCCCCACTCCGATTAAACTTATAAGCCAGCTGCCGCCGCGTAATCCCCAGCAAGCGCGCGGCCTGGCTCAAGTTGCCGTTGGCCTTCTTCACCGCCAGATCCACCAGCGCGTTCTCATGCGCGATAAGGTTAAAGTCCGGTCGCAACAACTCCTCGCACAGCCCCTGTTCCCGAGCCGCGTTGCGTTCCGGCAGATGCCCTTCCAGGTCTATCCCCTCGCCTTCCTGCACGAATTGCTGCTGCTCGGCGAATAAATGGCCGGCTTCGATGCGTGCGCCGGGCGGCACCAGCAGCACGCCGCGTTCGATCACGTTCTCCAGTTCGCGGATATTGCCGGGCCAGGAATACTGGCTCAGCATCTGCATGGCGCGCTCGGTGACGCCCAGCACCTTCTTCGGATACAGCGCGCTGAACTTCTCGATGAACGATTCCACCAGCAACGGCAAGTCGCTCGGCCGTTCGCGCAGCGGCGGGATGGTGACGGGATACGTCGCCAGCCGGTAGTAAAGATCGGCGCGGAATTTCCCCGTGCTGATGGCTTGCTGCAGGTTGACATTGGTGGCCGACACCAGCCGCACGTCGACCTTGCGCGCATGGTCGTCGCCCAGCCGTTCGACTTCCCCGGTTTGCAGCACGCGCAACAGTTTGACTTGCGCGGCGGGCGCCAGGTCGCCGATCTCGTCCAGGAACAAGGTGCCGCCGTTGGCCCGCTCGAACCGTCCGGGGCGCGACTGTTCGGCGCCCGTGTAGGCGCCCTTGGTCACGCCGAACAGTTCCGCTTCGATCAGGTCGTGCGGGATGGCGGCGCAGTTGACGGCGATGAAGGGCTTGTCGGCCCGTGGTCCATTCTCGTGCAGCCAGCGCGCGAAACGCTCCTTGCCCACGCCCGTTTCGCCCAGCAACAACACGTTGATCGGGCTGAGCGCGGCCTTCTTCAACAGCGAGAAGGCGCCCCTGAACGCGACCGATTCGCCCACCATGTTGTCCGATGATCCGCGCGCCGAATCGAGGGTGGCGCGCAGTTGCGTCACCTGCTGCTGCAGCTCGATCATCTGCTCGGCAATGTTTTCAGGATGGAAATAGCGCAGATATTCCTCATCCCATTCCTCGGCGTTCTTGCCGATCATGTTGCAGAGCGCTTCGCCGCAGGCGTGGCAGGCCGTCTCGCGGAACACGATCAGCCGGTTCATGAACGCGGTCACGTAGCCTGAGGCGTAGCCTATGACGCTCCAGCACGCATGGTCCTTGTCCACACCGAAGGTCTGCAGGTGCGATTCCGCCTCCCAGGAATTTTCGAGCGTGAATTCGCCATAGAAATTCCCATGCTCGAAATCAAGGTCGCAACGCACCGTCCTGGTCTTGACCACACCTTCAAGGCCGTGAATTTCCGGTCCCAGCAGGAAGATCTCGTCCAGCGGACGGTCGCCGGCCAGTTTCTTGGCCAGTTCCCCGTCCTGCTGTCCGGCCACAAAACCCATCCGCACCAACAGCCCACGCGCCCGCTCGACGCCCAGGGAATCGAACAATTCCTTGCGCAGGGCGCCGAACGCGCGCGTGTGCAGCAACATCATGCGGCTCTCGTCGAGCCAGATGTTGCCGTTGGCGGTGTCGAAACGCAGACGCGAGCGGAGATTGAATACTTCGCTAAGCGCCTTATTTTTTCCCATGTCTCGCATTCTGGTTTTATAGTTACCCTACTTTAACGCAGAAAACCCGTTTCAGCCATGGCCCGCCGGGCTCAGGCCACGGCCGTCGTTGGCTGCTGGGCCACCGGCGCGTCCTGCGCCGCCCGCTGCGCGGGACGCAGCAGGAAGTGCGCCAGCGCGGGCAGCAGGATCAGCGTGCCCAGCATGTTCCAGATGAACATGAAGGCCAGCAAGATGCCCATGTCGGCCTGGAACTTGATGGGGGAGAACGCCCAGGTCGCCACGGCGATGCCCAGCGTCACGCCCGTCAGCACCACCACCTTGCCCGTGAACAGCAGCGCCCTGTAGTACGCTTGCGACAAACTCATGCCCAAGCGCATCTGCCCCAGCATCACCGTCATCACGTACAGCGCATAGTCGACGCCGATGCCGACGCCCAGCGCGATGACGGGCAAGGTGGCGACCTTGACGCCGATATGCAGGGCCACCATCAGCGCTTCGCACAGAACCGAGGTCAGCATCAGCGGCAGCACGGCGCAGATCACGGCCCGCCACGAGCGGAAGGTGATGAACGACAGCACGATCACGGCGGCGTACACCAGCAGCAGAATCTCCAGGTTGGCGCGCTTGACGACGATGTTGGTGGCCGCTTCGATGCCGGCGTTGCCGGCGGCGGACAGGAAGCGGATCTGGTCGCTGTCATGCTCGCGGGCGAAGGCATCGACGCCTTCGACGACGCGGCTCAGCGTGTCTGCCTTGTGGTCTTTCAGATACACATAGACGGTCAGCAGGTCGCAGTTCTGGTTGAACAGCTCGCGCGGGGCCCGCGTGATGATCGAGTTCAGCATGTTCTGCGAACGCGGAATCTCGTACCATTTCAGGCTGCCTTCGTTCATGCCGGCCGCCGCCTGCTTGGCCAGCGCGGCCAGCGAGTTGGTCGCCTCCACGCCCGGCAGCTGTTGCAGGCGCGATTCGAGGTCGTCCACCAGTTGCAGCGTGTCGTAATGGGCGCAGTAGAATTGTGGCGTTTTGACCATGACCACGTAGGTGTCGCTGCTGGCCGCGTAGTTGGCCACCATGAAGGCGTTGTCGCGGTTGTAGCGCGAATCGGGCCGCAGTTCCGGCGCGCCGGGGTCGGTGTCGCCGATCTTCAGCTGGGTGCTGACCAGGAAGCCCGCGCCGCCCAGCACCAGGCTGGCCGCGATGGCGACGCCGGCCCACTTGCGCTGGGTGAACAGGTCGAGGAAGACCCAGAACGGATGCTTGTCCGCTTCGTCGCTCTGTTCGGCGACCAGGCTGCGCTGCGCGGCCACGGCGCTCACGCCGGTGAACGACAGCAGGATAGGCAGCAGCACGAGGTTGGTGAAGATCAGCACGGCCACGCCCAGGCTGGCGGCGAGCGCCAGTTCCTTGATGACCTGGATGTCGATCACCAGCAGCACGGCGAAGCCGACGGCGTCGGCCAGTAGCGCCGTCATACCGGCCAGGAACAGGCGGCGGAAGGTGTAGCGCGCGGCGATCAGCTTGTGCGTGCCACGGCCGATGTCCTGCATGATGCCGTTCATCTTCTGCGCGCCGTGGCTCATGCCGATGGCGAACACGAGGAACGGCACCAGCACGGAATACGGATCGAGTCCCAGGCCCAGCGTGGGCAGCAGGCCCAGCAGCCAGATCACGGCCACCAGCGAGCACAGCACCACCAGCGCCGTGCTGCGCGCGCAACGGGTGTGCCAGTACAGCACGCCGGCGCAGATGGCGATCGCGATGGCGAAGAACACCAGCACTTCACGCAGGCCGTCCAGCAGGTCGCCCACCACCTTGGCGAAGCCGGTGATGTGGATGTGGATGTTGCGCGTCTCGTACTTGGCGCGCAGCTTTTCGAGCCGGCCCGACAGGTCGTGGTAATCGATCGCCTTGCCCGTCTCCGCCACTTTTTCCTGCAACGGCAGCAGGATGATGCTGGAGCGGTAGTTGGCCGCCACCAGCAAGCCGATCTCGCCGGAACGTTCGACGTTCACGCGCACCTGATCCAGGCTGCCCGGCGAACCGTCGTAGGTGTCCGGGATCACGGGGCCGCCATCGAGGCCGTCCTCCGTCACGCCGGTCCAGCGCACGGACGGCGTCCACAACGACTTCATGTAGGGCCGGTCCACGCCCGGATAGAGGAACACTTCATCGGTGATCTTGCGCACCGTATCGAGGTACTCGGCGTCGAAGATGGTGCCCTGCTCCACCTCCACGGCGATGCGCAGCGAGTTGCCGAGGCCGGCGATCTGGGCCTTGTTGGCCAGGTAGTTGACGATGTAAGGATGGCGCGTCGGAATCATCTTCTCGAACGCGGCGTTGAGCGTGAGGCCCAGCGCCTGGTAGCCGAGCACCGCCGTCACGATCAGGCACAGCACGGCGATCACCAGCCGGTTGTTGAACAGCAGACGTTCGACCAGCGTGCCGGAGCGCGCGTCGAAGTCGCGCAGGTCGCGGATCACTGGTTCGTCATTGGACAGTTGGCCGTGGCTCATTTCGTAGCTCCTAAAACAGTTTCAGCGGCGATGCGCACCATGCCGCGCGTGCCGGACAGCACCAGGCTGCCATCGGCCGATTGCGCCACGCCCGTGAACGAGGCCCGCTGCGTGAGCGGCACGGACGCGAAACTCGCGCCATCGTCGCGGCTTTTCAGCACGCGGCCCGTCTCGTCGGCCAGCACGATCTCGCCGGACGCCAGGCGTTGGCCGGCCGTGAGCGTGATCGGCAGGCCGGTATCGACCTTCTGCCAGTTGGCGCCGCCGTCGGTGGAGCGGTAGGCGTTGCCGCGCAGGCCGAACAGCATCAACTCGCCGTGGCGGCCCGTCACCATGCCGAAGTAGCTGCCCGCGTACGGTGTTTTGATTTCCTGGAAATTGGCCGAACCGTCGGCGGCGCGGTACAAGGCGCCCTGCTCGCCGGCCAGATAGGTGTTGCCACCTTCGGCGTAGATCCGGTACAGGTGGTGGCCGCGCGGATTGTCGATCTGGCCGCGCAGCGTGGTCCAGTTGGCGCCGCCGTCGGCGGTGGCCAGGGCCATGCCGTAGGCGCCGACCACCATGCCGTGCTGGGTGTCGCTGAAGCGCACGTCCAGCCACGGCTTGTCCGCGCCTTCGGCCAGCAGGCGTTCAGCGTCGTGCAGGCGCGCGGCGCCGGCTTCGCCGTCCTGCGGCGCCTGCTGGCGCGCGCCGGCCAGTTCGATCTGCGCGGCCTGCAAGCCGTCCAGCTGCTTGCGCCACGTGGCGCCGCCATCGCTGGTGGCCAGTACCACGCCGCCGTGGCCCACGGCCCAGCCATGCTGCGCGTCCGGGAAGTGCACGGCCGTCAGCGCCACGCTGACGGGGGCCGGCGTCTGGCGCCAGGTCTTGCCCTGGTCGTCGGACAGCAGGATGATGCCGCGCTCGCCGACAGCCACCAGCCGCGCGCCCGCGCTGGCCACGGCCAGCATGACAGCGCTTTCCGCGTGCTGGCGGATCACGGCCGGGCGGGTCAGCAGGTCAACGCCCTTCTGGGCCGGCGCGGCTGCCGCCATGGCGAGCGGCGTGAGGCCGCAGGCCAGCCAGAAGGCGGCGATGCGGCGGTTTTGATTCAATGATGGGAACATGGTCGCAATCCGATGGCCCGCAGGCGGCTGGGAGGCTGCCCTTGGGCGGTAAAAATATAGGCGCCGTCACCCTAGCGTTCGTCGTTCCCGCGTAGGCGGGAACCCATAGACCGCTTGCCTGCTTACTCAGCATGGGTTCCCGCCTGCGCGGGAACGACGGGGGTGACGGAAGACTTTCTCAGCGCGCCGCTTCCGCCGCCACGGCGTCACCGGTGAAGAACTTCTCCGGCTTGCGCGGCACGATGCGGAACGTCTCGTCGTTCAGCAACTGCACGCCGCTCATGGTGCCCGCCTGCAGGTTGAACACCAGCACCGGCTTGACCAGGTTGGCCGGCACGGACGGCGCGGCGAACGGCGTCATCTGCGAGGTGCGCCACAGTTTGCCTTCCGTGTCGTAGCCATCGACCATGGCCAGCAGCCAGCTGTCCTCGTCGAAGTAGTAGCGGCGCTTGGGCACCGCATGGCGCTTGCCTGGGGCGACGGTCGCTTCCACCACCCACACGCGGTGCAGCTCCCAACGCATCTTGTCCGGGTTGTAGTGGTGCTTGCCCAGCGCGTCGTCCAGCTTGGCGCTGATCAGGTTGTTATTGTTGTACGGGATGTACATCTCCTGCTTGCCGATCAGCTTCCACTGGAAGCGGTCCGGTGGGCCGAAGAAGCCCTGCACTTCATCGAAGTAGTTGGCGCCGGAGGCGACGAAATCTGGCGTGTCGTAGCCGACCGTCGGTGCGCGGCGCACGCGGCGCTGGCCCACCAGGTACTGCCAGGCCTGGCGCGGTTCCTTGGCGTTGATGCCGTCGCGCAGCACCAGCGATTCACCGGCCTTGAACGGCGGCGCGGTGGTGATGAAGCGCTGCAGGAAGTACTCGCCCGACCACTTCTCGGCGCTGCCGTCCTTTTGATAGTACGGGTACTGGAACCAGATGTCGTTGCGCGTGGCCAGCGTGACGGAACCGTCGGCCGAACCGACCACGTTGCGGAACGCATAGGCCACCGACTCGGGCTCCACGCGCAGCAGGTAGTTCCAGATGATCTCCGCGCCGCTCTTGGGCACCGGGAACGGGATGCCGCCGAAGCAGCCTGCGACCGACGCGCCTCCCTCCACCAGCTTGCAGTTGGTGGCGTTCTTCAGCGTGTGCTCGTACACGGTCTGCGGCGCGGCGGCCGTGCGGTGGGTCGGGTAGACGTCCAGCCGGAAGCTGTCCGGATACTTGGCCATCAGGGCGCGCGTGCCGTCGCTCAGTTTGGCCGCGTACTGGGCGGCGTTCTTCGCCGTGATCTGCAACTGCGGCTTCTCGCCGGGGAACAGGTCGACCGGAATATCGCCGCGCACAGCGCCCGCTGGCATCTTGGTCAGGCCGCCGGTCCAGGCGGGAATCGTGCCGTCCTTGTTGGCGGCCTTCTCGGCGCCCAGCGGCGTGAGGACGGAATTGAGTTTGGCCGCTTCATCGGCGGGTACGGCGGCCATGGCCAGCTTGCCTGCGGCGAGCAAGGCGACCAGGGCGAGCAACTTGGGTTGGGTATGCATGTTGTGTCTCCGGCTAGGTAATTAGAAGGTGCGTTGGACCGAGAAGGTCACGAAATCCCGGTCCTTGTAATACTGCTGGTAGCTGGCCTGGGTGTTGGTGGCGGCGTTCAGCGACGGGGCCGCGCCGGCGGCGCCGATGTAGTGCGTGTACTGCACACCGGCGCGCCAGGTCTTCTTGTAGTCGAGGTTCACGCCGACACTGAGGTCGCCGCCATGCTCGGGCGCCACCTGGAACACGGCCGAACGGCCGGAGATACCGTAGCCCAGGCCGATCGGCACCTGCAGGTCGAGGCCGGACAGCACCTGGAAGTACTCGGGCTGGAACACCATGCGCATGGCCCAGGCATCGCGCGTGTGGGTGGTGTTCAGCACGCCGTTGGTGAACATGGGATTGGTCGGATTGCGCGTCACGCTCAGCAGCCGGTTGAACGCCAGCTCACCCACGAAGCTGCCCGCGTCCCACAGCGGATTGGCGGCCAGCACGGTGATCGCGGACAGGTTGGCGTGGAAGCTGTTGCCGACCGCGTATGGCGAGTTCTTGCGGTTGTCGGCCGTGGGATCGAAGTTGATCACCAGGTCGCCCAGCGGCGCCAGCGGCGTGTCGCGGCGGGTCGACATTTCGCCGCCCACGTTGGTTTCGCCAACCAGGGTCGAGAAGCTGGCGCCGTACACTTTCACGTCCTGCGCGTACATCAGGCGGTAGGTGCCGCCGTTGTAGGCGCCCGGCTCGGTCACGGTGAGCACGGGAATCGGCGACTTGTCGTGGTACTTCGCGGCGTACAGGCCGTATTCCACTTCGCTGCCCGGCACCTTGAACTTGACGCGGCCGCCGAACTGGCCCGAATCGCGCCCGCCCAGATCTGGCCTGCGGCTGGCGGCGCCGCCCACGGGCGTGAGCAACAGGTCGGCGCCGTCGCCAACGAAGTCGGCGGGGCTGAAGTAGCTGCCGGCGGCCGGCAGGCGCAGCGCGCGCCACTGGTACTGGTAGTAGGCGCCGATGGACAGGTCGGAATTGATTTGCAGATTGCCCGACACCTGCCCCACCGGCAGCGCGATTTCCTTGAACTGCACGCCGGGCAGCGAGAACAGCTTGATCAGGTCGACCGGGCCCTGGGCGTAGGCGATGCCGTTCGCGCCCAGGAACAGCGTTTCGCCATACAGCTGCGTGTGACGGCCGATGCGGCCACTCAGGCCCATGCCGTCGCCAATGTCGGTGCTGCCGTAGACGAAGGCGTCGGCCAGCTCGGCCTTGCGGCCCATCAGCTTCTTGGCCGCCGGCGTGAACGTGTTGTTGGGGCCGCCCGCCAGCGCGCCGGCCGTGTTCGGGAACGGAATCGAGACGGGGAAATCATTGCTGCTCTTGTTGTAGACCGTGTCATACCAGGCGGCGGCGGACACGCGCGCACCCAGGCCCTGATAGGCGACATCGAGTTCCGTCAGCCAGTCTACGCGGTTGTTGATCAAGCCCTTGTCCAGGGCCAGGTCGCCGGCGTCCACGTTGGGATTGACGTACGAGGCCGCCACGTTCTGGCTGGCATCCTTCACGCGCAAGGCGGCCGAATACTTGAAGGTGTTGTCCCAGCGCACCTTCAGGTCGGGCTGGCCGGTCTCGATCGTGCCGGCCTGGGCTTGCGCCATCTGCAGCAACGCCGCCACACCGGCCGCGAGCGCGAATCCACCTGCAGAAACTACATTCTTGTTACTCATGTCTCCTCCGTTGAAATCTCTTTTTTATGGTTCCCAACTGCGCTTGCGGGTCGCGGACGGTGCTCCTGGAACACTGGCCCGGGCCCGAAACTTCAGGACTTTTTGCATGGTATGTTGCGAAAAAATGAGCGTCCAATGCCTTCTGAACGCCTACTTGATACGAAAAAGGTATGACTCACCGGCCAGCGCGCGGAATCGCGCGTAAAATGGCTGGCCGCCGGACGCGGCGCGCGCGAGCCGCCGCCGCCGCCGCGTCGCGGCGCCGCCACGCGCCACCTGATCGCCATCATCGAAAGACCCGCATGAATTTTCGACAAATCAAATACTTCGTCGCCGTCGCACAGGAACTGAACTTCGGCCGTGCGGCCCTCGCGCTGAACATTTCGCAACCGCCGTTGACGCGTCAGATACAACAGCTGGAGGAGGAAATCGGCGCGCCGCTGTTCGAGCGCACGGCCAAGGGGGTGACGTTGACGCAGGCGGGGGAATTGCTGCTACAGGAATCGCTGAACATCCAGTCGCTGGTGGAGCAGGCGGTGGAGCGCACCCAGCGCGCCGCGCAGGGCAAGCTCGGGCGGATCGACGTGGGCATCTTCGGCTCCGGCGTGCTGTCCATGATCCCGAGGCTGCTGCTGCGCTTCCGCACGGCCTACCCGGACGTGAACATCGTGCTGCACGCGATGAACAAGACGGAACAGATCGAAGCGCTGCGGCAGCACCGGATCACGATCGGCTTCAACCGCATGCTGGGGCCGATTCCCGACATCCGCATCGAACTGGTCAAAATGGAGCCGGTGCTGGTGGCGCTGCCGGAAGGCCATCCGCTGGTCGCCGAGGAAGCGATTCCGCTGGCGGCGCTGAAAAACCATCCGATGGTGATGTTCCCCACCGGGGTCAAGCCGAATTTCATCGACCGGGTGATGGAGTTGTGCCGGCAGGAAGGCTTCCTGCCCGATGTCTCCCAGGAAGCCGGCGACGCCGTGACCGGCGTGGCGCTGGTGGCCAGTGGCTTCGGGCTGGCGCTGGTGCCGGAGTCGGCCACCAGCCTGCGCTTGCCGGGGGTGGTCTACCGGCCGTTGAAGAACGCGCCGCACGCGGTGGTCGACCTGAGCTGCATTTACCGCGAGGACGACGTGTCGCCTATCCTGGCGGCGTTCCTGGAGATCGTGCGGTCGCATAACGACCAGGCGGCTTAGCGGCACGCGATTCCATATGGGAGATGGGGTCGGCGACCTCAAGGGCTTGCTGATACAACTCGTTCAGGCCCCCAGCCTGGCCAGCGCGAACAGCGCCAGGGTGACCACGATGGCGCCGCCGATGCGGGTCGCGATCTGCGCGAACGGCATCAGTTGCATGCGGTTGGCGGCGGTCAGGATGGCCACGTCGCCCGTTCCACCCTGGCCGCTGTGGCAGGCGTTGACGATGGCCGCCTCGATCGGGTACATGTGCATGCGGCGCGCCACCACGAAGCCGGTGGCCATCAGGGTCGCCACCGTGGCCACGATGGTGGCCAGGTTGGCCAGCGTGAACGCGGCGATCAGCTTTTCCCACGGCGTCATGGCGGCGCCGATGGCGAACAGCAGCGGATAGGTCACCGCCGTGGAGAAGAACTTGTACACCACCAGCGAAGCCTGCTGCAATTGCGGCGAGACCAGCCGCCCCAGCTTGAACACGACGGCCACGAACAACATCACCACCGGCGCCGGGAAGTCGAACAGCTTGGCGCTGATCAGGCCCACCATGTACAGCGAGATGGCGGTCAGGCCGGCGGAGGCCACCTGGCCGACATCGACCGTGGCGGCCGGCAGTTCGACCACCTGCGGCGCGTTCTCAATACCCGGCTGCAAGCGTCCCTCGCCGGTCAGGTGCGGATAGCGCTTGCCGACGAAATTGAGCGTGCCCGCCATGAGGATGGCGCACAGGCTGCCCAGCATCACGGGCGGCAGCACCTGGGCGAACATGTCGCCCTGCGCCTGCCCGAGGATGGCCGCGTAGCCGATCGAGAGCGGGATGGCGCCCTCGCCCACGCCGCCGGCCATGATGGGGACGACGATGAAGAACAGCGTGTGCTGCCAGCCCAGACCGAGCATGGCGCCGACCAGCGTGCCCGCCAGCGCGGCCATGACGGTGCCGGCCGCCAAGGGCGCGAAGATCTTCAGGAAGCCCTGCACCAGCACCGTGCGGTCCATGCTGAAGATGCTGCCGACGATGATCGAGGCGATGAACAGGTACAGGAAATTGCTGACCTTGGTGAATTCCACCACATTCTTCAGCAGCACAGGCGGGATCGCGTGCAGGTAGACCAGCAGCGACGGCACGAAGGTGGCGAAGATGGCGGCTGCGCCGATGTTGCGCAACAGTGGCATCCGTTTGCCGAACTCGGCGCAAGTGAAGCCGCCGACGGCCAGCACGGCGATCGACACCGACATATCGGTTGGCAGCTTGCCCATCGCGATGAAGCCGCCGATCAGCGCCAGCAGCAGCACATAGATCGGCAAGGAGAGCAGGCCGACCCGCATATCCATCACCCGCCACGCATGCATGTGCCACGGCGTTTTGCCGCGCGGCTGGCCGGCGCTGTCCTCGAGCGGGACACGCGCCGGCGCAAGCTGGGACGGGATGGATGCGTCGGCATGGCGGGATGGGGAAGCGTTCATGGGCTGGCTCTCGTCTCTTGATATTAAAATCGTCTGTGCGACCGAGGCATTGCGCCAGGGTCGGAGCCGACTATACCGGTCCAAGCTTTCAATCCACTTTCATTCCCGGGCGGGGACGGACGATGCCGCCCCCTTCTCCCGCCAACCGCCCAGCGCCATCCATTCAAAGGGCCAGGCCGCGCGCGCCAATGTCATCGCGGTGTGCTCGATCATGTCTTCCTGCCCGCGTGCTTCCCTAAGAACCGCCGCGCGCACGAGGAGCAAGAAAAACCTGAGATGCCCTCGCTTTACGGCCCGGAATACGTCCTGATAAGATAGTGCAATTCGTCAAGACATTTGCGCGGACCGCAAAAGCAAACATGGACCGATTCTCCGAACTCAAGGCATTCATACTCGTCGGCAGCACGGGTGGGTTCTCATCGGCCGCGCGCCAATTGGGCGTTGCCACGTCTTCGGTCACGCGCCTGGTCGACGCCCTGGAGGAGCGCGTTGGCGGGGCACTCCTCAACCGCTCCACACGCAGTGTCACGCTGACCGACACCGGCCAGGCTTACTTCGAAAAAGCGGTGTTCATTCTTGAGCAACTGGAGGCCGCCGACGAGGCCGCGTCGGCACGCGACGGCGAGCTGCAGGGACTGCTGCGCGTGACCGCACCGGTGACGTTCTGCACCATGTACATCGCCCCGATGCTTGGGGAATTCGGGCGACGCTACCCGAAGCTGGAACTGGAAATACAACTGAGCGACGCCATCAGCAACATGGTCGACGACTCCATCGACCTCGCCATCCGCATCGGCGCGATCGATCGGCAACCGAACTTCATTGCGCGCCGGCTCACGGGCCACGAGCGGCGCGTTTGCGCCAGCCCCGCCTACCTTGCGGCACGCGGCATACCACAAGTTCCCGCCGACCTGCTGCACCACAATTGCCTGCAGTTCGCCTACGGTGCAACCAGGCGCGGCTGGCGCTTGCAGCGCGACCAGGATGTCGCGGACATCCCGGTGCGCGGCACGCTTTCCGTCAACAATGCCGAGGTTCTGCGGCAGGCCATCCTGGACGGCGCGGGCATTGCACTGCTTGCCGATTGGCTCGTAGGAGAGGACTTGCGGTCAGGCGCGCTCATCCGTCTCTTTGAAGGGTATCAGGTCAACCCTGGCGCGATGGACATCGGACTCCACGCGGTGTATCAGGCCAACCGCCGCGGCTCACTGAAGGTGAAAGCCTTTGTCGATATGCTGGCCGAACGCCTCGAAGTTGCGTTTAGCGCTCGTGGCACGGTCGACTGAGTCACTCACCGAGCCAGTACAACAGCGCCGCGCCCGGGAAGGCCATGCCTGTCCACAGCGCGGCATGCCAGCCAAAATTGGCATACACCCATGCGCCGGTGAACGAACCCAGCGCACCGCCAGCAAAGAACAGCGCGAAGTAAATGCCATTCAGACGACTGCGCACCTCGGCTCCCAGGGAAAAGATCGCGCGCTGCCCCAGTACCAGATTGCCGGCGACGCTCATGTCCAGCACGATCGACGCGACGACCAGCAATGTCAGCGCCAGGCCACGCGAGTTGGGGGCCAGCAGAGGGAGTGCGAATCCGAGCACACCCAGCGCAAGCGCCGCCGCCGTGGCAATTTTCGTATGACCACTGTCCGCCAGACGCCCCGCAATCGGTGACGCGATCGCACCGGCCATGCCCACCAGGGCAAAGATCGCGATGCCGGACTGGGACAGATGAAACGCCGGGCTTTCAAGCATCATCGGGGTGACGGTCCAGAACAGGCTGAAAGCACCGAACAAGCCTGCATGGTAGGCGGCACGTCGCCTTACCACGGGAGTGGACTTGAACAGTTCCCACAAGGACCCAATCAACACCGGATAAGGCGTAGGAATTGTCGGCATGCGTGCGGGCAGCTTGTTACGCAGCAGAACTGCAACCAGCAGGATCATGATGGACGCACCGGCAAAGACAACGTGCCAGCTGCTATGGTCCGCGACCAACGATGCCGCGGGCCGCGCCAACATGATGCCCAGGAACAGGCCGCTCATGACCTTGCCGACCGTCTGGCCACGCGTGGATTCCAACGACAAGTGCGCGGCAAATGGCACCAGAATTTGTGCCGCCACCGACCCCAGGCCAATCGCCAACGCTGCGGTGAGGAACACCCAGGCACGGGTGCTCAATGCCGCGGTCATCAGCGCCACCGACGTGAAGATCAACGCACTGACGATCAGACGGCGGTTTTCGAGACGGTCGCCAAGCGGCACAATGAACAGCAATCCCAAGGTATATCCAAGCTGGGTGAGCGTGACGATCAGTCCAGCGGCCTGGGCGGACATCCCCGTCGCACTGCTGATCGGCCCCACCAGGGTTTGCGCGTAATACAGGTTGGCGACAATGAGACCGGTTGCCACCGCGAGCAGCAGGACAGTGCCAGGCGCGATATTGGTCTGTACGGCGATAGTTTTGCTCATAATACTTCCTCGATCAATTGGATGGATCCCCGGCGACGACCCGCACGCAGCTGGGAACGCTCCCAGCTGCAGCAAGAGCGAGCGCGGGTGGGATTGAGTCGAGGATAGCTTTTGCGCCCGACATTGATAATCCACGGCCGACAGAATAGACCTTTGCGCGATCCGCAAAGGCAAGCGGAACTTATGCCGCACCGTTGCCCGCGCCACTAGCCCAACCGTAAGCCCTCACGTGCGCGCCGATTTCGCGCATCGATAGATAATCGTCGCAAACCGGCCCCAGAACATGCGCCCGGCGGAGGATGTATGACGGTGACTTTCGAATGCGATGTATCGGCGGCGGCAACGCCACTGCGCCACATGTGGGAGGAATGCGTGGGCAGCGGCCATGCGCCGCTGGCCCTGCGCGCCGACTGGCAGGCCCAGCTGCGCCGCGCGCACGCTGAGCTGGGCATGCGCCAGGTGCGCTTCCACGGCCTGCTGTCGGACGACATAGGCACGCTGATCTGCCACCAGAATCGCTTCCTGTACTCGTTCTTCAACCTCGACCAGATCTTCGACTTCCTGCTCGACATCGGCATGCGGCCGTTCGTCGAACTGAGCTTCATGCCGCGCACGCTGGCCTCGGGCGACACCACCGTGTTCAACTACGCGGCCAACGTCACGCCGCCGCGCGAGATGGCGCAGTGGTCGGACCTGATCACACGGCTGGCGCGGCACCTGCTGGCGCGCTACGGCGCCGCCGAGGTGCGCCACTGGAACTTCGAAGTGTGGAACGAGCCCAACCAGCCGCAATTCTGGCCGGCCAGCCGCGACGACTATTTCGCGCTGTACGACGCCACCCACGACGCGCTGCGCGCGGCCGATGCGCAGTTGCGGGTGGGCGGTCCGGCCACCTCGAAGAACGCGTGGCTGCCCGAATTCCTTGAGCACTGCCAGCGCGGCGGCCGTCCGCCCTCCTTCGTCAGCACCCACCACTATCCGACCGATGCGTTCGGCCAGCAGTCGGACGACACGGAAACCCAACTGGCCCACGCCGGCCGCAGCGTGCTGCTCCACCAGGCCGAGGCCGCGCGCGCGGCCGCCGGCAAGCTGCCGTTGTACTACACGGAGTGGTGCACCTCATCGAATCCGCGCGACCCGCTGCACGACGCGCCGTTCGCGGCGGCCTACATCGTCAAGACGGTGCTGGAGGCGGCCGGCGTGGTGGACGCCTACAGCTACTGGACGTTCAGCGACATCTTCGCGGAAAACTACTATCCGTCGCGGCCCTTCCACGGCGGCTTCGGGCTGCTCAACCTGTATGGCATCCCCAAACCGGCCTACCGCGCGTTCGAACTGCTGCACCAGGCCGGCGCCACCGTGCTGCCCGTCGCCGGCAGCCACGCCACGCTCGACGTGTGGGTCACGCGCGCGGCCGACGGGCTGCGCATCTACATCACCAACAGCGCATTGCCGCGCCACGCGATCGCGCGCGAGCGCCTGCGCATCGTGCTCACGCGCGCGCCGGCGCCCGGCGCGGCCACGCTGTACCGCATCGACGACGACCATGCGCACGCCACCGCCGCCTGGCGCGCGATGGGCGCGCCCGAGTACCTGAGCGCCGACCAGCGCGACGCCCTGCTGCGTGCGGCCGAGCTGCGGCCGCAACCGCTGCCATGGGCGCATGGCGACGGCGGCCTCACGCTGGAACTGGAACTGCCGCCGCAAGGGGTCGCCATGATCAAGCTGCCGTGGGCGGGCGAGGATGTCGCCACGGGCGCGCCGCCGGCGCAGGCGCAGGCCACCACCCCGGCCCGGCCCGGGGCCGACGGCGGCGCCGACAAGGGCGGCGACAGCCACGAGGCGGCCGACGACGAGCGCATGCTCGACGACATCCAGCGTGAAACCTTCGCCTACTTCATGAACGAAACCGAGCCATCCACAGGTCTGGTGGCCGACTGCACGCGTCCGGACTGGCCCAGCAGCATCGCCGCCACCGGCATGGCGCTGAGCTGCTACCCGGTCGGCGTCAAACGCGGCTACTGCGAACGCGAGGAGGCGCTGCGACGCGCGCTGACCACGCTGCGCTTCTTCGAGCGCAGCCCGCAGGGCGACGGGCCGCACGACACGGGCCACCACGGCTTTTACTACCACTTCCTCGACATGCGCAACGGCCGCCGCGTGTGGGAGGCGGAACTGTCGACCATCGACACGGCGCTGCTGGTGGCGGGCATGCTGACGGCGGCCGCCTATTTCGACCGCGACAACGCCGGCGAAGCCGAACTGCGCGCGCTGGCCGACCGGCTCTACCGGCGCATCGACTGGCGCTGGATGCTCGACGGCGGCGCCGCGCTGCGCCACGGCTGGAAGCCGGGCGGCGAGGGTTTTCTCGGCAGCCGCTGGCAAGGCTACAACGAGGCGCTGCTGCTGTACATCCTCGCGCTCGGCTCGCCGACCCACCCGCTGTCGGCCGACAGCTACCTGGCCTGGTGCGACAGCTACCACTGGAAGACCCTGTACGGCCGCGAACTGCTGTACGGCGGCCCGCTGTTCATGCACCAGCTGTCGCACGTGTGGCTGGACCTGCGCGGCATCCGCGACGCGCCTATGCGCGCGCACGACAGCGACTACTTCGAAAACAGCCGCCGCGCCACCCAGATCCAACAGGAATACGCGGTGCGCAATCCGCTCGGCTACAGCGCCTACGGCCCGAACTGCTGGGGCATCAGCGCCGGCGACGGCCCCGGCCCGGTGCAGCAACTGGTGGCCGGCGTGGACCGCCAGTTCTACGGCTACATGGCGCGCGGCGTGCCGTTCGGACCGGACGACGGCACCCTGATGCCGGCCGTCACGGCGGCCTCGCTGCCGTTCGCGCCGGAGCTGGTGTTGCCGGCGCTGCACCACTACATCGAGGCGGTCGACCTCAAACCGGGCGACCGCTATGGCTTCAAAACGTCGTTCAACGCGGAATTCATCGCATCCGATAGCGACCCGCAAAACCCGCACGGCTGGATCTCGCAATGGCACTACGGCCTGAACCTGGGCCCCGTGGTGCTGATGCTGGAGAACCAGCGCAGCGGCCTGCCGTGGCGGCTGCTGCGCACCTGCCCGTACGTGGTGGCCGGCCTGCGCCGCGCCGGCTTCACCGGCGGCTGGCTGGACGGCGCCTGATCCGGCGCCCACGGCAAGCGAACGAATCGACGGAACGAATCAACGGAACGAATCAACGGAACAGATCAACGGAACCGGAGGACGAGATGGCGACGACGGTGGGAGATTTTATCGTGGCGCGGCTGGCCGAATGGGGCGTGCGGCGTATCTATGGCTATCCGGGCGATGGCATCGACGGCGTGATCGGCGCGCTGCGCCGGGCCCGGGACCGCATCGACTTCGTGCAGACCAGGCATGAGGAACTGGCCGCCTTCATGGCCTGCGCCCACGCCAAGTTCAGCGGCGAGGTCGGCGTGTGCCTGGCCACGTCGGGGCCGGGCGCGATCCACCTGCTCAACGGCCTGTACGACGCCAAGCTCGACCACCAGCCCGTGGTCGCCATCGTCGGCCAGCAGAACCGCATGGCGCTGGGCGGCGACTACCAGCAGGAGGTGGACCTGATCTCGCTGTTCAAGGACGTGGCGCACGAGTTCGTGCACATGGCCACGGTGCCGGCCCAGGTCCGCCACCTGGTCGACCGCGCCATGCGCATCGCGCGCGAACGGCGCACCGTCACCTGCATCATCCTGCCCAACGACCTGCAGGACGTGGACGCCGTGGAGACGCCGCCGCGCGAGCACGGCACCGTCCACACCGGCATCGGCCACACGGGCCGCGCCCTCGCGCCGCCGGCCGACGAGCTGCAGCGCGCGGCCGACGTGCTCAACGCGGGGCGCAAGGTGGCCATCCTGGCCGGCGCCGGCGCGCTGCACGCGGGCGGGCCGCTGATCGAGACGGCCGAACGGCTGGGCGCCGGCATCGCCAAGGCGCTGCTGGGCAAGGCCGCCGTGCCCGACGCCCTGCCCTATGTGACGGGCGCCATCGGTCTGCTGGGCACCAAGCCCAGCTGGGACATGATGAACGACTGCGACACGCTGCTGATCGTCGGCTCGGCCTTCCCCTATTCCGAATTCCTGCCCAAGGAGGGCCAGGCCCGCGCCGTGCAGATCGACATCGACCCGCGCATGCTGAACCTGCGCTACCCGGTCGAGGTGGGGCTGGCGGGCGACAGCGCCGCCACGCTGGCCGCGCTGCTGCCGCTGCTGCGGCCACAGCCGGGCCCCGACCCCGCCTGGCGCGCAACCATCGAGCGCAATGTCGCGCAATGGTGGCGCGTGCTGGAGGCGCGCGCGATGAACGCGGCCCATCCGATCAACCCGCAGCGGGTGTTCTGGGAACTGTCGCCGCGCCTGCCCGACAACTGCATCCTCAGTTGCGATTCCGGCTCCAGCGCAGGCTGGTACGCGCGCGACCTGCGCCTGCGGCCCGGCATGCAAGCCTCGCTGTCGGGCGGGCTGGCCACCATGGGCTCGGCCGTGCCGTACGCGCTGGCGGCCAAGTACGCCCATCCCGACCGGCCCGTGATCGCGCTGGTGGGCGACGGCGCCATGCAGATGAACGGCATCAACGGCCTGATCACGCTGGCGCGCGTATGGCGCGAGTGGGGCGACCCGCGCCTGACGGTGATGGTGCTCAACAACGGCGACCTCAATCAGGTCACGTGGGAACAGCGCGTGATGCAGGGCGATCCCAAGTTCACCGGCTCGCAGGCGCTGCCGGACTTCCCCTACGCCCAGTACGCCCAGTTGCTGGGCCTGCGCGGCATCCGGGTCGACCATCCCGACGCCGTCGCCGGCGCCTGGGACACGGCGCTGGCGTCGGACGTGCCGACCGTGCTGGAGATGGTGACCGATCCCGATGTGCCGCCGCTGCCGCCGCACGTGTCGGCCAAGCAGGCGTTGGCCTACGGCCGGGCGCTGCTGCGCGGCGATCCCGATGCGCGGGGTGTGGTCACGGCCTCGTTCAAGGAAGTGTGGGACGGACTGGTCGCGCCGCTGCGCGGCAACCATCCGGGTTGAGGCGGCCATGGACACCGTGCACCTGGTTCCCCAAGCCGCGTTCGCGCCCGAGGGGCCGGCCGTCGATACCCACACGCTGGAAGCCGAGCTGCGCGCCGCCGTCGCCGGCGAGGTGCGGTTCGACGCGGGCAGCCGCGCCCTGTACGCGACCGACGCGTCCAACTACCGCCAACTGCCGATCGGCGTGGTCATCCCGCGCAGCGTGGACGACGTGGTGGCCGCCGTGCGCGTCTGCCATGCGCACGGCGCGCCGTTGCTGTCGCGCGGCGGCGGCACCAGCTTGTGCGGCCAGTGCTGCAACGTGGCCGTGGTGCTCGATTTTTCCAAATACCTGAACCGGGTGCTGTCGATCGACATCGAAGCCAAGACGGCGCGCGTGCAGCCGGGCGTGGTGCTCGACGACCTGCGCCACGCAGCCGAACAGCACGGCCTGACGTTCGCGCCCGACCCCGCCACGCACAGCCACAACACGCTGGGCGGCATGATCGGCAACAATTCCTGCGGCCCCCATTCCGTGATGGGCGGCGAGACGGTGCACAACATCGTCGCGCTCGACGTGCTGACCTACGACGGCGTGCGCCTGACGCTGGACGCCAACACGGCCGCCGCGCCGCCGCCCGGTCGCGCCGGCGAGATCGTGGCCGCCCTGTCCGCGCTGGGCCAGCGTTACGCGGACCAGATCCGGGCCCGCTTTCCGCCCCTGCCGCGGCGCGTGTCCGGCTACAACCTGCCGGCCCTGCTGCCCGAACGGGGCTGCAACCTGGCGCACGCGGTGGTCGGTTCCGAGGGCACCTGCGTGGTGGTGCTGGAGGCGACCGTGCGCCTGCTCGACAACCCGCCCGCGCGCACGCTGCTGGTGCTCGGCTACGACAGCGTGTACGAGGCCGGCGACCATGTGCCCGAGGTGATGGAGAGCGGCCCGATCGCGCTCGAAGGCATGGACGACCGCCTGCTGGCCGACATGAAGGCGATCCACCTGCATCCGCACGAAACGGAGCTGCTGCCGTCCGGCGCCGGCTGGCTGCTGGTCGAATACGGTGGCCGCGACAAGGACGACGCCGACGCCCAAGCCCGCGCGCTGATGACGCGGCTGCAATCGCAGCCCGGCGCGCCGTCGATGAAACTGTTCGACGATCCGGCCCAGGAGGCGTTGCTGTGGAAGGTGCGCGAATCGGGGCTGGGCGCCACCGCCCACGTGCCGGACCAGCCGCTCACGTGGGAAGGCTGGGAGGATTCGTCGGTGCCACCGGAACGGCTGGGCGACTACCTGCGGGCGCTGCGCGCGCTGCTGCGCCGCTACGACTATGGCTGCGACCTGTACGGCCACTTCGGCCAAGGCTGCGTCCACACCCGCATCAACTTCGACCTCGAGACCGTGCATGGCATCGAACGCTACCGTGCCTTCATTCGCGAGGCGGCCGAACTGGTGGTGGGCATGGGCGGCTCCATCTCGGGCGAACACGGCGACGGCCAGTCCAAGGCCGAGCTGCTGCCCATCATGTTCGGCGAAACGCTGATGCAGGCGTTCCGCGAGTTCAAGCGGATCTGGGACCCGCACTGGAAAATGAACCCCGGCAAAGTGATCGACGCCTACCGCGCCGACGAGAACCTGCGGCTGGGCCCCGGCTACGCGCCGTCCGTGCAGCCGGTCCACTTCCACTACCACGACGACGCGGGCGACTTCTCGCGCGCCCTGCTGCGCTGCGTGGGCGTGGGCGAATGCCGCAAGAAGACCGGCACCATGTGCCCCAGCTACATGGCCACGGGCGAGGAACGCTACTCGACGCGGGGCCGCGCGCGCCTGCTGTTCGAAATGCAGCGCGGCGAAGTGCTGCGCGGAGGCTGGCGCGAGCCGGCCGTGTTCGAGGCGCTCGACCTGTGCCTGGCCTGCAAGGGCTGCAAGGGCGAATGCCCGGTCCAGGTCGACATGGCCACCTACAAGGCCGAATTCCTGGCGCACTACTACGCCCACCATGCGCGCCCGGCGCACGTCTGGGCCTACGCCCACATCGACCGGCTGGCGCGGCTGGGCGCCCATCTGCCGCGCACGGCCAACCTGCTGCTGCGCGCCAAGCCCACGGCCGCGCTGCTGCGCCGGCTGGGGCACGTCACGCCGCAGCGCACGCTGCCGGCGCTGGCCACCCGGACGTTCACGTCGTGGTTCGCGCGCCGCGCGCCGCCGTCCGCCAGCGGCCTGCCCGTCATCCTGTGGCCGGACACGTTCAACAACCACTTCCACCCGCAAGTGCTGCGGGCGGCCGTCCACGTGCTCGAACATGCGGGCTGCCGCGTGACCGTGCCGCCCACGCCGCTGTGCTGCGGACGCCCGCTGTACGAGGCCGGCCTCGTTGAGCAGGCGCGCGCGCGTCTGCGCCAGGTGCTGGACGCGCTGGCCGACGCCATCCGCGACGGTGTGCCGGTGGTCGGACTGGAGCCGGCCTGCCTGTCCGTATTCCACGACGAGTTGCCGGCCCTGTTCCCGTACGACGTGGCCGCGCACCGCCTGCGCGAACAGACCCTGACGCTGGCCGAATTCCTGTTGCAACGCTGCCCGGACCTGCGCTACCCGCATCTGGCGCGGCGCGCCGTGGTCCATGAGCACTGCCACCAGAAGGCCGTGCTGCACACGGCGCCGGACCGCACCCTGCTCGCACGCATCGGGCTGGACGCCGACATCCTCGACGCCGGCTGCTGCGGCATGGCCGGCGCCTTCGGCTACGACCGCGACAAATACGAGGTGTCGATGGCCTGCGCCGAACGCATCCTGTTGCCGGCCGTGCGCGCCGCAGCGCCAACCACCATGCTGATCGCCAACGGCTACAGTTGCCGCGAACAGATAGTCCAGGCCACCGGGCGCATGCCGCTGCATCTGGCCGAAGCGCTGGCCGAAGGCTGGCGCGCGGAGCAGCCATGAGCGCCCCCGACCTCGACCTCGACCGCGAGCGGCGCAGGCTGCTGATCGCCACCAGCACGGTGGGCGGTGTCGGTCTTGCCGCCGCCTGCATCCCCTTCATCGAGAGCATGGAGCCGAGCGCCCGGGCCTTGGCGGAGGCTGGTCCGGTGGACGCCGAGGTGGCCACGCTGGCGCCCGGCGCGCTGAAGACGGTCCAATGGCGCGGCAAGCCCGTGTGGATATTGCACCGCAGCGATGCCATGCTGGCCAGTCTCGGCGGCCATGACGCGCAGCTCGTCGATCCGGCCTCGCACAGCGCCCAGCAGCCGCGCGCCTGCGCCAACGCCACCCGTTCGCTACAACCGGCGCACCTGGTGCTGGTGGGGCTGTGCACCCATCTCGGTTGCGTGCCCACGTTCCGGCCCGATGCCGGCGCCCCCGACCTCGGCGCGGACTGGCCGGGCGGCTTCTACTGCCCCTGCCACGGTTCGCGCTTCGACCTCGCGGGCCGCGTGTTCCGCAACGTGCCCGCCCCGCTCAATCTGGAAGTGCCACCGTACCGCTACCTCACGCCCACGCAGTTGCGGATCGGCGAGCCGTCGGGTTGACGGCGGCGCCTGCCACGGCGCGGGCCTCAGTACGCGCGTGCCGTAATCAGCCGCCGTCAGCACCAGCAACAACAGCAGCGCCGCCAGCCCCGTCGCGGCCACCAGACGCGGCACACTGTCGGGCCGCCGCAGCGCCATGTAGCGCCACGCCACCAGCGCCGCCTTGGCCAGGGCGATGGCGAGGTTGAGCGCGCCGTTCCACACCCCCAGCGGCACCCAGGCACTGCCCGCCGTCAGCGCCAGCAGGGCCAGCAGGGCCAGCCAGGTCCGCACGTGGCCGCCCTGCTCGCGCGTCAATTGGTCGTCGTCCATGGCCCGGCCCTCATCCGGCGCGCCCGACCAGGTACAGCATCGGGTACAGGAAGATCCACATCAGATCGACGAAATGCCAGTACAACCCCGCCAGTTCGACCCGCTCCGGCGACGCCTGCTCCGGCCGCTGCGCGCGCAGCGCCAGCGCCAGCGCGGCGCAGCCAGCGCAGCCCGCCAGCAGGTGCAGCGCGTGCAATCCCGTCAAGCCGAAGTACAGCAGGAAGAACTGGCGTTCGCCGCCCGTCAGGCCCGGCGCGGCCTGTGGCAGCCATGGCACGAGGCCGCGCGACCAATCGCTGTGGTACTCGAATCCCTTGAGCGCGAGGAAGGCCAGTCCCATCGCGGCGCTGGCCGCCAGCAGCCACATCGCCGTCCGTTCGCGCGCCGGACCCGAGCGGCGGGCCGCGACCGCCAGCGCCATCGTCATGCTGCTGGTCAGCAGCAGCGCCGTGTTCACGGTGCCGAGCACGAAGTCGGTCTGCCGGCTGGCCGCCACGTACGACTGCGGGAAATGCACGCGCCCGTACACATAGCCGAGCAGCAGCGGCGCGAAGAACATCAGTTCGCTGACCAGGAACACCCACCAGCCCAGCGTGGTGGCGCGCGCCTGCCGCTCAGGGTTGGCGTACGGGGGTGCCGTCGTGGCTGGGGTAGGCATACGGTTCCTCCTCAACGGTCGGTGGCGCGTCGAAGTTCTCCACCGGCGGCGGCGACGCGGTGCGCCATTCCAGGCCCGTGGCGCCCCACGGGTTGCGCTCCGCGCGGCGCCCGTGCCGCAGCGACCAGCCCAGGTAGGCCAGCGGCAGCAGATAGCCGCAGGCCAGCACCACGGCGCCGGCCGACGACAGCACGTTGAGCAACTGGAACTGCGGCGGATAGGTGTGGTAGCGGCGCGGCATGCCCTGCACGCCCAGCAGGAACTGGGGGAAGAAGGTCAGGTTGAAGCCGAAGAAGATCAGCACGGCCGCCGCCCGCGCCCACATTTCCGGATACAGGCGGCCGCTGATCTTGGGCCACCAGAAATGCAGGCCGCCCAGGTAGGCCGTGACGGCGCCGCCCACCATGATGTAGTGGAAGTGGGCGACGACGAAATAGGTGTCGGTCAGGTCGACGTCCAGCGCCAGCGCGGCCAGGAACAGGCCGGTCAGCCCGCCCGTGGTGAACAGCCCGACGAAGCCGAGCGCGTACAGCATGGGCGCGTCGAAACTGATGGCGCCCTTGTACAGCGTGGCCGTCCAGTTGAACACCTTGATCGCGGAAGGGATGGCCACCAGGTAGCTCAGCAGCGAGAACACCAGGCTCGCATACGCCGACTGGCCGCTGACGAACATGTGGTGGCCCCACACGAGGAAGCCGATGGCGGCGATGGCGAGGATGGCGTAGGCCATGGCGCGGTAGCCAAACACGGGGCGGCGCGCGAAGCACGGCATGATCTCGCTGACCACGCCCATGGCCGGCAGCACCATGATGTACACGGCCGGATGCGAGTAGAACCAGAACAGATGCTGGAACAGCAGCGGATCGCCCCCCAGGGCCGGGTCGAAGATGCCGATGCCCAGCAGCCGCTCGGCCGTCACCAGCAGCAGCGTCATCGCCAGCACCGGCGTGGCCAGCACCAGGATGATGCTGGTGGCGTAGATGGCCCACACGAACAGCGGCAGGCGGAACCAGGTCAGGCCCGGCGCCCGCAGCGTATGCACGGTGACGATGAAGTTCAGCCCCGTCATCACGGACGACACGCCGGCCACGAACACGCCGGCCAGCACCAGCACCACGTGGCTGTTGCTGAACATGGTCGACAGCGGCGTGTAGAAGGTCCAGCCCGTGTCCACGCCGCCGGCCGCCAGCGCGCCAAGCGTCAGCAGGCCGCCCAGCGCGTAGAGATACCAGCTGGCCAGGTTCAGGCGCGGGAAGGCGAGATCGCGCGCGCCCAGCATCAGCGGCAGCAGGAAATTGCCAAGCACCGAGGGGATGGACGGGATCAGGAACAGCCAGACCATGATCACGCCATGCGCCGTGAACAGCTTGTTGTAGGTGTCGTGGCTGACCAGCGCGCCATCGGGCGTGGCCAGGGTCAGGCGCATGATGGCCGCCGCCGCGCCGCCGACGAAGAAGAAGGCCGTGATCGACAGCATGTACAGCACGGCGATGCGCTTGTGGTCGCGCGTGCCCAGCCACGAGCGCAAGGTGTCGCCGGCGGCCAGGTAGTTGGGCACATCCGTCACCGGCTGGTATGGCGCTTCAGGGTTGCTGCTCATGGGTCGCTCCGTGCAGGTAGGCGATCAGGGCCAGCACGTCCTGTTCGGACAGCTGGCCGGCGTAGGAAGGCATCAGCGGCGCGTAGCCGGCCACGATGTCGCGGCGCGGGGCGAGGATGGCGGCGCGCAGGTAGTCGTCGTCGGCCAGCACGCGGCGGCCATCGGCCAGTTCCACCAAGCCGCCGGCCACGCTGGCCAGCGGCGGCGCGCGGCCGGCACCGTCCGCGTGGCAGCCGCTGCAGCCATGTTCGCGGAACAAGGCCGCGCCGCGCGCCGCCATGCCGACCGGCGCCGCGCCGCGCGCCAGCCACGCGGAGAACGCGGCCTGCGGCATGACGACGACGCGCCCGCGCATCACCGAATGCTCGGTGCCGCAATACTCGGCGCAATACAGGTCGTACACGCCGGACCGGGTGGGCGTGAAGCTGAGCGTGGTATAGCGGCCCGGCACCAGGTCTTGTTTGATGCGCAAGGCCGGGACGAAGAAGCTGTGGATCACGTCCTGCGACGTCATCAGCAGCCGCACGGGCCGGTCCTGCGCCACGTGCAGCTCGTTGATCTCGCGCAGGCCGTTCTCGTGTTCGAGCGTCCACATCCACTGCTTGGCCACGACGAACACCGGCATGGCGCCCGCCGGCGTGCGGTGCTGGCGCAGGAAATCGAACGCGGCCCAGCCGAACAGCAGGACGAACAGCAGCATGGGCAGCACCGTCCACGCCACTTCGACCCAGCGCGCCGTGACCGGCACATGGCTGCGGTCGACCCGCGCACCGCGCCGGTAGCGCACGCAAAAGCCGATGATCAGCACCATCAGCGTGAGCGCCGTCGTCGCGCTCAGCGCCAGCAACGCGAAAAACAGCGTATCGACGCGGGCGGCATAGGCCGACGCGGCCGCCGGCCACCATGGGATCGACGGGTTCATGCCGCCCTCCTTCGTCGCGCCAGCACCCACACCAGCGCAGCCAGCAGCGCGAGCGTGGCGGCGCCGGCCGCCTGCACGGCCCGCACCACGGCGCCGCTGTGCGCGCCGGCCAGCCGCGCGGCCGCCGCGCACACCAGCGCCACCGGCTCGGCCAGCGCGCCGGTCCCGCCCTGCCCCGCCAGCGCCAGCGCGGCGCGCAATGCGGCCGGATCGTAGCGCAATCCGAGGAAATAGCGGGCGATGGTGCCGTTCGGCGTGGCGATCAGGAAGCCGGCCGGATGCTGGTACTGGCCCTGTTGCGCGTCGTAGCGATAACCAAAGCCGGCCGTGCGCGCCAGGTTTGCCAGCGGCGCGGCGTCCCCGGTCAGCAAAATGGGCGCCGACTGGCTGGGCAGCGCCCGGCGCCAGCCCGCCAGTCGCGCGGCGGCGTCGGCCGGCCCCTCGCTGGGATCGATGCTGATGGCGAGCAGCCGGTAGTCTTTCGCGCCACTCAGCGCCAAGGCTTGCAGCACATCATCGAACACCAGGTTGCACAAGGTGCGGCAACGGTAATAGCCGAAGACCAGCAGCACGGGGGACGAACCGCCGAAATAGTCGCCCAGCAGCACATTGCGCCCGGCCCCGTCGCGCAACGGCGTGCGCAACGGCAGGCGGGCGCCCAGTTGTTGAATGAATTGCGGCGGCGCGACGGCGGTGGCCGGTGATGATGGCTCGATGGCGGTGGCCGGTGACGATGGCACCACGGCGGTGGCCGGTGACGATGGCACCACGGCGGCCATGGCGGCGACAGCATCCCCGGACGCCCCGGCGACCATGACGGCGGCGATCGCGAAGGTCGCGACGGCCGAAACGATGGTCGTCATTCCTGAACCGCGATACGTCCGCCCGGTCATTTACGCCCCCCGGCACGGGCCGCCGCGTCGCGCTCGGCCAGCAACATCATCGCCTCGCGCACCGGAATGCGCGCCACGCCCGGCTCCCCGACAACCCAGCCCCATTGTTCGGTCTGCGCCTGCTGCGCACGGCGGAAAGCGGCCAGGTCGGCCTGCGGCGACGATTCCAGCATCGGCCCCTGGACCCGCATCGTCGACGCGCTGTTCAAGGCGTCGGGCCGCCAGGCGCGCCACGCCAGCCAGGCCAGCGCCGTGGCGGCGAACAGCGCACCCAGCACCGCGAGCGCCGCGCGGACCACGCGGCCGGGCCGCACATCGGCGTCCGTCTGCTCATCCATGTTGCACCTCCGGCCGCAAGCGCCAGCGATACCACGTCCAAGCCGGGCCGCCCACGCTGAGCGCGCCCAGCGGCAGCGCCACCAGCCAGTGCCATAGCGGCAGCGGCAGCGGCAGCGACGGCAGCACCAGCCAGCACGTGTGCACGAACAACATCGCCAGCACCAGCATGGCGACACGCCGCAGCGCGCCGTCATCGCGCTTGATCCGCCGCGACAGCAACAACAACAGCGGCGCGGCGAACAACAGCACCGCCAGCGCCCAGTCGACCAGCAGCCACACGCCCTCCGCCCGCGCCAGGTACCAGACGATCTCATGCGGCAGGTTGGCCGACCAGATGATCAGGAGCTGCACGTACTCCAGATAGGCCCAGCACAGCAGATAGCTGAGCATCAGATTGCCCAGGTCGGCCCGCACGGACGGCGGCACCGGCGCCCGTCCACGCAGCACGATCGCCAGCGCCATCCCGCCCAGCAGTTGCGCGGTGCCGCACAGCAGGCCGAACACGCTCGAATACCACAGCGGCATGAGCGACATGATCCAGTCCATGGCCGCCATGCCGACGCTGAAGCCATACAGCAGCAACGCGGCCGCCGCGAAACCGCGCCGCTCGCGCCACGGCGCCCGTCCGCTCAACCAGGCCAGCAACGTCCACAGTGCGAGGCAGGCGGCCGCGCGCAAGCTGAACAGCGTGGGCGTCAGCCAGAGCCGCTTGAAGCCGGGCGCGGCCAGTTCCGCCTGCCAGCGTCCCGCCACCGGTGCCGCCCATGGGTACAGCCAGTGTTGCCCGGCCAGCACGGGCAGGAACAACAACGCCACCAGCCACAGTGCGGTCCCCGTCTCCAGCATGGGCGCACGGATGACCTCGCCCCAGCCGCCGCCGGTCAGCGTGTGCAGCCAGACCTGCGCGAGCGCGCCCAGGCACAGGCTCAGCCAGCACCACCACGCCACCAGATAGGCGGCCAGGAAGGCGCTCGGGTCGAAGGCCCAGCCGGCCACACCGGCCACCACGGCGACCAATGGCAGCAACAGGTTCATGGCGCGCCTCCGTCAGGCGTGGCGGGCAGGCGCGCGCGCATGGCCGGCGGCAGGCTGGCCGCGTCGGCATGCTGGCTCAATTGCAGCGCGCGCAGATAGGCCACCACCGCCCACCGCTCCGATGGTTCCAGCTTGTCTTCGAACGGATACATCACGCCATAACCCCGGCTGATGACGTCATACAAATGGCGGTCCGGCGCGCCACGCAGCCGCGCGACGGCGAAAGGCGGCGGCCGGGGAAAGCCGCGCTGGACGATCCGGCCGTCGCCGGCGCCCACGGCGCCGTGGCATGGCAGGCAGTAAATCGCGTAACGTTGCTGGCCCTTAGCGAGCAAGCGGGCGTCGATGGCGTATGGCATCGCGGGCGCGGCCTGGGCGCCGGCGTCGTCCGCCACCGCATCGGCACCGATGCGACCGCTACTGCTGCCGGCGAACGGTCCGCGTGCCTGCGGCAACGCGCCATCGGGCACGGTGCGGGCGGACGTGCCATCGGCAAACAGCGGGCTTGCCGCCAGCGGTTTGTACTTGGGCTGGTCGTACATATCCTGGCGGCTGCGCTCGCAGCCGGCCAGCAGCAATGGCAGCACCAGCCATGCCCCCCGCTTCATGGCGGCACCTCGCACACCAGCAACGGCCCGGTTGCGGCCAGCGCCGCGCGGCATGCCCCGGCATCGAACGAGGCGCCGCCCGCGCGCGCCACGAGATAGTAGCGGTCGCGCGTGGCCAGATCGAAAGCGGGCACCGCGAACAGCGGGTGCACGAGTCTGGGCAAGCCGTTCTGGACCAGCATCGCCAGTACGGCCGCCAACGCCGCGCCCAAGATGGTCAGCTCGAACGTGATGGGAATGAACGAGGGCCAGCTGTGCAAGGGCCGGCCGCCGATGTTGAGCGGATACGACATCACGGCCGCATACCATTGCAGGCCATACGCGCCGGCGCCGCCGAGCACGCCACCGGCCAGCGTCCACGGCGCCACGCCGCGCGGCACCGGCCCCAGCGCCTCGGCCAGGCCGTCCACCGGGTACGGCGCGTAGGCCTCCAGCCGCTCCAGCCCGGCCGCGCGCGCCTGTTGCGCCGCCGCCAGCAAGGCGTCGGTGCTCGCGTACTCGGCCAGCAGGCCATACAGCGCGGTGGCAGGCGCGCTCACGATTGCTCCTTCGCCAAGGCGCGCATCTCGCTGATCGAGATCAGCGGCAGCACCCGCACGAACACGAGGAACAGCCACGCGAACAGGGCGACCGAGCCGGCCAGCGTGATCCAGTCCCAGACCGTGGGATAGAACATGCCCCACGCCGACGGCAGGAAATCGCGGTGCAGACTGGAGACGACGATCAGGAAGCGCTCCATCCACATGCCGAGGTTGATCACGAGGCTGGCGGCGAACAGCAGCACCGCGCTGTGGCGCGCGCGCCGCCACCACAGCAACTGCGGCGTCAGCAGGTTGCACGCCAGCATGGTCCAGTACACGGGCGCATACGGGCCGCGCCAGCGGTTGATCGTCATGTACTGTTCAAAGGCGTCGCCGCTGTAGAACGCCGTGAAGATCTCGCTGGCGTAGCCATAGGCCACCAGCCAGCTCGTGGCCAGCAGCACCTTGGCCGCGTTGGCGAGATGACGGTCGGTGATGAAGTCGTGCAGGCCGAACACGCGCCGCAGCGGGATGGCCAGCGTGAGCACCATCGCGAAGCCCGAATACAGCGCGCCGGCCACGAAATACGGCGGGAACACGGTCGAGTGGTAGCCCGGCGTGTTGCCGACGGCGAAATCGAGCGAGACCACTGTGTGCACCGACACCACCAGCGGCGTGGCCAGGCCGGCCAGCAACAGATAGGCATGCTCGTAACGCGCCCAGTGCCGCGCCTCGCCGCGCCAGCCCAGGGCGAACAGGCCATACACCAGTTGCCGCCGGCGTCGCACGGGCGGCCGGCCCGCCCGGTCGCGCAGCGTGGCCAGGTCCGGGATCAGCCCCACATACCAGAACAGCAGCGACACCAGCAGATACGTGGAGATGGCGAACAAGTCCCACACGAGCGGACTGCGCCACTGCGGCCACAGGTTCATCACATCCGGATACGGCACCAGCCAGTAGAAGAACCACGGCCGCCCCAGGTGCAGGATGGGGAAGATGCCGGCGATCCCGGCCGCGAACAGCGTCATGGCCTCGGCGAAGCGGTTGATCGAGGTGCGCCAGCGTTGGCGCAGCAGCAACAGCACGGCCGAGATGAACGTCCCGGCGTGGCCGATGCCTATCCACCAGACGAAGTTGCCGATCGCAAAACCCCATGCGACGGGGATATTGACGCCCCAGATCCCGACCCCGCGCACGAACAGCCAGACGATGGCGCCGAACAGCACCACCACGCACGCCGAGGTGGCCAAGAATGCGCTCCACCACGACCAGCCGGCGGGCCGCTCCAGCACCTGGCCGGCGATCTTGTCGCCTATGCTGGCGTCGGTCCAGCCCGGCCCCAGCACCTCGGCGCCGGCGGAATGCGATGGTGGCGGCGTCTGCATCGCTACTCCAGCGCCGGATCGGCGTTGCGCACGCGCGCGGCGTAACTGGTGCGCGGGCGCGTGTTCAGTTCGGACAACAGCACATAATCGAGCGGCGACGCCTTGGCGCGGTTGACGGCGCTGCCGGGCGTGTTCAAGTCGCCGAACACGATGGCCGCCGTCGGGCACACGGCCTGGCAGGCGCTCACCACCTCGCCATCGCGCAGCGGCCGGCCCAGTTGCTCGGCGTCGAGCCGCGCGCGCGTGATGCGCTGCAGGCAGTAATTGCATTTTTCCATCACGCCGCGCCGGCGCACCGTCACCTCCGGATTGCGCCGCGCGGCGTCGGCCGGCAGGTCGCGCCCGTAGTGCAGAAAGTTGAAGCGGCGCACCTTGTACGGGCAGTTGTTGGAGCAGAACCGCGTGCCCACGCAGCGGTTGTAGACTTGCACGTTGACGCCTTCGCTATCGTGCATGGTGGCGCCGACCGGACACACGAGCTCGCACGGCGCATCCTCGCAGTGCATGCAGGGCACGGGCTGGAAGATGCCGCGCCACCGTTCGCCCTCCCCCTGCTCGTAGCGGTCGACCCGGATCCAGTGCATGATGCGGCCGCGCGCCACCTCGTCCTTGCCGACCACGGGGATATTATTCTCCGCCTGGCAGGCCAGCGTGCAGGCGCCACAGCCGATGCACGCGTTGAGGTCGATGGCCATGCCCCATTTGTAGCCCGGGTACGCCACCGCCGGATACAGCGAGCCGGCCGGCGCACTGGCGCGCTCGGCGGCCGTGGCGAACTGCGGATCGCGCGTGAACGCGGCCAGGCTGCCGCTGCGGGCCAGCGCCCGGCCCGCCATTTGCGTGTGCGGCTGGGGCAGCGCGAACGTGTGGCTGCGTCCGGCCGGGCTCACGGTCAGCAGCGCCGGGCCGGTCAACGGCATCAGCGGATACGCGTCGAAGCCGACGCCATTGCCGACGCTGCCGGCGGCGCGGCGGCCATAGCCGAGCGGCAGCGTCAGGCACTGCTCGGCGTGGCCGGCCATGATCCACACCGGCGCCTCCAGCGCGGCGCCGCCGCCGGGCACGGCCAGGCGCACCACGTCGCCGCTGCGCAACGCCAGCGCCTGCGCCGTGCGCGGGCCGAGCAGCACCGCGTTGTCCCAGCACAGGCCGGTGAGTGGATGGGGCAATTCCTGCAGCCATCCGTTGTTGGCGAACTCGCCCGCGCCGATGGCCGGATCGGCGCGGAACCAGGCGGGCAACGTAGCGGAGGACGACGATGGCCGCGCCAGTTCCGGCACGGGGGCCGATGCAGCCAGCTTCCGTAACGCGGCCAGCGCCAGCGGCGGCGACGCGCTGCCTTCGATCACCCCGCGCCGCAGCGCATCAGACCAAAATGCGTCGAAGCCGGCGTCGCCGCGCAACTGGCGCCACGTGCGCTGGACCAGCAACCTGCCGTCGATGCCGTCCTCGCCATTGAGCCACGCCAGCACGGCATGCACGGAACGGCCACCGTACAGCGGCGCGATCAGCGGCTGCACGATGCTGGCCGTGCCGTCGAACGCGCGGGCGTCGCTCCAGTGCTCGCAGGCGTGGGTGGCGGGCACGTGCCAGCTGCTGGCGCGCGCGGTCTCGTCGCGGTACAACCCCAGGTGCAGCGAGCAAGGCACTTGCCGCAAGGCGGCGCCGAACGCGAGTATGCCCGGCGCATCGTAGACCGGGTTCGTCTCCAGCATCAGCAGCGTATCGACCGCGCCGGCCCGCATCTCGTCCACCAACGCGGCCAGCGCGGGCCGCTGCGCGCGCGCCGGCGCCACCACGGGCGCGATCGGCTGCACGGTGGCGCCCACATTGCCCAGTTTGACGTTCAGCCCATGCGCGATGGCGCGCGCGGCCGCACCCAGCGCACCGCCGGCCACGACCAGTGACGCGCCCCTGTCACGCCGCAACGCGGCGCTCAACGCGGATTCCCACAGCGCCAGCTGCGCCGCGTCCGCGCCGCTGGCGGCGTCCATCGCGGGCGCGTCGCACACGCCGAAGCGCGCGGCCACGCGGGCCAGCAAATATTCGATCTGCGCAGGCGCCAATGCCAGCCGGTTGTCGGCGGCCGCGCCGGTGAGCGTGGAACAGGACTCGACCACGTACAAGCGCCGCTGGAAACGGGGCGACGTGCTGTTGCGCTCGCGCACGAACGCGCGCGCGAACGCGACGGCGGCCGCGCCCTGCCCCAGCGGATCGGCGTCGAAACACAGCACCGTGCGCGCGGCCTGCGGACGCGCAATGAAATCAACGCTATGACCAAACGCCAGTTGGGCCGCCTCGGTGGCCGCGTCGTCATGACGGGGATCGTACTGGAGCCAGCGCGCGCGGGGCAAGCGCGCCAGCAATTGCGCCATCTGCGCCGCCAGCGTCGGCGAGCTCACGCTGCCCGTCAGGATGCGCAGGCCGGCCCCGCCGTCCGCCGCCCAGGCCGCGCGGCGCGGCGCCAGCGCCAGTTGCAGCGCGGCCCAGTCCGACACGGCGTCACCATGCATCACCAGCTGCGAGCGGTCCGGGTCCCACAGTTGCAGGATCGAGGCCTGCGTGATGGCGTCGGTCGCGCCCAGGCTGGCCGGATGGTGCGGATTGCCCTCAACCTTGGTCGGCCGGCCCATATTGGTTTCGACCAGCACGCCATGCGCAAAGCCATCACGCACCAGCGCGGTGGCGTAGAACACGGGCTGGCCGGCGACGCCCATTTCCGGCATGCGGACATATGGCAGGATCTGCTCCCGCGGCGGCCCGCTGCATCCGGCGCTGGCCAGCGCGGCCGATGCCGCCATCAGCGCCAGCGCCCGCCGCCGCCCCGGATCGGGTGGCGCGGACAGCGGATGGATGGCGATCTGGCGGTAGCGAGGCATGATCAGCGATGGCAAGTGGAACAATCGGTGAGGCGCGCGCGGCCCTGGAGCTGCAGCAGGCGCTGCAACTGGTGCAACTCCGCCGCCGACAAGGGCCGCACGTCGTCCATGCGGAACACATCCCCGGGTCGGCCGATCTGGTGCGCCGCATCGCGGTGGCAGGCGAGACACCATTGCATATCGAGCGTGGCGCGGCGCAACGTCAGCGGCATCTGGTCCACCCGGCCGTGGCAGCGCACACAGGCCACACCCTTGGCCACATGGATGCGGTGGTCGAAATACACGAAGTCGGGCAAGTCGTGCACGCGGTTCCAGCGCACTGGCTGGTGCTGCGCCACGCTCGCGTGCAGCGGCGCCAGCGCCGGAGAGTCGCGAAACAATTGCGAGTGACAAGTCAGGCAGGTCTGGCTGGACGGCAGGCCGGCGAAGCCCGACTTCTCCACGCTCGTGTGGCAGAAGCGGCAGTCGATGCCGTCGTCGCCCACATGGTGCCGGTGGCTGAACGCGATCGGCTGCGGCACCGGCGCATTGCGCGCGGCGGCCGGCGTCATCACCCAGCGCGCGAGCAAGACGGCGCCGGCCAGCAGGCCGCACGCCAGCAGGGCGGCGGTCTTGAGCAGCAATACCGTATGAGGACGAAACGCTTGCGGCATGACATTCCCGTTGCGGTGAAACCGGACATGACGACTAGACCGACGCCATTGTGGCGCGATCAGCGCGACGGCAGCGCCACGTTGCCTGCGCATATCGAACGCCGCACGTGTGCGCACACGCCTATGATGTCCACATGCTCAAGCCTCAAGCTCCCATCACCGCGCTCAGCGCGCGCAGCTACACCATTCCGACCGACGCGCCCGAATCGGACGGCACGCTGGCGTGGGACAGCACCACGCTGGTGGTGGTGCAACTGGAGGCCGGTGGTGCGCGCGGCCTCGGCTACACCTACGCCAGCCACGCGGCGGCCGTGCTGATCCGCGAACAACTGGCGCCGCTGTTGCGCGCGCGCGACGCGCTGGCCACCGGCGCGCGCTACCACGACATGGTGAGCCACTTGCGCAACCTCGGCTGCCGCGCCCTCGGCGCCATGGCGGTGTCGGCCGTCGACGTGGCGCTGTGGGATGTCAAGGCGCGGCTGGCCGGTCTGCCGCTGGCCACCTTGCTGGGCCAGGCCCGCGCCGACATTCCCGTCTATGGCAGCGGCGGCTTCACCAGCTACACCGTCGCCCGCCTGTGGCAGCAACTGGGCGACTGGCGCGCGGCCGGCATGACGCGTGTGAAAATGAAAGTCGGGCGCGATCCGCAAGAGGACGCGGCACGCGTGCGCGCGGCGCGCGAAGCCATCGGACCCGATGCGGAATTGTTCGTGGACGCCAACGGCGCCTACACCGTGCCGCAAGCGCTGCGGCTGGCCCAGGAATTCGCCGCCGCCGGCGTGAGCTGGCTGGAGGAGCCCGTCCCGTCGGACGACCTGCCCGGCCTGCGCCTGCTGCGCGAACGCGCGCCGCCCGGCATGGCCATCGCGGCCGGCGAGTATGGCGACACCCTGCCCTATTTCCAGCGCATGCTGGCGGCCGGGGCTGTCGATGTGCTGCAAGCGGACGCCACCCGTTGCGGCGGCGTCACCGGATTCCTGGGCGCGGCCGCGCTGTGCGAAGCGTTCCACATCCCGCTGTCCAGCCATTGCGCGCCGGCGCTGCACGCGCCGTTGTGCTGCGCGGCGCGGCCGGCCGTCCACCTTGAGTATTTCCACGATCACGTGCGCATCGAACAGCTGCTGTTCGACGGCGCGCCCCAACCGCACGACGGCATGCTGGCGGCCCACGATGACCGTCCTGGCCTGGGACTGGAACTGCGCGAACAGGACGCAAGCAGCTACGAGAACTGAATCGCGAAGTTCACGCCCAACGCCCTGCCGCTGCGCGGGCGGACCGCCAGCATGGCACACACCGCAAGCGCGGCGTGCGTGCTCATCCCAGCCCCCGCGCCAGCGCCACGCCCAGCGCCGCCAGCGCGACGACACACCCCGCCCCCCATGTCCAGCGATGCGTGGTGAACCACAGTTGCGCGCTCCGGTTCAGCGCCACATCGTCGAAACGGCCGTGGGCGCCATGGTCGCCAGGGACGGCTTGGTACAGATTGTCGCGCCGGCCCGGCGGCAACGGCTGGTTCGACAACTGGCCGTCAAAGGCTTGCCTGGCCAGCTTACGGTCCAGATAGCCGGGCAGCAGCCGGGTGCCAATGATGGCCAGCACGGCGGGCCAGCCCACCCACAGTTCGCGACGGCGGTGCGTGGCGGCCCAGTAAATGCCGCGCGCGGCCACCTCGGGCTGGAAGATTTTGCCCAGCGGTTTGGGCGCGCGCTGGTAGCAGGTGCGGCCCCAGTCGAACTGCGGCGTATTGAAGGCTGACAGGTGGACCATGGTCAGGTGCACGCGGCTGCGCTGGTGGATCAGCTCGGAGCGCAGCGCGTCCGTGTAGCCACGGATGGCGCTCTTGGCCCCGCAATAAGGCGCCTGCAGCGGGATGGAACGGTAGGCGAGCGCGGAACCGACTTGCACGACCACACCCGCGTCGCGCGGCACCATGCGCGCCAACGCCGCCTGGGTGCCCCACACGGTGCCGAAATACGTGGCCTCGGTGGCACGGCGAAAGTCATCGGGCGCGATGTTGCTGGCTTCGCAGAAGATGGTGGCCATGGCATTGTTGACCCACACGGCGATCGGTCCCCATTCGCGCTCCACGCGCGCGGCCGCGGCCTGGACCTGCGCGGCGTCGGCCACGTCCACCACCTGCACCATGGCCTCGCCGCCGGCCCGCTCGACGTCGCGGCGCGCGCCATCCAGGCCATCGGCGCCGCGCGCGAGCAAGGCCACGCGCCAGCCGTGGCTGGCAAACTCGATGGCCGTCGCCCGGCCGATGCCGGCCGAGGCGCCGCTGATCACCACGATATCGCGTGCCATGTGTGACCCCTCGCACGTGCGGTAAGATTGACCAGCTTACCGCACCGGCGCAAAGTCTGGCGCGCGTGCGTATCGAACAGGCGGGAACAGGCGGCGACTTGATACTGCGCAGGGGTTGGTTTGTTTGTGATGTCGCAGGTGTTGAAGAATATCAGCGCGAAAATAAAAAAATCACCGTCGAAGCGGTGATTTTCTTGAGTCCGGCTTACCGCGCACAGCGGCAAACCCTTGATGTTCTGGAGGCGAGGATCGGAATCGAACCGACCTAGACGGCTTTGCAGGCCGCTGCATAACCTCTTTGCTACCTCGCCAGAGGGTCTTACTGGGCAGAACCGCGCAGCGCGGTCTTGCTTTCTTGCCGCAGCCAGCGCGATGCTTGCTGCGAGAATTCTGGAGCGGGAGAAGAGTCTCGAACTCTCGACCTCAACCTTGGCAAGGTTGCGCTCTACCAACTGAGCTACT